>NZ_CP026604.1:3146135-3460749 GCF_003063625.1 Saccharobesus litoralis | reverse complement strand
ATTTGTATATTTTAACGGGTCAATGTTTTCACCGTACACATAGGCAGCATGAAGCCATTGCCATGTTTAATAAAGTGCTAGCGAGTGATCCCAATAATGCAGATGCATTAAGCGAGCTAGGCAGCAGTTACAAACAAATTGGCCAACATCAGCAAGCTTTACAGGTTTGGCAGCACGCACAAAAACTGGCGCCAAACAAACAACAAAATACCGTGCGATTAGGTATGCAACAGCTATTGATGGGGCAATTTACCCAAGGCTGGCAAAATTTTAACGTGCGATGGCAAACGGACAAGTATTCAAAAGACCATATTTATCGCCAATACCCAGTGTGGCAAGGCCAAAAGGTAGATACCTTGCTCGTGTATGACGAGCAAGGGTTAGGCGATACGATCCAATTTTTACGCTATATATGGCCTGCCGCGCAACGAGTAAACAAGTTAAAGCTACTGATCAAAGACAAGCTCCATTGTTTACTTGAGCACGACCTAGCTCAACTACCAACCAACGTTGAATTAATTGCCGGCATGACATTCACTGGCACAATGGACGCTCACTGCCCGTTAATGGCATTGCAAATTGCATTATCTATGCAAAGTGACGGATTGCATCAGCAAGTACCATACCTACATGTAGCGAATACCTATCAACAAAAATGGCAGCAGCGCATTCCCCAATCCGACTTATTAAAAGTCGGCTTAGTTTGGGCAGGCAACCCTGAGCATTTAAAAGATCAATACCGCAGTATTGAGCTACAAGCGTTAAGTGAACTTTGTGAAATAGAAAATGGCAAAGGTGAAAATAGCGAAGGTAAAAAAATAGCTTGGTACAGCTTGCAAATGGGAGAGGGTCTTAAGCAAATTGATGACTGTCAATTTGCCATTAAGCGCTTAGATGATCAGATCGAAAATTTTGCCGATACGAGTGCAATATTACAACAACTTGATTTATTAATAACCGTCGACACGTCGGTTGCCCATTTAGCAGGGGCACTCAATGTACCTTGCTGGTTAATGTTATCCGCCGATCCAGATTGGCGCTGGCTGTTAAACACAGATAAAAGTTATTGGTATCCCAATACAAGGCTGTTTCGCCAACACACCATTTATCAATGGTCTGATGTGATCCAAGATATCAAACTCGCATTAACCCAATTAATACAAAATAATAGGAATTAGCGCTGTGAACCCAAATTCTCAATTCGCACAGGCAGAACAAGCGTTAATGCAAGGCCAGTTTAATGTAGCATTAGATGGCTTAAAACCCTTGTCTCAAGCGATGCAAGCCGAGCCGAATTATCATAAAGCATTAGCGACTTGTTACTTTGCATTAAAAGAGTACCACCTTGCTGTGCAAAGCTTTGATGCTGCCATTAAACTACAACCGAACGACCCGCATATATTATCCAGCTACGGTACTGCGCTGTATCAAAACAAACAAATCCAACCAGCGGTCGATAAGTTTTGTGCTGCGATAAATCAAGATCCAACTTATGTTGAAGCCAGAATCAAGCTTGTCGCCGTACTGAAGGAATGTAATCAACATCAAGACGCGCTAAAAGTCATATTCGACGGATTAAAGCTCAACCCAGAAGACGAAACATTAAAGCAATTACAAGCTGATTTATCGGGCGTTGTGCCACAGCCAAACCTGCACCAACCTCGCGAACTCAGTCACGACCCAGTGTTAGAAAACCTGTGGCAAAGTCGCCAATTAAATAAGATATTGGAACTCGCTTTTGCAGGGTTAAATAGCCAAGCAAAGCAACAAGAAAATGCGCATAAAATTGAAGACTTAGCCCGCTATGTTAAACAAATTACCGATATTCAACCCAGTTGGTGGCAAGCGTGGTTAACCCAAGCTCTTTGTATACACAGATTAGGCAAGGCCAAAGACGCCCTCCCCTTTTATCGCAATGCATTGGCGCTAAACAACAAAGAAAAAGATTTATTAATAAACGCGGCTATTGCATTTAATAGTCAATTTGAATTTGCCGCTGGGCATTATTGTTTAGATCGCATGCGGCATTTAGGGCATGATTTAGGTTTGCGCGGCTACGGAAGTTTAGGTTTTGCTTACTTAGAACAAGGGCAATACCACCAAGCCAAGCAAGCTTATTTACAAGCCAGTCAATCTCAAGGCGATGAAATCACCCCAGATTTTTCATCCAGTTTAGTTCACCTCACATTAGGTGAATTTCAACTAGGCTGGCAAAAATACAGTCTACGTTTAAGCAACATAGTGCAATACCAGCGTGCGCTGAAAAAAGGCATTCCTGAATGGAATGGCCAAGCGTTAACCGATAAAACCTTAGCCATCATTTACGAACAAGGTCACGGCGACACCATTCAATTTTTACGCTTTTTACCTAAGTTATGTGCCCAAGCCAAGCAGGTTATTTTCCAAGTTAACCCGTTAATTGCATCCTTAATCCAGCATTATGCACAAGACTTACCTAATTTAACCGTTATCAGTCGTAATATTGAGCGCGCAGATTATTTACTTAGCTTGATGGAATTAGGCCGTATTTGGCAGCTAGATGAAACTAGCATCACGCAATCATGTTCTACCTACTTAACAGCACCAAGCGAAAAAGTGAAGTTGTGGCAACCACGATGCGCCACTCATAAATTTAAAGTGGCGATTGCTTGGTCTGGCAACCCGGATAATAAGCGCGATTTGATCCGCAGCATTGCATTAAACGACTTGTTACCTATTGTTGCCATTGAAGATATTCAGTTTTACTCGCTACAAATCGATCCCGTCAATCATAAGGAATTAAGCCCGCGTATTATCGACTTTTCAGAGCAAATACAAGACTTTACCGATACCGCCGCTATCATTGAACACATGGATTTAGTGATTTCAGTCGACACTGGCGTAGCGCATTTAGCGGCTGCAATGGGCAAACCGGTTTGGATATTACTCAGCTATGTGCCTGATTGGCGTTGGTTACTCGATCGTAAACAAAGCATATGGTACCCAAGTGTTACCTTATACAGGCAGCCACAACTCAACCAATGGCAAGGCGCAATTGAGCAGTTACACCTTGATCTCACCTCATTACTGCCTAACAGCTTGGCTTGTGAAACAGAAATCCGAAGTTTATTAGATAACCAATATAACGACATTGCATTACGCCGTATAAATGCCCGCGCCGAAGTTGCGCCACCACTCAGTGCTGAAATGCAATATCAACAGGTACAAGCGCTAGTCGGCACCGGACACATCAATCAAGCTTTAACCTTAGCTAAAGCCTTAACACAAAATACCATTCCGCAAGCCAATAATGTCTACTATCAAGGTGTACTCGCAGAAAAAGCCAAAAACTTACCTTTGGCATTTAGTTGGTTGGCACAAGCTTTTGCATTAGCGCCAACCAATTTAGCTTGGTTATTAACCCTAACCACGTGTGCATTAAAATTAGGCAAAAGTGAATTTGCGCTTGAGCTAATCAAATTGGCGGAAAAAAGTATTGGCTACCATCAACAAATGGTTTTACAAAAAGCCTATATTTATATGTGCCAACATGAGTTTGCCAAAGCAGAAAGCGAACTGTTAAAAGGGATAACGCAAGATCCTAACCACACATGGTATCAGTTTTCATTGTCGCAACTTTATTTACAACAAGGTCAATTTGAACGTGGTTGGCGCTTATTTGAATCACGGCCAGTCACACCAAACATAGCTAAATTAAAGTTGGCTTTAGTATTGCCTGAGTGGCAAGGGCTCTTTGGACAAAATAGAACAGGACAAGAGATAACAGGGCAACAATCAGCCATACAAGCTCCCTGCTTGTTTGTGTATGGCGAGCAAGGCCTAGGCGACCAAATCATGTGCTTGCGTTACTTATCTCAGTTATTTTCACATTTTGCTCATATCAACCTCTGTATTGATCAAACCTTACACGAAATAGTTAGATCAAGCTTAAGCCATGAGTTAAACCAGCGCTTAACACTTATTGCACAAAATGAATTTGCATTTGTACCCGGTAACAGTGACTTGCACTGTGCGTTATATAGCCTGCCTTACAAGTTCGGCGAATTATGGCGCTATGAAGCCTTTGATAAGCCTTATTTAACCAGTAAAGCTAAATTGCCCGACTCAATTAACCACTGGCTAACTCAGCATGGTAATCAATTAAAAGTAGGATTAGTTTGGCAAGGAAACTCGGCCCATGAACGTGATGCCGAGCGTAGTATTGATTTAGAGCAGCTTGACCCGATTTTAAATTTAGACAATATTGCATTTTGTAGCCTGCAACAAACCCACGACAATCTTAACAGTAACCTGCAAGATTTTTCCAATGAGCTAAAACACATGCACACCACGACGGCGTTGATCAACCAACTAGACTTGGTCATTGCTGTGGATACCAGTGTTGCCCATTTAACGGGGGCTTTAGGCAAGCCATGCTGGACATTATTAAGCTATCTGCCAGATCCAAGATGGCAAACCCAAGGTCACAAGACATTTTGGTATCAATCAATGCGATTGTATCGTCAGCCGCAAATAGCAGATTGGACATCAGTTGTGCAACAATTGGCTCAAGATTTAGCCAAACGCGTAAACATCTAACACCTCGGGTGGCTAACCACCTATAGTCTTCTCGCTCAGGTCTTATGGTTCATTGTCAGCGCTTACTCGCCCCAATCACATAGTAGAGCATATGCTCATGGGGTCTCGAAGCTTGACGGCTTTGCCTACATGGATGTAGGTACTTAGGTTTCGTCTGGAACTAGAAACCTGCCCCTAAAACCTGATCGCTTTGACTATATAAGTGGCAAAAATAACATATTCAGGCTCTGCAAGCATAAATGCTCACCTACATCGAGTAGGGTGAGGTTTACACCTCAGCCCTCTCACAGAACCGTACGTACGGGCCTCGTATACGGCTCATGTATTCTTCATATCTTGTCGGTTAAGACAAGCCATCCCGTTTTAACTTCCGAAGGATTAAATAAGCCAAGTTCTGTGAACCAACTATTCGGCATCGCAAAGCTCGACAATGGGCTCGCTGAATTGCGCCACGAGTTCATCTTGATGAACTTAAATGGCGGTTTATACTTCAATTGCTTAAGTCGCCTGTGTAACTTCGCTGGCCGTTTCCATTGTTTCAATTGGATCGCTCTTAACCTTCTTCTTATCCATCCTGCTAGCTTATCAAATTCCCTTTTGCAGTTCGCAATTCTGAAATAGTTTACAAAGCCTCTCACCACTGGATTTAATTCCTTAATCACACTCTCAATATTCCGTCCTTGATTACGTTTGGTGATCTCTTTGACTTTGCTTTTGAACCGTTTGAGTTTCTTATCTTGTATCCGTGTATATTGGCTACCGATTTCAACACCTAAAAACTTAACACCATCACCACTGTGCGCAATGTGCGTTTTCGTTCTATTAACGGTCAATTTCAGTTCCTTTTCTAGTATCAAGGTCGCTTTGAGTAAGGCGTTCTTCGCCCCTGCCTGACTATTGCATAAAATCAAAATATCATCGGCATATCTCACTATCCTGTGACCTCGCCGTTTCATTTCTTGGTCAAATGCGTCTAGGTAGATGTTCGCCAGTAACGGGCTTATCACTCCGCCTTGCGGGCTGCCTTCTTCACTCGCTTCCCAGAAGTCACCAATCATCACGCCACTGTCTAGAAATTGCTTTATCAACCTTAAAATACTGCCATCTGTCACTCTGCGTTTAACGCCTGCTAATATCAACTCATGATTGAGTCGGTCAAAGCATTTAGACAAATCCATATCCACTACCCATTGACGACGGTACTCTCTGATAAAGAGCGTCGCTTTGCTGATAGCATCATGGCAACTTCTTTTCGGCCTGTATCCATAACTCGATGGATGAAATTCAGGGTCGAAAATCGGTTGAAGCACGTGTTTTAATGCTTGCTGGACTATACGGTCTCTCACTGCGGGGATACCTAACAGCCTGATCCCTCCATCGTCTTTCGGGATTTCTACCCGTTTGACTGGTAGTGGCTGGTAGGTTTTCGTTTGCAGTTCGATTAGCAACGTATTCAGGTTATTATCCAAATCAGATGCATAATCACTCAGGCTCTGCCTATCTATTCCGGCCGCGCCTTTGCTTTTATTCACTTTTTTGAAAGCGCTGTATAACGCATCTGCGTTGAGTATACGACTATACAGACTGTAATATACCTTCATCTATTGCCTTATGACTTGCGGTATCTAATGTCACTTTGTTTCTTGCAGAGCTGACGCTTCATGTTAACTTCAGGGGTGCTAGCCTATCGGCAATCTGCCTGAGCGGTTAACCATTACTCCACATTCAACCCGTCAGTCCAGATACGCTATTCCTAGTGTTCCAGTCTGCGGTGTCCACCCTCGTCAGGGTGCTTATGAACCTCTGCAAAAAAAAAAAATTGTGCTTTCGATACCTTTAAAGAATACTTCCCCCCTTCGCCATTTGTCGTACTTTTGATACTGACAAATGCCATTAGACTCTTCGCTAATGGTCGCCTTGGTTTTGTCCTCCACACCATTACTGGCTTTCATCGGCCGAGGCTTTATCACTACTACGGGTTCATCTGCCACCTCACACCAACATCATTCTCGAATCACTTCTTGAACTGATGTTTCCACACATAAGTGGAGTAGATGCCAGGCTTCCCCAGTTACTGCACTGACGCCCTGTTAACAATGCCACCCTCAAACACAGTTTAGGTCTGACTGAGTATCGGGCTTCGTGCTATTTTGCAAACTTACCCACCTAAACTGCCGAAACAGGTTCATTTTCATTGCGTACTGTTAACTTCCTATCGCTTCCTTCAGACCTTATCGTTGGCCAATAACGCCCTTGCGATTCGGATTATCTTCCCCTCAGTCGGGGTGATCTAGGTTTCTTTCAACCTAGCGGGTTTGCCAGCTTCGCTGGGCAAACAAAAAAAGGCTACAAACAATTGTAGCCTTTAATCAGAATGCGCAAAGAGCCCTTGCGATCAAAAACGATACTTAGCCCCAAAAACTAAACTGGGTTTGGCAATGGTATCGTCTTGTAACATCCTTACGCCGGCAGTGACGGCTAGGTCGTCGACAATCTTGTGCTCAATACTGAGTTTCACAAAAACATCTTGCCCATCACTTTTTAATGTTGCGAGGCGTTGATTATTAACATAAACGTCATATTCGCTATCCCAAAACCACAGGCCAAACTGCATTTGCAATTGGGTTAACTCGCTGTATTCATGATAAAACGAACCCGCAACAAACAAACCTTGTGCTGTGATTGGGTGTTCCGCGGCAATAATGGCAGCGCTCTGATTAGGGGTAATGCTTGCCCCAACTGCCGTTAACTCTACATCGCCCATATCCATGTAACCTAAATCTACCGAGAACGCTTCTGATAATTGATGACCCGCGACAATTGACCACGCACGGCGATCTTCATCATACTGAGTTATCATTAAACCACTATTAACTTGCGCTAACGCCGCTTGCGTGCTGTCAAAGCTGTTACCTTTGACTTTAGCAAAGTCGCCCGCCACCCAAAAACTCGCTTGGCTAGACATACTAAAGACAGCCAAACTTGCAACCGCAAGCTTGGCTAATATTTTGGATTTGCCCATCAAAGTTATCCTTATCAATTAATTATTTTTTAAACCAGCTTTGTACCTTGCTACGCGCACGTCGCCATGCAACTAGACCAAATAGGCCAAACGCACCAAAGCCAATAGAACCACTGCCACTCTTAGCTGTCACCGTGACGCTAGGTACTTCGTCTATCGTGACACTTAAACTCGCTTGGTTGTTGCTAGCTTGGGTTTCGGTATCTATGGTCGATACTTCAACACTAACTTGACGGCTACCGGTTTGATTAACCTGATAACGACCCGTTAAGGTAACTGAGTCTTGGCTGGCAATATTATTCAAATCACAAACCACGTCATTGTTCACCTGTACGCAAGTCGCACCATCAATTTCGATTTGATCGACTGTCATACCTACAAAAATTAATCGTGATTGACGCGCAACATCAGGGCCAGTGTTACTCACTGTTGTACTAAACTCGACCGTACTACCCGGATATAACGTGCTATCACCAACGCGATCAAGATTGACAGCAAGCTCTGCTCTGGTGCCAATTTGCCCATCATCTTTCGATAGATACAAGCGCACTTCTTCTTCAGTGTCTTCATAAGCGACCACGTCGGCAAGTCCATCTTCATTGACATCTACTGGTACCACTAAGGTGGTTGCTTCAACAATAACCGTATTGGCTAAGTTAAACTCTTCAACTTTACCCGTACCTTGATAGATTTGATAAACACCATTGTCGTTACCAACTAGTAAATCAGGCGAACCATCATTGTTTGTGTCCGTCACTTGTACTGAGTGAGAAGATGCAGCACCAAAACTAGCTGCTACTTTGACTTGATTAGTACTCGAATCTAAACTCACAACGTTAATGGCCGCGCCATCAACATTGTCAGTATCATCCGTATTGCTTTCATCAAAGCTATTGGTGACGACAATCTCTTCTTTACCATCACCATCTAAATCGGCGGCGGCCAGTTGAGTGACGTTCTCCATAGGTAGCTCGTCGGTAATCAAATCTTCAAAACTTAACTCAGCGGCAGCAGACACTTGACCAGCAGCCGGTCTTGCACTCGTCGCTAGGGTTGTTAAGAAGTTACGCACAATAGCTAAGCGAGTTGGTAAACCAACGGTTAAATCAGTAGTACCATCACCATCAATATCACCCAATACAACGGAGCGGATCTCAGATAAACGTGACTGGATCAGTAAGACTTCATCCGAGAATGTACCAGCGTTACTCGCATAGAAGCGCATTTGCGAGCTACTAAAGATAACAATATCTTTGAATGTATCTTGGTTGTAATCGATCACTTGTGCACCAATACCTAAACCAAATGTTTGGCTACCTTGTGAGGCTTCAAAACCACTACCCGATAAATTGGTGTACAAGGTAGATGCTTGGCCTGTTTTATTGACAACTAAGACGTCTTTAAAGCCATCCTGATCCATATCGTTAATCAATATCTTGCTCGCGCGGCCAGTGTTGTCAATCGTGTCAACTACTTCGCCGTTAACGACACCCGTCTCAAGAATGCGAATAATCTTGACGTTATCACCTGCGGTAGTACCTGCAACCATTTCAACCCCGGCGGTATCAAGGTTGACATCAGCTGCGGCAATAGCGGTAGCGTTTGACAAATTAAACAAGTCGTTAGGTTGCTCAGCAATAACCTCTGACACACTAATATCAAATACTTTACGCGCTAAACGACTACCATCAGCCGCCGTATCATTAACCTGTGCGACCGATGCAATATCACCAGCTGCATTAGTCACGACATCAAATACGTAATTGACCGAGCCACCCACTGCAATATCAGCTAAACACTCAGCTCGGGTATTGCTTGTAAAGCTACATAAGGTATTAGTACTGCTAAATGTCGCATTGCCAGCAAACACATTGACTAATGTGGCTCCAGCCACAGCTGGTCCTGACACATGTTTAGCCGTTAGGGTAAGCTGTACGGTTTCACCCGCGGTGACAACTTTCTTGCTCCATACTCCAGTTATACTGAGTAATGCTACATCGCGTTCACTAATCGATAAATCGAACGACTGTTTGACTTCAAATTCGTCATCAGCCGTAGTTAATACGATGTTTTGTACGCCCACTTCTTGATCAAATGGCACTGTGCCGCTTAGCACATTATTTTCGCTTAAGCTTAACCAACTAGGAGCTTGGCTAATCACTAATGTTTGCGAATCATCAGGGTCATTGGTGATCACTTGGTAACTAAAGGTTTCCCCTTGCGCAACCGTAGTTAATTGCGGCGTCGTCAAGAACTCAGGCGCATCGTTAACTGGCGCTATATTGAGCGTCACCGTAACCACATCACTGGTTACCATGCCATCCGTCACTCGGTAACTAAAGCTGTCTTTAAAGTTTTCCGTACTATTGTGCGTATAACTAAAGCTGCCGTCGCTATTCAAGGTAAAGCTATTAGCGAATTTCGGATTAGATACCAAGCTCACTTGTAGCACGTCGCCCGCGTCGACATCAAAGTCGTTACTTAGCACCCCTTGGCTAGCGCCTAAACTCAATAAATCACCTTCATTTACGCTATATACGTCGTTATTCACCACTGGCGCATCATTGGTGTTAGTCACATTGAGTGCAAAGCTATCTGAGATAAACTGGCCTTGGCTATCCGTAGCAGTAACCGTTAAGTTAACCACGGCAACATCATCGTTAGTTGGCGTGCCAGATAAAGTTAAGGTTTCAGCATTAAAGCTCATCCAACCTGGTAAACCGCTAACGGTATAAGTTAAAGCATCACCCGTATCAATATCGTTAAACACACTGGTGTCGAGTACTAAGTTAAATGCCGCATCTTCATTAGTCGCGGTATCAAGGATATCGCCAACTAACTCTGGTGAATCATTGACATTATTCACCGTTAATACAAACACTTGACTGACTTTCGCTAACTCGCTGTCTGTCGCGGTTACCGTTAAGCTTACCTCACCCACGTCATCATTCGTTGGCGTGCCTGACAATATCAAGGTATTGGCATCAAAGCTTAACCAAGTTGGTAGCCCTGTAATGCTGTAAGTTAAGGTGTCACCACTGTCAATCTCAGTAAAGACACTGGTATCTAGCGTATAAGTGTAAACAGCATCTTCATCTGTATTTTGATTAGACAAATTAGCATTAATGGTTGGCGCATCATTAACGGCTTCAATAGACACGGTAATTAATGCTTCTTCACTCACACCACCTTCGTTATCCATCACGGTATAACCAAAGGTATCTAGGCCATTTTCGTTAGCATTTGGCGTGTAAATAATAGTGCCGTCACTATTGATGACTGTCGTGCCTTTCGTCGCCACTGTGGTGATCGCTACTGAGGTTTCATCCAATGAGCCATCAACATCAGTATCATTGGTCAACGGTGAAATTGTCACCTCGGTATCTTCTAACGTATTGACCTGATCTGGGTTAGCAACCGGAATATCATTAACCGCTGATACAGTAATACTTACCGTTTGTTGATTAGACACAGCACCCGAAGCATCAGCTACGGTATAAACAAAGCTATCCGCACCATTAAAGTTAGCATTTGGTGTATAGGTGACTAAGCCTGTCGTTGCATTGATGCTAGTTGTACCTGACTCAGGCGCTGTCACCACCTTGACCGATTGGGTATCAAAACTATCACCTGTATCAACATCCGTATCATTACCTAAGACATTGATCTCAAGCGATGCATCTTCCAATAATACCGCAGTATCAGCAACGGCAACCGGTGCGTCATTAACTGCCGTTATACTTACTGTGACGGTAGCTGTACCTGACGTCAGGTCTTCGCTGTCTTTCACTGCATAAGTAAAGGTGTCAACGCCATTGGCGTTGGCATTAGGCGTGTAAACAATGCTGTTTTCACCCAACGTGGCCGTACCTAAGCTACCTTGACTAACAATATTGATTTGACTCATGTTGAAGCTAGTGTCTTCTGTATCTGAGTCATTGGCTAATACATCAATAGTGACTGAGGTATCTTCATTAGTGGTTGCTTGGTCATCGGTGGCGATAGGTTGATCATTAACACTCGATACGGCAACGCTGACGGTCGCTATATTCGAGCTGGCACCCTCACTGTCTTTAACTTGGTAAGTAAAGGCATCTGTGCCATTAAAGTTACTAGCAGGTGTAAATTCAACACTGCCGTTTTCTAAGACTTTCGCGGTACCGCCATGACTGCCTTGGGTCACAATCACTACATCGCCAGTAGGTACGCCATCTTCAATATCGGTATCATTACTGGTTAAGGTCAAGGTTGTTGCTGTGTCTTCGGCCGTGGCAACGACATCATTAACCGCCACAGGCACATCATTAACCGCATTAACCGTAATAGAAACCGTCGCTTCAGTTGAACTATCACCTTGTACGTCATTCACTTGATAAGTGAAAACATCAACGCCGTTGAAGTTAGCACTTGGCGTGTAAGTAATAACACCAGTCGCCGTGTTGATTGAGGTAGAGCCGTTAGCTGGCGCTTGTTTCACCATCACGCTCGCTGGGTTCAATTCACTATCTGTGTCTGAGTCATTCGCGAGTACAGCAATGGCCACACTACCGTCTTCATCTAAGCTTGCCGTATCATCCGCACTCACTGGTGCTTGGTTTGCTGTCGTAAAGTTAAAGGTAGATGAACCAGAAATACCGGCAAATCCATTATTAAAGCGATCACTAAATGCGTTGTCGCCAATTTCAACATGATATGCAGTACCGGCACGTAGGGTCGCACTACCAAGGTCAATCGTTACCTGCGCGCCATTAACACTAACTAAGCTGCTATCGGCTGTAATGCTAGCAAACACCTCGTTAGTATCGGTTCGCGTGACCGTAATGGTATTGTTACCACTGGTTAATGCTTGAACATCTTCATCAAACGTCATGATTAAATGAGTATCTAACGCGACGCCGGTTGCATTATCTAATGGGCTTAAGCTGCTAATGGTTGGCGCAGTGCCATCGACAACAACCGTTAATTGTGTCGCCGCTATACTGTCATTACCTAAACTATCTTGAACCGCACCAGCCGCAACATCAATATTGACAGTCGCATTGCTATTTGGCGTGATTGTCGCTGTATAGGTTGAACCACTGCCTTGCAAGTTAGATGCACTACCATTAGTGACTTGAATATCGGCTAAACTCAAGCCTGAAACGTCTTCACTAAATTGTAGGGTGATATCAAATGCACCGCCGACTGGTTGTGATTGGTTAGACGACAGTGTCACTGTTGGCGCGACAGTGTCTTTTTGTAGTGTCGCGGTACTTGTCGCACTCACATTACCCGCTGCATCCGTTAAGGTTACGGCCAAGGTTAAAGTACCATCGGCAAGACCTGAAACATCAATGCCAGAAATGGTTTGACTGGTTGACGTGATGGTACCCGAGCCCGTGATCTGACTTACCGAACCAGCCTCTGCCGCCGCACTCACCTGAGCCGTTCCAGAAGACGTTATAGTATGATTATAAGTCGTGCCTATTGCCGCCTCAGATACGGTTACTTGGTAATCAACCAAGAAGGTATCGGTATTAATGTTGAGTGTATTCCAACTAAATTGGATAGCCGATTCCGCACTCACTGGATCCGGCGCAACATCATCAGTCACGCTTATGGTTAAGGTTTCTTGAATATTACCACCCAGTTGATCTGTGGTTTGTACACAAACTTCCGTCGTGCCTTGGGCAAACGACGTTGGGTCGGCAATAACCAGCTTATCACCACTAATACTAAAGCCAACCGTGTTACACATACTGTAAGTATGTGTGTCAAACGCGTCTATATCTGTGGTTGACAAGGTACCTATGGTCGCATTAGCGCCATCACTATGCTTAATACTTGAGCTACTTAGCGCTATGTCTGTTGGCGCATCATTCACTGCTGCGACACTCACCGTGAGTGTTTCGGTGTCAGTCAGTTCACCATCGGAAACTTGAACAACAATATTGGCATCGCCATTAAAGTTAGCGTTCGGCGTAAACACAGCACCATTCAGTGCGGCTTGCACATCTGCTATTGCGCCATTAAACACCAGCGTCTGATCTGTACTGCCATTACCTAAACTGATATTCACATCCGTTGTCGACGCTAAGGCCAATAAACCATTGCTAGCATTTAAACTCACGGTCAACGACGAAGAGTCGATATCTGTAATGCTCAGTTGCGCACTGGTCAAGCTCACGGCAGTATCTTCATTAGTTGCCGCTGTTGCTACAGTAATAACCGGTGCATCATTCGTTGCACTAATATCGGCGGTGACCGTATCGCTATCAACTTCTGTGGTACCGTCCGTCACACTCATCGTGATGGTGGCTGAACTATCGTCATTCGTGACTGGGCTGTACACCAAGTTCGTAAGCGCGGTATTGATGTCCGACTGACTACCGCTAAACGTCATGCTGCTGTCTGCACTACCATCGCCTTCGGTGAAGCTTAACGAGGTTGTGCCACTTAAGCTTAACTGACCACTTGAGCTGACTAAGGTCACGGTTAAGGTGTCGCTGCTATCCGCATCACTAACACTAAAGGCTTCGCTACCCGTAAAGGTGTAGTTCGTATCTTCTGATACCGTTACTTGGCTTGGTACGCTATTCACTGGCGCATCATTGACATTGTTAACCGTGACTTCGAAGGTATCGACATCACTGGTTAGTGCATCATTGACTGTTTGCGTGATGGTGTAAGTACCATTTGCATCATCGCCCGCATAGAAGGTGAGATTGTTAAGCGCAGCATTAATATTCGCTTGAGTACCGCTAAAGCTTAAGGTCGCACCTGCCTCTGTCGTACCAGTTAAGTCTGTTGTTTGACTTAGGGCTAACGTGCCGCCGCTAGTTGCAAGTTGTACCGTTAAGTTCTCGCCATCAACGTCATTAACACTGACCGCATTGCTATCATAGGTATGCGTGGTGTCTTCTGAGATAGAAACATGGGCGACTGTCGCATTAACCGGCGCATCGTTAACATTGCTTACCGTGATGGTGAAGCTTTGGTCTGTATTGGTCGTACCGTCTGCTGCGCGCAATACAACCGCATGCGTACCAACGTTAGCGTTAGCTGGTGTACCACTTAGCACGCCACTATTGGCATCAAAGGTTAACCAGTCTGGCTTGGTTGGTGCGGATAAGGTTAAGGTATCGCCACTATCAACATCTGTGGCCGATAAGGTGTAGCTATAGCCACTGTCTTCGGTCGCTGACGTGATACTTGTGCTTTGAATAACCGGCGCATCGTTGGTATTGCTAACCGTAATGGTGAAGCTTTGCTCTGTATTCGTGGTGCCATCTGTCGCGCGTAACACAACAGCATGCGTACCCACATCATCATTATCTGGTGTACCGGTTAATGCACCGCTGGCACTATCAAAGCTTAACCAGTCTGGTTTGGTTGGCGCTGATAAGGTTAAGCTATCACCGCTATCAACATCACTGGCTGATAAGGTATACGCATAAGCACTGTCTTCGGTCGCTGAGGTATTCGCCGTTGAACCAATCACTGGCGCGTCGTTGGTATTGGCCACTGCAATGGTAAATTGCTCGCCTATCGTGGTTGAGCCATCAGTCACTTGCAGTGATACCGTATGGTTACCCACGTGTTCGTTTTCTGGTGTACCACTTAAAACACCGGTTCCGGCATCAAAGTTTAACCACGTTGGTTTCGACGCAACAGCGTACGTTAAGGTATCACCTACATCAACATCACTTGCTGATAACGTATACGCATAAGGGCTATCTTCGGTCGCAGAGGTAATGGCGCTTGAGCCAATCACTGGCGCGTCGTTGGTATTAGCCACAGCAATAGTAAATTGCTCGCCTATCGTGGTTGTGCCATCAGTCACTTGTAGTGATACCGTATGGTTACCCACGTGTTCGTTTTCTGGTGTACCACTGAGTACACCCGTTCCAGCATCAAAGCTTAACCAAGTTGGTTTCGACGCAACGGCGTACGTTAAGGTATCGCCGCTATCAACGTCGCTGGCTGATAAGGTATAGGCATAAGCACTGTCTTCGGTCGCTGAGGTAATAGCCGTTGAGCCAATCACTGGTGCATCGTTGGTATTGGCTACCGTTATGCTAAAGCTTTGCGTATCGGTTGTAGTACCGTCACTCACTGATAAGGTTACGCCATGCGTACCCACATCATCATTATCTGGCGTTCCGCTTAATACCCCAGAGGAAGCATTAATTGATAACCAATCCGGCTTAGTTACAGCTGAATAAGTTAAGCTATCACCACTATCTACATCACTGGCTGATAAGGTATAGGCATAAGCACTATCCTCTGTCGCTGAGGTAATGGCCGTTGAGCCAATGATAGGTGCATCGTTGGTATTAGCCACTGTAATGGTAAAGCTTTGCGTATCGGTTGTGGTACCGTCAGTCACGGATAAGGTCACGCCATGCGTGCCCACATCATCATTATCTGGTGTGCCACTTAATACCCCAGAGGAAGCATTAATTGATAACCAGTCCGGTTTAGTTACAGCCGAATAAGTTAGGCTATCATCGGTATCAACATCACTGGCTGATAAGGTATAGGCATAAGCACTATCCTCTGTCGCAGAAGGGTTCGCCGTGGAATCGATAACTGGCGCGTCGTTCACCGCTGCCACATTGATGGTTACGGTATCGGTTTGCGTTAAGCTTTCATCAACCGCGACAACAGTCACTAGGCCAGTGCCATTGAAGTTGCCACTAGGTATAAATGTCATACCCGCTAGCGCACTATTAATACTCGCGATCGAGCCATGCATAACAACCGACGTATCAGTTGTACCATCACCTGTGGTTAAGGTCACTGAGCTGCTATCAGCAAGGTTCATTGCACCATTGCTACTGGTTAAGCTCACGGTTAAGCTGGCACTATCAATATCGGTAACACTAATATTGCTAACACTTAAAGTAGCAGCAACATCTTCATTAGTTGCCGCTGTTGCCACCGTAATAACCGGTGCATCATTCGCTGCACTAATATCGGCGGTGACCGTATCGCTATCAACTTCTGTGGTACCGTCCGTCACACTCATCGTGATGGTGGCTGAACTATCGTCATTCGTGACTGGGCTGTACACCAAGTTCGTAAGCGCGGTATTGATGTCCGACTGACTACCGCTGAACGTCATGCTGCTGTCTGCGCTGCCGTCGCCTTCGGTAAAGCTTAACGAGGTTGTGCCACTTAGGCTTAACTGACCACTTGAGCTGACTAAGGTCACGGTTAAGGTGTCGCTGCTATCCGCATCACTAACACTAAAGACTTCGCTACCCGTAAAGGTGTAGTTCGTGTCTTCTGATACCGTCACTTGGCTTGGCACAGTATTCACTGGCGCGTCGTTGACATTGTTAACCGTAACTTCAAAGGTATCGACATCACTGGTTAGTGCATCATTGACTGTTTGCGTGATGGTGTAAGTACCATTCGCATCATCGCCCGCATAGAAGGTTAGATTGTTAAGCGCAGCATTAATATTCGCTTGAGTACCGCTAAAGCTTAAGGTCGCACCTGCCTCTGTCGTACCAGTTAAGTCTGTTGTTTGACTTAGGGCTAACGTACCGCCGCTAGTTGCGAGTTGTACCGTTAAGTTCTCGCCATCAACGTCATTAACACTGACCGCATTGCTATCATAGGTATGCGTGGTGTCTTCTGAAATAGAGACATGGGCGACTGTCGCATTAACCGGCGCATCGTTAACATTGCTTACCGTGATGGTGAAGCTTTGGTCTGTATTGGTGGTGCCGTCTGCTGCACGCAATACTACCGCATGCGTACCAACGTTAGCGTTAGCTGGTGTACCACTTAACACACCACTATTGGCATCAAAAGTTAACCAATCAGGTGTAGTCGGCGCGGATAAGGTTAAGGTATCGCCACTATCAACATCGGTGGCCGATAAGGTGTAGCTATAGCCACTGTCTTCGGTCGCTGATGTGATACTTGTGCTTTGAATAACCGGCGCGTCGTTAGTATTGCTAACCGTAATGGTGAAGCTTTGCTCTGTATTCGTGGTGCCATCTGTCGCGCGTAACACAACAGCATGCGTACCCACATCATCATTATCTGGTGTACCGGTTAACGCACCGTTGGCACTATCAAAGCTTAACCAGTCTGGTTTGGTTGGCGCTGATAAGGTTAGGCTATCACCGGTATCAACATCACTGGCTGATAAGGTATAGGCATAAGCACTGTCTTCGGTCGCTGAGGTAATGGCGGTTGAGCCAATCACTGGCGCGTCGTTGGTATTGGCTACAGCAATGGTAAATTGCTCGCCTATCGTGGTTGAGCCATCAGTCACTTGTAGTGATACCGTATGGTTACCCACGTGTTCGTTTTCTGGTGTGCCACTGAGTACACCGGTTCCTGCATCAAAACTTAACCAAGTTGGTTTCGACGCAACAGCGTACGTTAAGGTATCACCGACATCAACATCACTAGCTGATAACGTATACGCATAAGGGCTATCTTCGGTCGCAGAGGTAATGGCGGTTGAGCCAATCACTGGCGCATCGTTGGTATTAGCCACAGCTATGGTAAATTGCTCGCCTATCGTGGTTGTGCCGTCGGTCACTTGTAGTGATACCGTATGGTTACCCACGTGTTCGTTCTCTGGTGTACCACTGAGTACACCCGTTCCAGCATCAAAGCTTAACCAAGTTGGTTTCGACGCAACGGCGTACGTTAAGGTATCGCCGCTATCAACGTCGCTGGCTGATAAGGTATAGGCATAAGCACTGTCTTCGGTCGCTGAGGTAATAGCCATTGAGCCAATCACTGGTGCATCGTTGGTATTGGCTACCGTTATGCTAAAGCTTTGCGTATCGGTTGTAGTACCGTCACTCACTGATAAGGTTACGCCATGCGTACCCACATCATCATTATCTGGTGTGCCACTTAATACCCCAGAGGAAGCATTAATTGATAACCAATCCGGCTTAGTCACAGCTGAATAGGTTAAGCTATCACCACTATCTACATCACTGGCTGATAAGGTATAAGAATAAGCACTGTCTTCGGTTGCAGATGTTATAGCTGTCGAGTTTATTTCTGGTGCGTCGTTGGTATTAGCAACTGTAATGGTAAAGCTTTGCGTATCAGTTGTGGTGCCGTCAGTCACGGATAAGGTTACGCCATGCGTACCAACATCATCGTTATCTGGCGTGCCGCTTAATACTCCAGATGAAGCATTAATGGATAACCAGTCCGGTTTAGTTACAGCCGAATAAGTTAGGCTATCACCTGTATCAACATCACTGGCTGATAAGGTATAAGAATAAGCGCTGTCTTCGGTCGCCGAGCTATTCGCCGTGGAACCAATCACTGGTGCGTCGTTGGTATTAGCCACAGCAATAGTAAATTGCTCACCTATCGTGGTTGTACCATCAGTCACTTGTAGTGATACCGTATGGTTACCCACGTGTTCGTTTTCTGGTGTGCCACTTAATACACCAGTGCCAGCATCAAAGCTTAACCAAGTCGGTTTCGACGCAACAGCGTAAGTTAAGGTATCGCCGCTATCAACATCGCTGGCCGATAAGGTATACGCATAAGCACTGTCTTCGGTCGCTGAGGTAATCGCCGTTGAGTTTATTTCTGGTGCATCGTTGGTATTAGCCACTGTAATGGTAAAGCTTTGCGTATCAGTTGTGGTACCGTCACTTACTGATAAGGTTACGCCATGCGTACCGACATCATCATTATCTGGTGTGCCACTTAATACCCCAGAGGAAGCATTAATTGATAACCAATCCGGCTTAGTCACAGCTGAATAGGTTAAGCTATCACCACTATCTACATCACTGGCTGATAAGGTATAAGAATAAGCACTGTCTTCGGTTGCAGATGTTATAGCTGTCGAGTTTATTTCTGGTGCATCATTGGTATTGGCAACCGTAATGGTAAAGCTTTGCGTATCGGTTGTGGTGCCGTCAGTCACGGATAAGGTCACGCTATGCGTACCCACATCATCATTATCTGGCGTGCCGCTTAATACTCCAGATGAAGCATTAATAGATAACCAGTCCGGCTTAGTCACTGCAGAATAAGTTAGGCTATCACCGCTATCAACATCACTGGCTGATAAAGTATAAGAATAAGCACTGTCTTCAGTTGCAGATGTTATAGCTGTCGAGTTTATCTCTGGGGCATCATTGGTATTAGCAACCGTTATAGTAAAGTGCTGACCAGTCGTTGTCGTACCGTCGCTAACCACTAACGAAACGGTATGGTTACCAACATCGTCATTACTCGGTGTACCACTTAAGACTTTTGATGAGCCATTGAAACTTAACCAAGTCGGCACTGTCCCTGACGTGCTGTAAGTTAAGGTATCATTGCTATCATCATCACTAGCGCTCAATGTATAGTTATAAACGCTATCTTCGGTTGCCGAGGTCACAGCACTTGAACCTATAACAGGTGCATCATTAGTATTTGCAACGGTAATCGTGAACTGCTCACCAATAGTGGTTGTACCATCTGACACTTGCAGAGATACCGTATGGTTACCAACTTCACTATTGCTTGGCGTGCCGCTTAAAACTTGCGTACTGCTATTAAAGGTTAACCAACTTGGTATGCTAGCTTGCCCATATACCAGCGTACTGGATTCAACATCCGTCGCACTGATAGTGTAATTATAAGCTGCGTCTTCATTAACAGAAGTAGAAGGCGTTGAAGTGATCGTAGGTGTATCATTAACAGCTTGTACCGCTAAGCTAATAGTTTGCGCGGTTCCAGCCTCCGTACCATCATGCGGTGTCACAATTAAGTTGGTACCCGCATTATCATTTAAACTACTGGTATAAGTAACATGACTGGCCGTATCAAAATAGGTATTTAGATTACTTGGCGTGCCAACCAAGGTTACGTTAGCGCTAGGGCTATTAGTAACGGCTATACCAGAGACTGTGTTGGACGCACTTAATGTACCTTTACTCGAGGTAGACAAAGACAACGTTAAAGTGTCACTTGCATCGCCATCAGCAAAAGTCACCGTCGTAAAGTCAATATTGGAAGCAATATCTTCAGTTACAGTCAGTGTTGTTGGGGCACTTGTGATCGTCGGCGCTTGATTTGCCAACGCAATAGAAATTGTCGAATCTGTACCGTCATTCGAAACACTTGCCGTTAACGTACTTCCCGCTGAATTAGCCAGTGCTAGGCTCACTTCTGACGAGGTAAAATCAGTCGCATCAGTGTCGATTAAGAAGGTGTTAGCACTACTAAAGCTCACATTTGAATTACTGATCACACTGCCTTTTAGAATGATCTGATCGCCAACTTCCAGATCAGCAATGGTCGCACCATTGAGGTTAGTTGATGTACCAACCAAAATATCACTGCCATCACCTAAGGTGACTGTTTCTGTGCCTGAGCTAAGCGTAACCGTATCGTTACCTGCTCCAACATCAATCGAACCACCATTGCTATGAGCATTAATTGTTTGACTGCCAGTAGCAGCCGTTATTGAGAATACATCTGAGGTTGTCGCTTCAAGTGACAAGCCATTAGCAGTAACCGCTGACAATGTCAGTGTTTGAGCACCCGAAGTACTGTCAGAAAAGCGCAGCACTTCAATCGAAGATAAAGTTGGCGTTGCGGTTAACGTGCCAGCTCCACTAATAACTAAGGTATCTGTACCACTACCACCGATTACACTCGACAAACTATTGAATTGCGCTGGCGTGACAACCAAACTAATGCCTGCTGTGCTCGACGTTTTAAGAACATCAACCCCAGTTAAGGTTGTACTGGATACATTAAGCGCAGAACTACTTTGCAATGTAGCAGTTGACGCATCACTTAAATCAAATTCCGTTATTCCTGATAAGTTGCTGCTATTGACCGTAAGCGTGGTTTCAGACGAGCTGGTATTTTTGAAAACATCAATCGAACTAAAGGTGTTATTGGTCAGATCTAAATCTGCTGCATCAATACTAATAACATCAGTAGAGGCATCACCTAAAATACTGGCAACACTGGATAAATTACTTGCCGATAGCGTGGTAGTTACCGTTTGGCCACTTGACGCTGTTGCTAAATCATTTTGGATGGCATCCCAGTTGCTAAATGTAATGTTGGTAAAGTCAGCACCCGAAATTGATGAATATTTCAGTACATCTTGATGGCTCGCTTGGCCAACATATTGACTAAAATCATCTAAGCCATCGGTATTCGTTAAGGTAACTGTAGTATCGGCACCGCTATTAATAATTAACGATGCTGAATCTAACGATATGGTGGTCGCGCCACCAATATTAACATCGCCAGTAGCAGTCACGACGACAGTATCGGTACCACCGCCACCTAGTAGGCTAGAGCCAGCAAAATGGGTTGCATTACTAACGGTTAGCGTTTCATTCTCACTACCAAACGTAATCGCCGGCGATAATCCTGTACCGTTTGAGGTATTAAATACCGCACTGGTCGCTGTCGCTGCCGTTAAGCCAGCAACCGATAAACTGATTGTGCTAGTTGCTGTCGTATCACCATCGTTAACCGTAACATTAATCACACGCTGGGTCGTATTTGGACTAGTCGATGAGTTTTGATAAGAAATAGAACGTAAGAAAGTGGCAACTTCACTGGTACTAGCGGTAGCACCATTGATAGTAATAGTATCTTGCCCTGTAATATCTGACTGACCGGTTATACCCGTTAACGCATTTTGCGCCGCACCGGTGACATTCAAGCCTTCAGCAGTGCCATCCTGATCATTGGTTAACGCCACCGTAATACCCGTGATCTGCTCACCGGTATCGTTATCTGTTACATTGGCAGATGATACTAAGGTGATCGTATCATCGCCTTCGGTAAAGGTTAGTGTACGATCAGTCGCCGCACCGCCACCCGCACCCGCAAGATCAATAACAGGTGCGTCATTTTGTGCCGTAACAGTAATACTAAAGGTTTGCGCAACAGGCGTAGAACTATCTTCATTACCATCTTCATTGGTAAAAACAAAAGTATCGGCTGTTGTCTCGCTACCATCATGCACATAAGTTAGCGCGTTAGCCGCTATATTAGCTTGAGTAAAGGTACCGGCATTGGCTAAAGCGGATGAGCTAAGGAATAAAGTACCGTTTGTTGGTACACTAGAAAGCGTATAAGTCACCTCACTATCATCAACATCGGTTACAGATAAATCTGTAGCTGAAATTGTCGCCGTAGCACCTTCATTTAAAGTTAAACCATCATTCACCGATACGGCTGGTGCGTCATTAACAGGCGTAATTGTTAGACTAAAGGTTTGATTAGCTGGAGTTGAGCTATCTTCATTGCCATCTTCATTAACAAAAACAAACGAATCTGACGTGGTTTCACTACCATCGTGTACATAAGTAATGACTCCACTACCTATATTGGACTGAGTAAACGTACCATTTGCACTGACTGAGCTTCCACTAACAAATAACGTACCATTGCTAGGTATTGAGGTGACGGTATAAGTTACTTCAGCATCGTCATTATCCGTGGCCGATAACGCCGACGCTGCTATTGTCACTGTATCAGCTTCACTAACAGTAGCACCACTATTGGTTGCGACGACAGGCGCATCATTAACTGCCGAAATGGTAATCGAGAAAGATTCACTGCTTGGAGTTGAAGCGTCTTCGTTACCATCTTCATTTACAAAAACAAACGAATCAGAAGTCGTTTCACTGCCACTGTGCACATAACTCACCGAGCCGGCATTGATATTAGCTTGAGTAAAGGTGCCAGAATTGGCCAGCGCTGATGAATTCAAATATAACGTACCATTGGACGGTACAGAAGAAAGCGTATACACCACTTCACTATCGTCAATATCAGTGGCCGACAAGTGTGATGCGCTTAAGGTAACAGTTGCCCCTTCATTTAAGGTGACACCGTTATTAACAGCCAAGCCTGGCGCGTCATTTTGCGCAGTAATGTCTATGGTGATACTAGTGGTCGAAAGTAAACTCGCCGATGAGCTATCATTGCCCGATAAGGTTAAAGTGGCTTGCGCTGCACCATTAACATTGCTAACTGGCGTATATTTTAAGTTTGATGCTGTATCTAAATAGGTATTTAGGTTAGCTGGTGTACCCGATAAGGTCACCGTATTTGAGCTAAGCGATGCTGCAATATTACTGTCTGATGCCGGTGTCAGTAACGTTCCCGCACTGGCGCTCAATAACAAAGTAACCGTGTCGCCGCTGTCCACATCGGCAATCGTCGCATCTGATAAATCAATATTGGCGGTTGTATCTTCATTAATAGTTAACGTAGTTGGAACTGAAGATACCGTTGGCGCATCGTTTTGCCCTGATACTGTAATTGTTGCTGAAGTCGCGGTACCTGCTGCTTTGCCATAGGGGGTTGCCACTAAAGTGACATCAGACTCGGCATTGCTAGCTGTTTGGAATGTTAAACGACTTGTTGTGTCAAAATAAGTTGCTATTTCACTTGTTGAACCGGTAAATGAAATAGTCGAACTGCCACTACCCGCTACAACAACTGTGTCCGTGGTTGCACTTAATGTTCCCGAATCAGCAGCTAAAACTAGAGTTATAGTATCGTTTTCAGAGTCAGTTACCGCCACATTGGACAAGGTTAGCGTAGTAAGTGTGTCTTCATCGGCATTAAAGCTAGTTGGCATACCTGTTAGGGTTGGCGCGGTATCTGGGTCGAATGAAATACTAGCGGTTACAGACTCACTGACTGCAGAAGCATTGCTTGACCAGTTATCTCGGTTGGCAATTCGAGTAATCCAATCCGCTTTAACCGCCCCTTCAACAGTCCCTGTGTAAGCCCTGACTTCACTAGGATCCGAAATAAACGTAACCGCACTACTGCCATTAGTTAAACCATTTTGACTGTTTGTTCCATCAGGCCGTGTAGATGCAAACGTTGAAGTTGCTGCCACTGACGCCGAACTCCAACCTTGCTCGTCGCCGGTTGCCGTTACAATATCTGATACGCCTTGAGTATGAATACCAAAAATAAAGAAAGGATCTGAATCAGCCCCTTGGTAAATAAAAATTTGCTCGCGGCCTGAAAGCATAGTTCCCGTAGCTGCAAGTGATAGACCCGAAACACTAACTTGACTAGAAATATCTGTATTACTATTGGAGACTTGAATAAAAGATACTGCACTAGAACCACTGAATGTCATTCTAAATAAATGACCCGCTGCAATAGTACTTGTCGTTGTCCAAGTAATAACACCATCACCAGAGGCATTAGTTGTGAATGCATCTGCTGTTTGCCAACCTTTATCGGTGAACTTAATGACTGTACCAGAAGGTATTTCTACTAAATTAACAAAATCAAATGATTTATTACCCGTGGTGGTGTTTAACTTAGTGATCATTAAATCACTTTGCGCCAAGGTCACCGCTGTCGCAACAGCAGTACTGTTAATACTACTTTCTGTTGCTGAACCGGAAGATACAGCATTAACTGGCGTCACTTCAAAACTAATATACTTGCCTACATCAGCAGAAACCAAAATATATGTAGAGCTAGTTGCTCCACTGATTGCTGCTTTGTTTGTACCGCTACTATCATCAGAGCGATACCATTTAAACGTAGATGTCGTTTCAGCGTCACTGTCAGTATCGTTATAAGTATAAGAACCTGTTAACGTTTCCCCTTCTTTTAACATGCCTGTGAAGGTTACAGAAGAAGCTGTTGGCGCAGCATTTGTATTTTTAACTATGGTTTTCGACAACTGAGTCGCGGCGTTACCCACTTGGTCTGTAACATCTGCCGTAACAGCGACAGAATTATCGTTACTCACACCAGATAAATTAATTGTGCCGCTAAACGAGTCACTAGAAACAGTAGGACTCACGGTGACCCCACCAACTACAACAGTTACCACTTGGCCATCTTCAACACCTGAAGTTGAACCCGAATAAGCAACCGCTGTGATCGTATCGCTATTATCAACCGTATCATCAGATGAAACCGTTAACCCAGAAATAGACGGCGCCGTACGATCCAACTTAATATTACTGCTATCTGCTTGAGTTGTGGTATTTCCGGCATTATCAGTAGCGGTTAACGTAACATTAAGATTTGAGCCCTCGGTTGAACCAGATGAAACTGTGTAATCACCTGCCCAAACATCGCCCGACTCAGACAATGCCAATGATGCACTACCACCGAGTGCCGATATATTGGCAACTACGCTAGATATTGAATCGCTATTGGCATCACCGCCAGACGCATTGTTCCAAGTAACAGTAACGACATCACCGTTTTTCAGAGTTGTGTCTGATACCGAAATATTGTCATCCGTCAATGTCGGCGCAATATTATCTAAAGTGGCGTTAGTTGAGTCAGATGTGGTTGTCGTATTGCCAGCATTATCTGTTACTGTGATAGAAGGATTCAAATTAGTTGAATCAATACTGCCAGCCGATATGGCTAAAGTCGCAGTCCAAGTATCTGCGCTATTAGTAAACGAGACAGCAGCACCACCACCAAAGGCACTTAAATCACCTGTTACAGACGATATAGTATCGGTATTGTTATCACCGCTACCTGAGGTATCATCCCAAGTTACTGTTAAGGTATCACCAGTTTTAAACGCGCCCCCTGTACCACTAGCGCCAGCAATACTGATCTTGCCATCTGTTACTGTCGGCGCAACGTTATCTGCTGTGGCATTAATGGTGCTAGTCACTGAACCATCGCCGTTACTATCACTTGCGGTAACCACTACGTTAGCCGTAGTTGAATCAACACTGCCTGATACTAGGGTATATGTTGCTGTCCAAGTTTCACTTGAGTTGGATGCCGCGACAGAAGAACCACCGCCAAAATCACTAAAATCAACCGCAACTGCTGTGATATTAGAGTTATTATCGCCACTGCCTGTATTGTCCCAAGTTGCAGTAACAGTATCGCCAATTTTAAAGGCCCCTCCAGTACCGGATGCGCCTGATAAACTGAGGTTGCTGGTTGATACTGTTGGACCAGAAGAAATAGTGATGCTATCTGTAATAGAGCTAGCTAAAGATGAATCGTCACCGCCCCAATTATTTTCAACATCGTTAATACGAGTTAACCACGTTGCTTTATCGGTAGCTGTCGTAGGGCCGGTATAAGCTCGGATATCTTTTTCACCCGAGCTTGTGCTTGGGGTACTACTAGTAAACGCCACTTCACCATCGGCTGCAAGGCTGTTTTGACTTCCCGTACCGCCTGGCTTGGTCGAAGTTGTAATAATGGTGTCTGATACACTATTGGTTGTCCAACCATCACCGGATAAAGCTGATGCTTCATTTGAAGAATTAATACCAAAAATAAAGAACGGGTTATCTTCACTGCCTTGGAAAATAAACATCTGTTCACCAGCTATGGACATCATAGCTGCAGCTGTTCCGTTATATGGCGTATAGCTAATTTGCGAACTTAAGTCTGTGTTACTATTAGATACATGGGTTAAACTAACAGACCCCAAGCCTGATAATGTTAACCTAAATAGCTGCCCAGCAGATATATTACTCGGTACAGTCCAAGTGACAAATCCTTCAGATACATAGTTGGTTACAAATTTATTACTCGTAGCCCAGCCTTTATCAGTGAATTTTAAAACTGTGTTCGCCGGTAAATCCACTAAATTCACAAATTCAAATAAATTATTGTCTTTATCTAATTTAGTCGGAACTACGTCACCTTGCGCTAAATTAACCGTACTGTCGCTAACCGCAGTGACAGAAATTGACACTGTTTGGTTAGATAATACTTCACTCTGACTATCAGAGATATTAACGACAAAACTATCGCTGGTGGTATCCGTTCCATAATGCCAATATTTTAGTCGATTATTGGTGATATCATCTTCTGTCCATGTTGATGTTAAGACAGCTGTTGTTCTTAATTCATTGCTGGTGGCTATTTTTCCATCAGTATTCGCATCTATCCATAAGGCACCATTAGTTGGTGCTGTTGTTAGAGTATAGGTAATGCCAGTTCCGGAGTCAGAGTCATCAGAAGCGTCTAATTTGGCAGAATCAATGGTTAAAGAGGTACCTTCGCTAAGTGTAACGCCGGTGTTAGTAGAAAGCGTGGGGGCTGAATTAGAAGCTGAAAGGCTAGCTAGTACAATATTATCTAACTTAGTCCAGTGCAGCGTCCCAGTTGAACTCTCTATTGTTAGCGTTGAAATACCTTCCCAGTTAGAACCAGAAAAGTTAACTGTAGTACCGCCTTGTGCCGAAAGAGAGGTAGAGCTAACACTCCCGTTTTTATTTGAAGAAAAGTTAATCGTTTGAGAAGGTGCACCGAAGCCCAAATAAACATAAAGAGACGTTAAATTGAATGTTTCGCCATTCGTAAATTGAATATAAGACTTAGTGTTACTGCTATCGGCAGTTCCTACATAAACATATCCAGCAGCATAATTGTATAAATCTTTGCTACCTGAAGTGTCCGTAGAAATGCTAATCGTGTAGCTCGTTGTGGGAATAGTATAGCTTTTAGTCGCACCATAACCAGTTGGCATATTGCCTAATGCAAGCGTGCCGTTATAGGCCAAAACATCATCAAAATCTGCCATGGCGACTGAATCAAACAAAGGTTTAGCTTCAATATCACCTTTTGTTATCTCAAGATCCCAGTCCCCACCTCGATCTTTATTACCTGTAAAGTTAGAAGATGCTGCGACATCAACATTCATCCTTTGCGATATCAAATTAATTAACTCAATACCATCTGAGTTTGAAGCAAGGTTACAGCCATAAATTAATACATCCGCACCATCCAGCATAACCTTGTCTAAACGAGAAAGAGTGGCTAACTCATTTTTAAGCAATTCTTCCGTTATATTGTCAGAACCTAACTTAATTAAACCTGATTCAGCATGAGACACTAAATGCAGGGCTTTGATGTTTTGATAGCCTTGAAGTTTAGCAACTAACTGCCTTAAACCACTCTCATTGCTGCTAATTTCAATAACATCAACATTGGGTTTTAATTGCTTATAAAATAAATGCTTATCAGGGACTGCTTCATCAATAACAACCAGCTCTGTAACAATTTGTGCTTGTTTTAACTCTAGAGTTCGATCAACTAACTGGTAGTCAGTAGCGGTATTAGCCAGCGATGCTTCTGAACTAATATCGGCATTACTGATTACATTATCTGCATGGTGAGTAATAGTTGGAGAAAATGAAATGTCGGAAGGGTACTTATCCGCAATATGATTATCCGTCATCAAGCTAATCGATGTAGAAAGATCAACTGTTTCAACAACATCTTCGCCGTTATCAGGTAAGCGATTGTTGTCTATTCCATTTAAATAACTTTCAGTGTGAATATGTCCCTGTGCTAGCCCCAGTGGTAACATGGCTGAAACCACACTATTGAAAACATACTTTTTCATTTTCTCGTCCTATTATTACCCTTAGGTAAAAATCTATTATTCTGCTGGTTGATATTTGGCTTAATCGGCTAATTATTTTTTGGTGCTAGTATGCTAGCGGCGCTGCCAGCTGGATCTAACCAAAAAGCCATATCACTGTATTTTTTAAATAAATCGGGAGGCAACACACTGCGTCGCGGTTTAAATTCCACTTTGCTTGCCACCGTATGTAAGCCCTTAACGCCAAGTTGTGAATCAAATTCACCTTCTTCATACTCAACGTTATTAAAGTCATGGGTGTATAAATCGACACCTAAAAACTGATAAATTAACTCAAGTGATTTAGCTGGATGCTGAGTCATTAAATCATAGTCGACTAACAACAATTTTTCCGAGAATTCACCGTAAAAAGCTTCTTTTAAAGCAGACCAAGCCGAGCCAAATGCACCCGCGCCAGCCATAATGGCTTCACAACGACTGTAAACCGTTTGCCGAGTCTGTGGTGTGTACATTCGACTGTAATCAAAGGGGTTTTTGCGATAAATAACTTCAAAACTATCGGCAACCCAAGCAGGGTTTCGTACACAGCAAATCACTTTGAAATCATCAAACAATTCAACTAGCTGATGCAAACGAGCTGTCCAAAGGCGATTAGTATCAAAAACAATTGATTTGTCTTCTTGGTCAACGTAATAAGAGTTAAAAATAGATTGGCATAAATGCTGCCGCTTAGGTTGGTCAAAAAAAGTATAAAACTCCCCACCAGCACCGACTTGT
This sequence comes from Saccharobesus litoralis, assembly GCF_003063625.1. Lineage (NCBI taxonomy): Bacteria > Pseudomonadati > Pseudomonadota > Gammaproteobacteria > Alteromonadales > Alteromonadaceae > Saccharobesus > Saccharobesus litoralis. The sequence goes on along the minus strand of NZ_CP026604.1, from coordinate 3,431,056 downwards.
TCTAAACAAGAATGGATAATCGGTAAAACAGGACTAGATATGCTGGCATGCATGCGAGGATTTTGGCGTAAAATGGCAGCCAATAAAGTAGAGCCGGAACGAGGTAATCCGGATATAAAATGAAATTGACGACTAAGCATGTAATTCCTTAACCAATAACTTTGTTCCTTAGCTATTGGTTTATGCTAAATATTTTCTATTAATATCAGTGTAATAGCTTAGCGTACAATCACCTTAAGTAAATGCTGAACCTCCTCTTTTTATATAATTTTTAATCATTAAGACCTTAGGAAACCCCCAATTTATATCATTATGTGTCAAATCACTTATTAAGCGAAACTTGATATTTCAAAACACAATAAATATTAAGTCATCACATATTTCAATTTTTTGTTTAAAACCATTATCTGTTCCAAAAGGGAATTGAGCTGCTGTAACAACCCGCTCCATCCCAGTAGTCACATTTTTAAAGCGATTGAAATAATATATTGGGGAAAAAACACGGGATAGTTACAGGGAACTGCAATAACCAAGTTTAAGCATTATCCCTTGTAACTATTTGTATCTGTAACCCTCCCCCCAAAAAACGCAGTCGAATTAGCTCCGCGGCGGATAAACTCCGACATTGGCTATACAATGATTAAGTGCTAATGTCGGCTGCATCAAACTAAATGGCTGACCCGCTCCATTTGCGTTAATCGTTACTGAACCACTAGGTTTACCAGAGACTGACACGCCACCCAGTTGTACGAGTGAACCGGATGAAGGATTGGAGTTATAAATTTGCTCTGGCTTATCAGGCCCCCCTGCTGGTGGTAAAGTAGTCGCTAAATAAGCACCGTCACTAGGACTAGCATTGTCTCCATCATCCGTTGTTGCTGTCATGGCAAAACTCACTCCTGTGCTCACTCCTGAGAATGTAGCATCATGGCTATGCGTGGCCATTTCTAACACTGTCATGGTATGTCTTTCTGCACCAGCGACTTGTCCAATTCGCCAATCATAAAGGCTGCCAGGGTGACGCCCGTACGACATAGGGACACGCCCACGTAAATCAGGTAACGCAAATGTTACTCGCCCATCTCCGCCATAATTAGTACCAAGTAATGAAAACAACGTAGAATGTTGGCTAATTGACAATAACGCGCCATTACACTTAAACCAACCTCTGGGATTAAAATTAAAACCCATTAGGGTCACTTGTCCAATAAATGGATCTGCCATTGTTAAAATCCTCTATTTAATTTTATTGTTTACGATAACGTCTAAATCAGCTGTTAGTTCCGTGAAGGATATAAGCCTTTTTGTGCAATGCTAAAGTTCATTACCAAAGCGCTTTGTAAAAGCGAAAAAGCTTGGTTTGAACCATTATTCCCAACTGTTACATTCCCATTTACCATGGCTGAGAAGGTTTCTGATCCCCCTAGCTCAACTAAAGTATTACTTGCAGGAGTGCCACTGTAGTAAATTTGTTCTGCTTTATCAGGCCCTCCGCCAGGCGGATTGGCTGTTGCGAGTGTGCAACCCGTGGTTGGTATTGCTGAATTTCCCGCTTCCGTCGTCGCTTTTATATGTCCTTGCCAATCACCTATTCCGCCTGAATATGTTGCAAGGTGGGAATGCTCAGGCATTTCGCTATCTGACAAGGTGTGAGTTTCAGCGCCATGGCGGTCTCCCATGTTCCAATCAAAAGTGCTCACGGGATTTAAACCTTGACTAACATTTAACGTTCCACGTAAATCAGGCAAGCCGTAAGTTGTGCGACCATCCCCGCCATAGGCATTACCGAGTAACGAAAACAAAGCTTGATTGGCGGATATTTGCAATAACTGTCCTTTACACGGCGCCCAATTTTCCGGCGCAAAGGTAAAGCCATAAAGCTCAACCTGACCAATAAAAGGTTCTGCCATAAAGGTATCTCCCTTAGATATAACGGCTCATGCCGCTGTAGTTGCTGTTAACAGGCATTTACGTAAACGTCATACCTGCATGGATTTGAAACCGTTCGACAAAAGCAGCTGCGCTAAATATGCCATCTGAATTAGCAATAACATCGAGCCGCAACGCGCCATCTAACACGGCGACAATTAACCCATTAGCCCCACCGCTATAACAAATCGTACCGGGGCGGACACCATAAGTGGGTAAATCAACCAGTGTTGCCTGCAACAAACTCAATGGTGTTTGTCCAAGCTGTATGACGCAGCCATTAAAAACTGGATTTCCGGCTCTAGCCATGTCAACCACTCGTTTACCCTTCATTTTGGCAAAATTAACTCTTAGCATTTGCTCATCAGGGGCTGGGAATTTTTGCTCCGTACTCAAAGATACAAAATTAGTCGCTAGCTTCCCTGCGCTAACGCTTTGTTGAAGAAAATAATCAAGGCACTTAGCCGCTGCATTTGATGCTTTGTTCTCCACTCGCGAATAGGTATCCAATGGTGCTAAGTCGTAATCTTGCTGGGCGACAATGGAAAATTCATCTTTGCAGGTAACATGTTGAATGGTCGCCTGCCCTTTCGTTTCTCCCTGTCGCAGTTGCCAATATAGCGGCACCATTCCTGCGTAATATCTAGGATCGGTTAGCAATAAATTAAAATATCCAAATTCGGTCGCCTGTTGCAGTACCTCAGGTACATCGCCACTAAAACCCATAGCCACAATGGCATCGCACTGCCACTGGTTAAGCTGATCGACTACATAGTGTTCTTGGCCAAATTGTAATTTTGCATACGGGATCTGTTGTTGAATTAAGCTATGCGCAAACTGGTTTAACACAGGGTCGTTTTGACTAGGCAATACCACACCCGCCAACTGGCCTTTTTGTGTTAATAAATTAAGACTTGGCAATGCAACTGTTGGCTGAGCAACAAATAAAGCGACCTTAATCGGTATACGGCTCACTGCTATTCCTTAACCACATGTGTAGCCATAAACCCTGGTAAACCATTCATTCGATAAAAAAATTGCAAGGTTTCACCACTTTTGACTAGTAAATCACCTGGCCTTGAGTCATTTGGAGTAAAATTAACACAGACTTGTTGATCAGGAAGAGGATGGGTGATCCCTGAGTCATATTCTCTTATCCATTCCTGATCAAATACTCTAACCTCAGAACACATCAGCAGTACCCGTTCTGAACTATCGCCAGCCAGTTCTGGAATCGTCACTTTGCCAAATTTTATTAGCGTATTGAATTGGTCAATATCTACCAGCTCGCAATGAGATAATGTATGGCGATTGATTCGAGCGACCTCTCCCAAAGCTATACGCTCGGCGATAATTTTCGAGTCTCGCTTATCATTCGATACTTGTTCAGCATCTTGCCATTGCGCAATGTATTCACGGTTGGGGTCATTAAGCGCGGCGTTAATAATAACCTCTTCTGGCAATAATATGCCGCTAGGCTGCAGTAAACCTGCAAAGTGCTTAGCAATAGTAAATTGACCTTCTCGACTAAAGCCGTGCTGCATCGCCTCAAGCACAACAATGTCAACTTTTTCGTTTTTCGGTTGATACGTTAACGCGTCAATACATAAAATTTGTTTGATAAATTTATTAACGCCAAACTTAACGGCAACTGTTTCGAGCGTTTGTACTGCCCCAGGTTGCACATCAATTAAGGTGACACTTAACTGTTGTGGTGTATACATTTCCCGTTGAAGGTAATAACTTAATAAAGGCAATACTAGTGGCGCAAAAGGACCACAGGCAGGGTAAACTAAATGAATAGCTTCCTGTTGTTTTTTAGCTAAAGACTTAATGGCCTGATCAATAGCTCTAATGTAAGCGCGGACTCTGAGGTCATCAAGTTGGGTAGTGATGCAATTATCAGGCGACAGTATTAAACCACTTTCAGCAATATACTGGTGTTTACGCAAGGCTGGCGCTAAATCAATCTCGTGGTATATCGCTTTCTGCTGATGAAATAACTGGCTAAGTTTGTCATGTAATACTGTTCGGTCAAGCTGGGTACAATTGAGAATTTCGTCAACGGCATCTAGGGCAGTTGAGCTTAACGTCGCTAATTGAGTCGATGTATCAGACTGGACCATTGAGCCTGAAGCATTTTTTTGTTTGGTTGGTGTCAACTGCTCTCTCAGCAATTGATTTAACATGCCCGCACGCAATGAACCAGCTAATAAATCTTCATCTCTATCTAAAACCACTGCTGGTTTTGGTTCTAAATTAGCTGCATTTTGCGACATAGCAATCCCGTATTCCTGATTACATCTACACTGGCGTATTGATGTATTAATTACGTTTGTGATTGAAATGTAATTTAAACCAAGTATAAAAACGCAACACGGTGAAAACGCTTAATTTACTGGGGAGACTTATTGAGGTTGTTGCCATTGCATTAAATAGTGTTGTTGTTCACTCCTTACACACGCAAACCCATGTTTTAGATAATAATGATGTGCAGGATTAGTCATATGAACATAAAGTGTTATGTCTGCTTCCAACTTGGTGGCTTGTTGTTTTAATTGCTGAATAAAGTAACTGCCAATCCCTCTATTACGCCACTCTCTTTGCAGCGTAATGTCAAACAAATGTAACTGCTTGCTTACTGAGTTAAAGTCGGTATAAAGCCGCCCAATTGCTCGACCATCAAAACAAATTATATTGCGGCTTGCAGCAGGGTAAGTTTTATTAAAATACTTTTGTTGTAATGCAAATTGCTGACGTAAAAATACCTGCTTTTCTTTGGTACTCATAGAGACGTGAAGCATCTCATAATCTCTGGAGGTACAATACAGGTCACGCAAAAATCGACGATGAGATTTCTCTTCAGGCTTAAGTGTTAAATTAGCGCACATTAAAATAGGCAAAAGTGATTAAATAATTTACGCAATGTAATGCCTATCAATAAGAAAAAATTGGGGAAAACGACTTTTATAGTCTTCTCGCTCAGGTCTTATGGTTCATTGTCAGCGCTTACTCTCGACTTTGGCTCCTGCGTCGTCCTACTACCTAAGTCCCTTTAGGCAACCCCAATCACATAATAAAGCATATGCTCATGGGGATTCGAAGCTTGACGGCTTCCCCTAAAACCTGATCGCTTTGACTATAAATTCTTATTACATTTTTCAAATAAACACTTTTTTAAAAGTCAACAACAGGATAACAAATTGAAAAATAAGCAAAAAAAAATTGAACTACTCGTCATTTAACCTTAATCTAAATGTCGCCTAAATTATCGACTATACTCAATAGTCTAAACCTATATTCCGCTGGAAAATGGAATCGTCGCCATGACCACAATAATCAAATTTGCTAAGTATGCTTTCATCTGCATGCTTTGCTTTAGCTGTTCTGTCTTCGCTATTGAGATAACAGGAGGCAGCAATCACATTCAAATAAGTAATCTTCCGCAATTTGTCGACCATGTGCTGTTACGTGGTGATAACAATAATACGCTTATAAAAAGTAAAACTGGCAGTTTTTCTGCTAGCACCCCTTTTAAAGATGGCTATTACACTTATCAAGTTGTGGTGCAAAAGCCAATCGACTTTTCAAAACTATCTGCCGATCAATTAAATAACGGCAGAGATGCTGATACTCGACAAGCAATGACGGCGCTAGTTGTCGAGAAAAGTGGAACATTCCTCGTAAAAGACGGTTTAGTTCTTGACGCTAAACTTGCAGAGAAGGCGAGATAAGATGCAATTGAAATCAAACAAATTACTGAAAGCGAGTGGCGTCGCTTTCTTGCTTACATCAAATATTGTGTTAGCCGATCAACAGATTAATGATGATTTAGTTGTAAAAGGTAGCCAATGTGTGGGGGTTGATTGTTCATTAGGCGAAAATTTTAATTTTGATACGATACGTTTAAAGGAAAACAATCTTCGTATTAGATTTACAGACACCAGTGCTTCTTCGGGGTTCCCTACTCGTGATTGGGAAATAACAGCAAACGAATCGGCCAATGGTGGGAAAAACCAATTTTATATTCAAAATATTGATGGTGGTACCAGCCCATTTATTATTCAAGACGGTGCATTAAATAATGGATTAGTTATAAGCACACTTGGACGAGTTGGAATTAATACCGATACGCCACAAGTCAATTTACATATGCTTACAGGTAACTCGCCAACTGTGCGTTTAGAGCAAGACCAAAGTAATGGATTTACCGCACAAGCTTGGGATGTATCAGGTAACGAAACAAATTTCTTCATCCGTGATGTCACCAATAATGGTTTACTGCCATTAAGAATTAGAGCTGGTGCTCCTAATGCTTCAATTTATGTTGCGGCTGATGGTGATATTGGCTTTGAAACAACAAGCCCAGATGGTTTACTTGATATTGCTCACCCATCGGATATTAATAATCATGCAATTTTGGTTTCGCCATTAGGTTACTTAGGGGTAAATATTGATAACAGTTACCTTCCGCGCGGCTTATTCGATGTCCAAACTACCGGGGGGGTATCTCGGTTATTAGCTACGACCGACGGTAAAGTCGGGATCAATATGGGCACAACTGATACGCCTGATGGTATATTTGAAGTACAAGATGGCTCAGGAAATAGCGAATTCATCGTCGATAACTCTGGCAATGTAGGTATCAGTACTAGCTCTCCTGCAGGGCCATTTGAAATTAAAGACGCCGCAGGTACAAATAGTTACCTTCTCGTTAATAGTAGCGGTAATGTCACCATTGCCAATGATTTAACCGTAAGCGGGACATTAAATGCTTCGGTTAACATTGACGGTTTCTCAACTCTATCTAGCAGTAGTGTTGTCACCTCTGGCGCGTTAACTGTAACCAACGATTTAACGGTTAACGGTAGTTTAAATGCAACATTAACTGGTTTTACTTCGTTGTCAGCTTCCACCGTTGCTGTAACCGGTGGCTTAACAACGGGGGGTAACGTAAACGTAACCGGCACTATCGACGCCTCAGGTAAAATAACATCTGCCGATGACGTTTGTGGTCAGTATGGCTGTTTGGGCGATGTACTCTCAAGTAAAGCGCTAAAAGATGAAATTGCATCGGTGGACGTGTTTGATGTGCTAGAGAAAGTAAGTAACCTGTATCTATCACGTTGGACATACAAAAAAGACAGTGACTATATTCAACATATAGGGCCTTACGCGGAAGATTTTCATGCCGCTTTTGGGTTAAATGGTGATAAGTCAGACAGAATAGCAGTCGTAGATGCTTCAGGTGTCGCCTTTGCTTCCATACAAGCACTCAACTCAAAACTTAAGCAAAAAGACCAAGAAATTGCTGAGTTAAGAGCAGAGTTAGCAGAAATTAAGCAATTTATTAGCGAACTTAAATCTAAATAGCTAGATAAGGATTGATGCGTCATGAACCGTTATCTAGTTACAAGCCAAATTAAACTCGCTAAGGCGCTAGGTTTACCTAAGTTATTGGCAGGCCTATCATTAATATTAACTTTTGGTTTGGCCGCGACTCCACCGACAGTAAGCGACGTTAGCGGCTTAAATGCAGGTGTTTATAATAGCCAAGATACGCTAGACATAGCTGTTAGCTTTTCATCTGATATTAGTCACCTTGTGCTGCCTGATAATGGCGTACCTATGTTGGTCTTAGCGCTAGATTCTGGCAATGCCTATGCGCAATATGTGAATCATGACGGTCGAACCATTAATTTCCGCTATACCCCAAGTTTTACTAACTTCGACAGCAACGGTATCAGTATTATTGGCTTTGATGGCTTGCTCTTTAGCAATAATGACGAATTACCTGTTAAGCCCATATTAAGCGAGCCCTTACAGTTTAACGATGTTGTCATTCAACACAGTAATGTTGCTGAGTTACCGGCTCCCCAAGTTTATTTACCCGGCGACACGCTTGATTTTAAATTGCGTTGGGGCGGTGTTACAAGCATAAGCGTACAATCTGGAACGCCTCAACTGGTTGTTGATATTGCTGGCAGTGAAAAAACATTAAACGGTTTAGCAAACAATAGTGGCGAACTGGTTTTTACCTATCCGGTAACATCCCAAGACGCTAACCTTGCCGAATTAGTCGTTAAACAATTACATGTCAATGATGCCGTTATTATTGGCACACTGAATTCAACTTTGGATCATAAGGGTGGCTCTTACGTATTACCCATCACTAATGCTAACTTTACCTATTCTGGTTTATATGCTGCTAACCGCCCTATTCAAGTTGGTGTGTCTGATGCCCCTGAAATTATCAGAATAAACACAGAGCAAAAAGAAAACTTACAAGCCGGTGACAAAGTGCAATTCACAGCAAGGTTTTCTGGTTACGTCAATGTAACTAACTCACCCAGTTTGCAAATAGAAATTAATGGGCAAATTGTTAACGCAAGCTATGTAAGTGGTACTGGCACAACTGATTTAGTATTTGAATACGAATTACAATCCGCTTTAAACACCACGCAAGATATTAAATATTTAGCTTTGCTTGAAAACGACGGCTCATTGACCAATACGTCTGGCACCAGTATTAATTTATCACTTGATAATTTAAACACTACAACAGGTAACATTCAATTGGTCACGCTTGCCAGTAATGCACCTGATTTAATCAATTCCAGTTTTAGCATAGACATAAGCCTAGCTGTCGCTGATGATAACTTCTCAACCGATCAGCTCATCATTACCAACGGTGAAATAAGTCAATTAAACGGCGATGGCACACAATATTCAGCTATGGTCACCCCGTTAACAGATGGCCAAGTTGTGATTTCGGCAGTTAATGTTAGTAGCGCAAGTAGTGACAGTAATCAATTTGAAATTACCCGCCAATATGACGGTACTGCCCCTAAATTTGCTACCAGCCAACCCGCGCAAAATGAACAAACATTTTCAGCACTTGATTCTTTAATCACGTTACAATTTGATGAAGCTGTCAAACTCAATAATGAATTAGCCGATGCTTTAGTGGTTAGTGACAATCAACAGCAAGTTTTAGCGCTTGCTAATATTGAAGTCAATAACCAACAAATTCAAGCTACACTGGCCGATAAATTAATACCTAGTGGTCAATATAAAATCACCTTTAACGAGCAAGCTATTACTGATTTAGCGGGTAACTTGGTCAGTCAATTACCCGATAATATCTCGTTTACAACCGAGAATATCGCACCGGTTTCAGCCAACGACCAATTCCAGCTACTAGAAGATCAGGCGCTATTATTAAATGTATTAGCCAACGACTCTGATGCTGAGGATTATCTTGATCAGCAGCAAGTCACTATTGTAGGTTCGCCTAACCAAGGTGTTGTTCAAGTTGATAGCAAAACTGGACATGTTTGGTATGCCCCCAGCAGTCAATTTTCAGGCAATGATTCATTTAGCTATACAGTGAGTGATCAGCAAGGCAAGGTATCTAATATTGCCACTGTTGATTTACAAGTTGATGCCGTTAATGACCCGCCTCGTCTAAACATGGTGACACGGATTGACATAATTGCAGGTAGTACCATTAACCAACCCATAACTGTGATAGATCCTGAGCAAGATGCAATTAGCATGAGCTTAGCCAGTGAGTTTGCTTGGCTAACTATCAAGGATAATGCCCTAACTGGACAAGTGCCAGCTACTGCAGTTGGGGAAATAACAGTTCCTATTAGTTTGTTTGACGGCAACGCGACTATTGTTGAATCTGTGGTGTTAAATGTAACTAGCCCGGATCCGTTAGCTGAATTTATATCAATAAACTGGCTTGAAAATATTGGATTTGTTAACCAACCTATTGCCTTAACCATTCAATCAATAAACACAAATTACCCAATTAAAACACTCACCTTAACGTTTGACGGTGAATTTGATTTTATCAGCAGTGGAAAAAACTGTTTAAACACTGCGGCCAATCAAGTGAGTTGTGCAATAACCTCTGGACAAGAAATAGACAGTGGCGTCACCTTGTTACCAACAAAAACAGGTCAGATCCAAGTCGCTATTTCTGCTAATCACCATGGTGATGGTTCCACAGTAAGTGATAGTTCCCCTATTTATAAAAGCGTAAGCATTACCGAAAAATTAATAGAAACGGCCACCACCCAGTTCAACACTTCAGTTAATCTTTCGCATATATTAAATATCGATGTGCTGCCCAATTCGCCAGGATTGGAAACCATTTTGGCATCGTCCGCTGGAGAGAACATTAAAATAGTTTCGTTAGAGCAGCAATCCTTGTTGGCGACAATTAACGATACTGGAGATACAGTGCAAACGGCAACAATTGATGTTAATCAAGACGCTTTGCTCGACATTTTAGTGGTCAACAAGCAATTTGCATTGTCTGCACTGTACCTTAATAATGGTGATGGCACATTTGCGTTCCACAGCCATTTACCCAATGCCATACAAGCGAAAGTCATTGATACAAATCAAGATGACCTGTTAGATATCGTGCTTCTTAACCAAGATGGTATCAAGGTATACGCTCAACAACAGCAAAGTTATGTTGATGTTTGGCAATTGAATCAAGACATGCAAATTCATTATTTTGATATTGCCGATGTCAATGGTGATCAGGTTGTTGACTTGGTTGTCGCAACGCCAACCCAAGTAGAAGTATTGTTGGATCTACCTTCGCAAATTATTCAAAACCAAGTCAAAACTGCAAGTTCCGCTTTAACCTTTACGCTAAATGCCAATGCTGAACTGGTTAATCTTGTCGATTTAGACAACAACGGCACTCATGAAATTCTTGTTGCCAATAAATATCCCCATTTAGCGCCATCCGAACACGCATTAGATATTTATCAATATGTATCGGATAGCAACCAATTTGAACGAGCCGTTAGCATAGGTAAAGATAAGCTAGCTGGGGTGTTTGCTGAACAAATCGACAACCAATATGGTCTTGATATTACCGCACTAACCGTTTCAGGAACCGTGCAAACGTTTGTTGCCGATGAAGCAATTGCCAATAACGGTCAATTTAGCTTCACCCAAACCCCTGAGCTATTACAACAATCCAGTAAAATCTATGCGTTAGCCGATACTAATGCCGACGCCATGGCCGATTTAGTCAGTTATGACGTAGTTAATAACCAACTGGATTTATACACCACCCAAGGCCAAGGTTTGTTTAGTCAGCCACTAAGCCAAATAGATATTGCCTTGAGCAGCTCTCAAAACAATCTCGTATTGCCAAATACGGGAGCAGCTCAACAGTTAGTATTGACCGCCCTAAATAATGGTGACAGTCCAGCAATGAACGCCAAGTTGGTCTTTTCTTTACCGCAAGGTGTTGATATTAGTAATAACATTAACTGCCAAAAAACAACGACAGGTAATGCGAGTTGTACGCTGGGTAAAATAGCGGTTGGGCAAAGTGCCAGTGTTAATTTAACGTTAAGCAATATGCTTGTTTCCGAAACTGTACTGACCTCATCTATTTTTGCCAACGGCCAAGACACTGCACCGCAGAATAATCAGCTTTCGACAACATTAACCCTTAATCATGCGCCCATTGCCGCAAATGATACATTTAGTTTTGTCGCTAAAAACAATGTCAGTCTTGATGTATTAAGTAATGATACTGATCAGGACAGTGACGCTTTAAAAATATCTACCGCTAGCAGTGATATTGGTACTGTAACTGTTAGTAGTAATAATCAAATTAACCTCTCTTTAGCGCCTGATTATTTAGGAAAAATCATCGTCAACTACACTATTGAAGATCCGCATGGTTTAACTGCAAATGCACAAGCCACAGTCGATATTTCAGCCAAACCCAGCAAGAGCAGCAGTGGTGGATCTTTATCGTTATGGGTTCTGTTATTGATGATGTTTAGATTTATTATACTTTTACCTAATCAAAACCACGCTCGAAAATAACAACAATTTATTTGTAATATTTAGGATATTACAGTTATGACACAAAAATTAATTAGCCGCCTTGTTAATACTAGCAAGGCTAATCGCTTAGCCGTCGTGATCTTTCGCTTATTCGTTAGTGTTTTTGCAATATTGTTTTGTGGTTCAGCATTAGCTGGAACGCCAACTTTCTCGACTTCATTTTCGCCAACGACCATTGCTCCAGGTGGTATAAGTACTGTCACCTACACAATAGATAACTCTGCAAATAATGTAGGCGTGAGTGAAGTAGGCTTTACCAATACACTTCCTACAGGCATGACCATAGCTAACCCAGCTAATAGCTCAACTGACTGTATAAACGGCCAATTCACCGCCGCCGCTGGTAGTAATTCAATTACATTTTCCGATTATAGAATTGGTACTGGCTCAAGCTGTACCCTTACGCTTGATGTGACTACAAGTACAGTTGGCTCTCATGTCAATACAACAGGAGCATTAAGCACAAGTGAAGGCAGTGCCGGTACCGCCAATGCGACATTAACGGTAAGTAGTACTTTACCAAGTATTAGTATTGCATTTTCACCAACAACAATTGCGGTCGGTGGAATTAGCACAATTACCTATACAATCGATAACAGCCTTAATGGTTCAAACGTTACCTTTGTTGATTTAAGCCACACACTAGACAATGGCTCGGGCCTAAGTATAGCGACCGTCAACAATTTCACCCATAACTGTCCATTAAGAATGATCTCAACTTTTGTATTAGGCAGTGCCACGCTAAGTAGTACCTCATTAACTGTCAACGATGCGGAAATCAATGCTGGTAGCTCTTGTACATTATCCTATGACGTAACTGCATCAGCACAAGGAGTGTACACTACAGAAACAGGCTCATTATCCTCCTCCGCAGGAACAAGCGGTGCAGCTTCTGCCAGCCTAACGGTTGAAACGGACTTTATGCAAATGGAGTTTCCTGAATTAGCATCGCCAGGTGAGTCCATTACTCTTCAATATACGATTACCAATAGCGATCGGGATAATGATGCGACCGATATTACATTTACAACCGATTTAAATGCTACACTCAGTGGCCTTACTGCTACTGCATTACCGAGCTCTGGATTTTGTGGTGGTAGCTCTACCATAAGCGGTTCATCGGCTGTTACCGTTTCAAATGCGAGTCTTGCAAGTGGAGACTCTTGTACATTTAGCCTCACATTACTTGTGCCTAGTAACGCAGCCGCAGGCACTTACACTAATAATACAAGTACGATTAACCTTACTCTTGGCAGCGCCACCACTAAAACGTCCGTTAGCAATAATTTAATCATCAAAAAAGCGCCATTGATTACCGCCCAGTTTGTTGATGATCCAGTTCTTGGCGGGGGAGACGTCACTTTACGTTATACGATCACCAATACTGATACTGCAAATACAATAACAGCAATAACCACTACGCAACAAATCAACAGTGATATAAGTAATATAACGGCAAAAACGCTACCTTCAGCAAATAGCTGCGGTAGCGGTTCTACTTTCACCAATACTACCGATTCAAACGAAGGGCTATTTCTAAACGTATCTAATGCAACATTGGCAGCAGGCGCAAACTGTACCTTTGACTTTATTTTAACGATCCCAAGTGATGCTCAACCAGGCAGTTATGATTTCTCAACGAGTACTATCTCAGCGACAAATTCAGGTAGTACTGTGTATGGTTCCGCAGCTTCAGACACCCTAACTGTTATTGCCGCCCCTAACCTCACTTTCGGTATCACAGAAAGTTCAGCCAACCCCAACGCCAATGTAACAGCCGAATTCACTATCAACTACAATGAGAATGCCAGTGCTGATGCGACTGGATTAGGCTTTACGTTAGATTTAGATAGTGCACTTAGCGGATTGGTTGCAACGTCTGCCAGTCAAAGTGATGTCTGCGGTAGTGGCTCAAGCTTGAGTGGTACATCTACATTAACCTTTACTGGCGGTACACTATCAGCCGGCGGTTCTTGTAGTTTTAGCGTTACACTGCAAGTACCTAGCACTGCGACGCCTGGTACAATTACGGCCACGACATCAACATTAAGCGCGACCATATCCAGTACCTCGATCAGCTCAGCTACCGCAAGTGATACCTTACTTATTTCGGGCTTAACCTTTTCGCATCAGTATTTATCAACTGGGATCGCCAGCGGCACAACAACGCTGAGGTACACAATAGCAAACAACGCAAACTCACCAGCCGCCACCGCCATTCAATTTTCACATGACGTTAACTCCGTACTAAGCGGCTTAAGTGCCAGTTCGTTGCCTTCAACCCCTTGCGGTAGTAGCTCCGTAATAAGTGGCCCCACTAACTTGGCATTCTCAGGTGGCGAATTACAACCTGGGGCCAATTGTACATTTGATGTTGTTTTAGCTGTGCCAGTTGGTGCTGCAGATGGCGTTTATACGAGCACCACTTCAGCTCTATCAGCCACAGTTAATAGTGCCAATACTAGTAACGATGCTTCTGCTGCATTTTTAACAGTAGAGTCGTTAACCGTGAATTTATCAACCTCAGTGGAAGGCACGACCAAAACCACTCCTATTCCTATCACCATTAGTTTTAGTCGCGATGTCACCAACTTTGATGTCAGCGACTTAACCGTTTCGAATGGTAGCGCCAGTAATTTATCGGGCTCAGGCCAAGTTTATACCGCTGATATAACGCCCAGTGCAACAGGCACAGTCACTGTCGATTTAGCCGCCAATGCAGTTGATGACGCGGTTGATAATTCATTAAAAAATACTGCCGCTACGCAATTATCTATTGATTACGATGCCACCGTAGCGTCACCTCCCAGTATTAGCGCCATTTCTGCCCCAAATCCAACTGGCCCTGTGACCAGTGGCAGTATTGAATACACTATCACTTACGCTGATGCTGATGAAATCACGCTAGCGAGCAGCCATATCACACTTAATGGTTCAGGAGTAACAGCAGATATTGCTGTTTCAGGTAGTGGTACGACATCGCGTACCGTTACGCTTAGCAATCTGTCAGGAGAAGGTACTATAGGGATCACTATCGGTGCTGGTTCAGCTAGAAGTAATGCCAGTACTGAAGCTGCGAGTGCGTCAAGTGCATCACAAACCGTGACTGTCGATACGGTTCAACCGACTATCACGATCAGTAGTAACGATTCAGCCTTGAAAGTGGCAGATGTTGCTACCCTAACTTTTACCTTATCAGAAACAACCAGCCAATTTACCGAAGATGATGTAAGCGTAACAGGCGGATCTCTATCCAACTTTAGCGGATCAGATACAAGTTATACTGCTAGTTTTACGCCAACCACAGATAGTACAACCTCAGCTACCATAAATGTGGCAGCTAATGTTTTTAATGACAGTGTCGGCAATGCAAATACCGCCGCAAATCAATTAACCTTGGCTGTTGATACCATTAAGCCAACTATCAGTATTTCCAGTAATGACAATGCATTAAAAGTAGGTGATGTTGCTACCCTTACCTTTACATTAAGCGAAACAAGCACAGACTTTGCCAGTTCTGATGTTGTCGTGACAGGCGGCTCACTGAGTAACTTTAGTGGTTCAGGTACAACCTATACCGCAAGCTTGACCCCAACTTCGTCAAGTACCACAAACGCCACTGTAAATGTCGCGGCTGATACTTTCACCGATGCTGCTGGCAATAACAATACTATTGCCACGGAACTGTCGTTGACTGTTGATACAAGTGCGCCAACAATCACTATCACAAGTAACGACAACGCACTTAAAGCAGAAGATGTCGCCACGATCACTTTTACTTTGAGTGAATCTTCCAGCGATTTTACCGCGGATGATGTCACAGTAACAGGTGGGGTGTTATCAGGGTTTTCTGGCTCTGGTACAAGCTACACAGCAAGCTTTACCCCTACAGCAGCCAGCACGACAAATGCAACAATTGATGTAGCAGCCAACCAATTTGTCGATGCATCAGGCAATAATAACTCCGCAGCTGTTCAGCTACAGTTAACGGTCGAAACGGTTATTCCAACAGTCACTATCAGCAGCACAGCATCTTCTTTAAAAGCAGGGGAAACAGCGCCGATTACCTTTACCCTCAGTGAAAGCAGCTCTGATTTTTCTAGCTCTGATATTTCTGTCACGGGAGGTAGCTTAAGCAACTTTACTGGCTCTGGTACTAGCTATACGGCAACCTTTACACCCACATCCTCTAGCACGGCAAATGGTACGCTCGATATTGCCGCCGATACGTTTACTGACGCCGCAGGTAACGGCAATAGCGCCGCAACACAACTGGTTTTAAGCGTAGACACCTTAAAACCAACCGCAACAATATCAGCCGATACATCGTCTTTAAAACTCGGTGAAACAGCCACCTTAATATTTAGCCTAAACGAAACCAGCTCCACTTTTAGCGTTGACGATGTCACAGTAACAGGCGGTAGCTTACAGAATTTTGTTGGCTCAGGTACAACCTATGTAGCGACTTTGATCCCTACCAGTAATTCAACTACAGCAGCGACAGTTGATATTGCCGCCGACACGTTTACAGATAGCGTTGGCAACAATAATAACGCCTCCACTCAATTGTCACTCAGTGTCGATACCGCCTTGCCTAGTATCACGATCTCAAGCGACGATAACGCTCTACAGGCCGGTGATTCGCCAACCATTAGCTTTACATTAAGCGAAGCCAGCACTAATTTTGCGGCTAGTGATATTGTCGTCAGTGGTGGCGTCCTATCTGGCTTTACTGGCTCGGGTACCAGTTACTCAGCCACCTTTACGCCAAGTGAATCAAGTACAGCGAGTGCGACCTTTAATGTCGCCGCCAGCACCTTTACCGATAGTGCAGGCAATGCCAATACTGCCGCAACTGAACTCAGTTTAACGGTTGATACCGTATTACCGAGTATCACAATCTCAAGCAATGACAACGCCTTACAAGCTGGTGATACGCCAACTATTACCTTTACCTTAAGTGAAACCAGTACTGATTTTGCAGCCAGTGATATTGTAGTAACCGGCGGTGCGCTGTCAGGGTTTAGCGGTTCAGGTAGCACCTATACTGCATCTTTCACTCCGACAACCAACAGCGCCAGCAATGCTACCTTTAATGTCGCAGCCAACACATTTGCTGACAGTGCCGGTAACGCTAACACAGCGGCGACTGAGTTAAGTTTAACTGTCGATACTATTTTACCGAGCGTCACTATTAGCAGTAATGACAATGCACTACAAGCCGGTGATACCCCAACAATTAGTTTTGTTCTCAGTGAAAGCAGTACGGACTTTACCGTTAATGATGTGACTGTCGGCGGCGGTGCACTATCCAACTTTAGCGGCTCGGGTACTAACTATTCAGCTACCTTTACCCCAACAAGCTCTAGCACCACAACAGCGACTTTCAATATTGCGGCTAATAACTTTACCGACAGTGCGGGCAATGGTAATAGCTTAGCCACTGAGTTAAGTTTGACTGTTGATACTGTATTACCCACTATCACCATAGCCAGTAATGACAATGCCCTACAGGCCGGTGATACGCCAACCATTAGCTTTACATTAAGCGAAGCCAGCACTAATTTTGCGGCTAGTGATATTGTCGTCAGTGGTGGCGCACTATCTGACTTTACTGGCTCGGGTACCAGTTACTCAGCCACCTTTACGCCAAGTGAATCAAGTACATCGAGTGCGACCTTTAATGTTGCCGCCAGCACCTTTACTGATAGCGCAGGTAATGCCAATACTGCCGCAACTGAACTCAGTTTAACGGTTGATACCGTATTACCGAGTATCACAATCTCAAGCAATGACAATGCCTTACAAGCTGGTGATACGCCAACTATTACCTTTACCTTAAGTGAAACCAGTGCTGACTTTGCAGCCAGTGATATTGTGGTAACCGGCGGTGCGCTGTCAGGGTTTAGCGGCTCAGGTAGCACCTATACAGCAACTTTCACTCCGACAACCAACAGCGCCAACAATGCTACCTTTAATGTCGCAGCCAACACATTTAATGACAGTGCTGGCAACGCTAACACAGCGGCAACTGAATTAAGTTTAACTGTCGATACTATTTTACCGAGCGTCACTATTAGCAGTAATGACAATGCACTACAAGCTGGTGATACCCCAACAATTAGTTTTGTTCTCAGTGAAAGCAGTGCGGACTTTACCGTTAATGATGTGACTGTCGTCGGCGGTGTTCTCTCTAACTTTAGTGGCTCTGGCGCTAACTATTCAGCTACCTTTACCCCAACAAGCTCTAGCACCACAACAGCGACTTTCAATATTGCGGCTAATAATTTTACCGACAGCGCGGGCAATGGTAATAGCGTAGCCACCGAATTAAGTTTGACTGTAGATACTGTATTACCCACTATCACCATCGCCAGTAATGACAATGCCCTACAGGCCGGTGATACACCAACCATTAGCTTTACATTAAGCGAAGCCAGCACTAATTTTGCAGCCAGTGATATTGTCGTCAGTGGTGGCGCACTATCTGACTTTACTGGCTCGGGTACCAATTACTCAGCTACCTTTACGCCAAGTGAATCAAGTACATCGAGTGCGACCTTTAATGTCGCCGCCAGCACCTTTACCGATAGCGCAGGCAATGCCAATACTGCCGCAACTGAGCTCAGTTTAACGGTTGATACCCTTGTGCCATCAATTTCAATTAGTTCAAATGACAATGCTTTAAAAGTAGGTGACGTTGCCACGTTAACCTTTACCCTAAGCGAATCCAGTAGCAACTTTACTAGCTCAGATATTAGTGTTACGGGTGGCAGTTTGTCGGCTTTCAGTGGTTCTGGCACCACTTATACCGCCAGCTTTACACCAAGCTCATCAAGTACAACCAACGCCACCATAGACGTAGCCGCAAGTACATTTACCGATAGTGCTGGTAACAATAATACAGCAGCTAGCCAATTAAGCTTATCGGTTGATACTACAACACCAACTATTTCTATCATCAGTAATGACTCGTCCTTAGTCGCTGGTGATGTAGCTACATTAACCTTTACCCTGAGTGAATCAGCCTCTAATTTCACGGTTGATGATATAGACGTGACAGGTGGCTCGTTAAGTGACTTTAGCGGCTCAGGTACAAGTTACAGTGCTAGTTTCACCCCAACAACGTCGAGTACTAACAGTGCAACAATAAATGTGGCTGCCAGTACCTTTACCGATAGTGCGGGTAACGCGAATACCGCTGCCACCGAGCTTAACCTAACAGTTGATACTGTTATTCCAAGTATTGCCATTAGTAGTTCTGATTCCGCTCTACAATCTGGTGATACGCCTACCATTACCTTTACCCTAAGTGAAAGTAGCAGTGACTTTACGTTAAGCGACGTTACTGTGGTTGGCGGGGCATTAACTAACTTTGCGGGGTCAGGCACAACCTATACCGCAACCTTTACGCCCAATACATCAAGTACCAGCAACGCAACATTCAATGTCGCAGCCAGTAGCTTTACCGATAGTGCCGGCAACGCCAATACGGCCGCCACAGAACTTAGCTTAACCGTTGATACCGCGTTACCTAGCATAGCGATCACGAGTGACGATAGTGCTTTACAAGCCGGTGATACACCAACTATTACCTTTACGCTAAGTGAATCGAGTTCAGACTTTGCCGAGAATGATATTGTCGTGACTGGTGGTAATTTATCCGGATTTACAGGCTCTGGCAGCGTTTACACAGCGACCTTTACCCCTAGCACATCTAGCACAAGTAACGCGACGTTCAATGTGGCAGCTAGCACCTTTACTGATAACGCCGGTAACGCCAACACTGCCGCAACACAACTCAGCCTGACTGTCGATACCTTAATACCGACAATTGCCATCAGCACTGATGATTCTGCACTGAAAATTGGTGATGTGGCGACACTCTCATTCACCCTCAGTGAAAGTGCGACAAACTTTACCGCGAGTGATATTACAGTAAGTGGGGGCTCACTAACTAACTTTAGTGGCAGCGGCACTAGCTATACCGCCAGTTTTACACCTAATACCGATAGTACGACCACTGCCAATATAGATGTCGCGGCTAGTGTTTTTACCGACAGTGCAGGTAACAGTAACAGCGCAGCCAGCCAAGTGCAGCTCAGTGTCGATACCACAACCCCGACTATTAGCATTACCAGTGATGATCTTGCTTTAAAATCGGGAGACGTTGCCACGTTGTCATTCACGCTAAGTGAATCTAGCGCGACTTTTGCTAGTGACGATATTGTGGTAACGGGCGGGGTGCTATCCAGCTTTAGTGGTTCAGGTTCAAATTACACAGCCACTTTCACCCCAAATACATCAAGCACAGATGCAGCGACGGTAAATATTGCGGCCAGTACCTTTACCGACAGTGCGGGCAACCCTAATAGCGCAGCAAGCCAGTTAGATTTAACCATTGATACACTCGCGCCATCAATCTCAATTACCAGCAATGATTCTGCCCTGATCGCTGGCGAAACCGCAACACTGACCTTTACCTTAAGTGAAGCAAGCTCGAATTTTGTCAGTTCAGATATTGTCGTAACAGGCGGTAGTCTTTCAGGCTTTGCCGGCTCTGGTACTAGTTATAGTGCGAGCTTTACCCCTAATACTTCAAGTAACACCAGCGCAACCGTTAATGTTGCCGCTAGCGTTTTCACTGATAGCGCTGGCAACGGTAATACAGGTGCTAATGAGTTAAGCCTGACTGTCGATACCTTGCTACCCACAATCGCAATCAGCAGTAATGACTCTGCCTTAAGTATTGGCGATGTCGCCACTTTAACTTTTACTCTAAGTGAAACCAGTAGCGATTTTTCTAGCGATGACATTACAGTCGTTGGTGGGTCATTAAGCGATTTCAGCGGCTCAGGAACAAGCTATACCGCTAGCTTAACTCCTAATAGCGCAAGTACTACCGACGCCACTATTAACGTAGCCGCATCCAGCTTTACAGACAGTGCCGGCAATAATAACAGCGCGGCTTCGCAATTAAGTTTAAGTGTCGACACTGTTGCCCCAAGCATTGCAATTAGCGCCGATGCCGCAGCGTTAAAACTTGGCGAAGTTGCACAACTGACCTTTACCATCAGTGAATCCGTTACTGGTTTTAGCGAAAGCGACATTCAAGTTTCAGGTGGCACGCTAAGTAACTTTAGTGGTTCTGGCACCAGTTATTCAGCCACCTTTAACCCAGCAGCCACAACCATAGCGACGGCATCAATAGACATTGCAGCGAATACCTATGTTGACTTAGCAGGCAACAGCAACACTAGCACCTCACAACTAACCGTTTCGGTTAATACTTCAATTCCAACTATCAGTATTGCCAGCTCAGTATCGAGTCTTAAAATGGCCGAAACCGCCAGCTTAACCTTCACCCTTAGTGAAGCCAGTACGACCTTTGCCATTGAAGATATTAGTGTAGTTGGTGGTAGCATTAGTGATTTTAGTGGCTCTAACACCAGCTACAGTGCGACTTTTACACCGAATACTGATTACTCAGCGAATGCAACAATTGACGTAGCTGCCAATACTTTCACCGACAGTGCGGGCAACAACAACAGTGCTGCAAACCAAGTCGTACTAAGTGTCGACACCCTTGCACCGACTGTCAGCATAGCGACCAATGATTCCGCATTACAACAAGGTGACATTGCAACCCTTACCTTTACCCTCAGTGAATCAACGTCTGGTTTTTCAAGTTCAGATATTACTGTTACTGGCGGTAGTTTAAGCAACTTTAGTGGTTCAGGTGTAAGCTATACAGCAAGTTTTACTCCAACTAGTGACAGTATAGAGACGGCAAGCATAAATGTAGCGGCCAGTGTTTTTGCCGATGCCGCAGGTAATAACAACACCGCAGCCGATCCGCTTAGTATCACTATCGATACGACTTTGCCTTCAATTACCATCGCCAGTAATGACAATGCGCTTAAAATTGGCGACGTAGCCACCCTTACCTTTACCCTTAGCGAATCCAGTAATGATTTTACTGCCAGCGATATTAGCGTGACAGGAGGCACCTTGTCTGACTTTAGCGGTACGGGTGTCAGTTATTCAGCCAGCTTTACACCAAGCGATGCCAGCACAACTAACGCGACCATCAATGTCGCCGCCAGTCGCTTTACTGATAGTGCGGGTAATAACAACACGGCAGCAACTGAGTTAACCCTAGCTGTCGACACGACCACGCCAACATTGGTTATCAGTTCTAATGACAACGACTTAAAAGTTGGCGACGTGGCATTAATTACCTTTACATTAAGCGAAGCTGCTAGTGACTTTAATAATATCGATGTCACTGTTAGTGGTGGTAGCTTAAGTGACTTTAGTGGCTCTGGCAGTGAATACACTGCCAACTTTACCCCTGATGATGCCAGTACAGCAAATGCCACTATCAGCGTTGCCGCCAGCACCTATACTGATAGCGCTGGTAACAACAATAGCGCAGCTGATCCGTTAAGTTTAAATGTCGATACGGTTAAACCCAATGCCGCTATCTCGACTAGCAACAGTGCGCTTAAAGCCGGTGAAATGGCAACAATCAGCTTTACCTTAAGCGAAAACAGTAGTGACTTTAGTGCAGACGATATTAATGTTACCGGAGGTACGCTGTCTGGCTTTAGTGGCAGCGGTACTAACTATTCAGCAGAATTTACCCCCACTGACGACTCAACGGTTTCAGCATCAATCAATATTGCGGCCAATGTGTTCACCGACACTGCAGGTAATGACAACGAAGCTGCTACAGCACTTAGCTTAGGCATTGACACCCAAGCACCTAGCATAACGATAAGCAGTAATGACAGTGCGCTAAAAGTAGGGGATGTTGCTGTCATAACCTTTACTTTAAGCGAATCAGCTACTGATTTCACCGTTGACGACGTAACAGTGACTAATGCGCTTATCTCAGACTTTACGGGATCGGGTACAAGCTACTCGGCTAATTTAACGCCGAATAGCGATAGTACTGACAATAGCCAAATTACGGTTGCCGCCAGCTTGTTTACCGATGCAGCCGGCAATGCCAACACGGCATCGAATGACTTAAGCCTAAGCGTAGATACCACTACGCCTAGCATTTTCATTAGCAGTGACAAAAATGCGCTTAAGATCAATGAAACAGCCACCTTAAGCTTTACCTTAAGTGAAGATAGTAGTGACTTTACGGCTGACGATATCACTGTTAACAGCGGCTTACTGGCTAACTTCTCGGGCTCTGGTAGTAGCTATACCGCAACATATACACCGGCTAGCGATAGCAATACCGATCTATCCTTAACGGTCGCAGCCAGCGTATTTACAGACGCTGCAGGCAATAACAACAGTGCATCAGCCACTTTTAATATCAGTATTGATACCCAAGCGCCAACCATTAGCTTGGCAAGTAACGACACATCGCTATCGATTGGCGAAACAGCCAGCATTACTTTCACCCTTAGTGAAACTAGTAGTGACTTTACTCTGGATGATGTCAGCGTAACTGGGGCTGCACTAAGTCACTTTAGTGGTTCAGGTGTTAGTTACACCGCCACCTTAACGCCAAGTGAAGCAAGTACCAGTACAGCCTCAATTAACATCGCGGCTAGTGTATTTACTGACAATGCAGGTAATAGCAATACGGCGGCTGAATCATTAAGCATAGCCATTGATACCCTTGCCCCTACGGTTAATATTAGCAGCAACAATAACTCGTTAATTGCAGGTGAAATTGCCAGCTTAAGTATTTCACTTAGTGAAAGCAGTAGTGACTTTACCCTAGATGACTTAACCGTTAGCGGTGGAACGTTAGCCAACTTTAGTGGCTCCGGCAGTAGCTATACTGTTGAATTAACACCTAATAATGACAGCACCACTTCAGCGACTGTCAATATTGCAGCCAGTGTATTTGTGGATAGTTTCGGTAATAGTAATAGTGCCGCAGAGCCACTCAGTATTGATGTCGATACACAGGTTCCCAGTATCACTCTAAGTATTAATGACTCGAGCTTAAATGCAGGCGAAGTCGGCATTGTCACCTTTACGTTAAGCGAAGTAAGCACTAACTTTACGGTTGATGACATAAGTGTAGCGGGTGGCGTATTAAGTGACTTTAGCGGCTCAGGTACGAGTTACACAGCTAACTTTACTCCAAGCGCCTCTGCCACCACAGATGCAACCATTGATGTAGCAGCCAACACCTTTACCGATGCCGCTGGTAACAACAATACCGCAGCTAGCCAACTAAACCTTGGTGTCGATACGAGTGCGCCGACCTTAACAATTGCCAGCAGTGCAAGCACATTGATCACTGGTGACACTGCAACGATCACTTTCACTTTAAGTGAAATCAGCACAGACTTTACCGTAGACGATATTAGTGTGGTTGCCGCGAGCTTATCTGACTTTACTGGCTCTGGTACTCACTACACGGCTACCCTAACACCAGACGCCGACAGTACAACTGCAGCTACAGTGTTAGTTGCCGCTAGTTTGTTTAGCGATGCAGCTGGTAACTTAAATGAAGCGTCTGATGAGCTCAGTATCACAGTTGATACTCAAGCGCCTAGCATCACGATCACAAGCAACGATACTGAATTAGCCACGGGAGACGTGGCCACGTTGACCTTTAGCTTAAGTGAAGCCAGCGACAGCTTTACTAGTGATGATATAGTCGTAACAGGTGCCACCCTAAGTGACTTTACTGGTAGTGAAAGCCAATACACCGCCAGTTTAACGCCCAATATTAATAGCCATACACCGGCCACCATTAGTATTGCAGCCAATACGTTTACTGATACTGCCGGTAACAATAACACGGCAAGTGAATTAGTACTCAACTTAGATACACTGGCACCAAGTTTAACCTCTAGCTCACCGCAAAACGGTAGTAGCCAAGTTAATATCAATGGCCTAAGCGCCACCCTTACCTTCTCAGAAAATATGTTACTGGGTACGGGGGATATTACACTAATACAAGTGAACGACAGCACTACAGTTGAGACATTAAGCTCTAGCGCCATCCAGATCACAGACAGCCAAGTCGCCCTAACCTTTAGCGCGACACTATTACCTAATGTTGAATATGGCTTGATCATCGCGGACGGAGTATTAACCGATAATGCCGGTAATCATTACGCTGGTCTCACAACCAATGAGCTTAACTTTACAACAGCTAACAGTGCGCCCATCGCAAGCGACGACAGTGTTAATACAGACGAAGACAATGCCATTCTAATTGATGTATTAGCCAATGATCTGGATAGCGAAGGCTTTATTCAAGCGTCGAGTGTCGCCATTAGCCAAGCGCCAACTAAAGGCAGCACCAGTATTAACACAGCCACTGGTGTGATCACCTATACGCCAAATAGTAATGAAAATGGGGCAGATAGCTTCACTTATACCTTTGCTGATCAACAAGGTAGCCTGTCAAACGCTGCCACTGTCAGTATCACCATTGCAGCTATCAATGACGCGCCTGTAGCCAATAATGATACGGCATCAACAGCCGAAGATACGCCGATCACAGTTGATGTGGTAGCCGACGATACTGATATAGAAGATGGCAAACCAAGTGGTGCTTTAGCTATTGTCGTACAGCCAACAAATGGCTCTGCCGAAGTCGTTGATGGTCAACTGGTTTACAGCCCAGCCGAGCATTTTGCTGGTAGCGATACTATCGTTTACCAAGTCAGTGATAGTGCTAACGCCAAATCCAACACAGCTACCTTAACTATTTCGGTGACCAGCACTAACGACACACCAGTCGCGACAAACGACAGCGCTAATACCTTAGAAGATACAGCCGTTGTTATTGATGTACTTAGCAATGATGCAGACATTGAAGATACAAGCTTTGCTAGCTCACAAATCACAATTGTTAATCCGCCTAGTCAAGGCTCGGCCACTATTGATACCGAAGGCACAATCACCTATACGCCTAACGACAATGTCAACGGCAGTGACAGTTTCACTTATACTGTGACCGACAGCGAGTCTGCTACATCAAACGAAGCCACTGTCGATATTACAATAGCAGCGGTTAACGATGCACCGATTGCCGTTGACAACCAAGTGGCCGACGTAACAGAAGATACGGTTTACATTATTAATGTATTGGGTAATGACATTGATATAGATAGTACGCTAGACACCAACAGCGTGACCATTGTTGAACAACCAACCCAAGGTAGTGTCAACGTAACCAGCCAAGGTCAGATTGAATACACGCCAAGTGCAAACTATAACGGTAGTGATCTGTTCACTTACACAGTAGCGGATATTGAAGGCTTGGTATCTAACGCGGCAAACGTCAGTTTAACCGTATTAGCCGTTAACGATGCGCCGCTAGCAAACAATGACGGTCCTATCAGCCTTGATGAAGATAGCTTTGTCACCATAGACGTATTAGCCAACGATACGGATATCGACGGTACCCTTGATGAAACGCAAGTGACTATTAGCAGTCAGCCTAGTTTAGGTACGGTCACAGTTAATAGCGATGGTACGATCCTATACACCGCCAACAGTGATGTAACAGGCAACGACAGCTTTACCTACTCTGTGGTTGATAACCAAGGGTTAGCAGTAGAGTCTGCCGCAACCGTTAGCATTATCATTAACGCTGTCAACGACCAACCACAGGTTAACGATGACAGCGGTATTAGCTTGGATGAAGATAGCAACATCGTCATCAACGTGCTAAATAACGACAGTGATATTGACAGTACATTAGATGTTACCTCTGTCAGTATCGTTACTGCCCCAGCAAACGGTAGTGCCACAGTCAACGCTGACGGTACCATAACCTATACTCCATCAGCTGATTTTAATGGTTCAGATAGCTTGCAATACACAGTGAGTGATGAGCAAGGGCTTGTCGCGAGTAGCAACGCCACTGTGTCGATAAATGTTAACGCCATTAATGATGCGCCAGTTATTTCAGGCTCACCAAGTAACAGCCAAGTTAACCAAGATAGTGCTTTTAGCTTTAGCCCAAGCGCCACGGATATCGACAGCACTCAGTTAACTTTTACCATAACCAATCAACCCAGTTGGCTAGCTTTTGACTCAAGCACAGGTACATTAAGTGGTACGCCAAGTAATGCCGATGTTGCAACTTATAACGCCATCACTATCAGCGTTTCTGACGGTGAACAATCTAGCGATTTAACCGCTTTCAATTTACAAGTCGTCAATGTTAATGATGCCCCGCAATTTACTGCCAGTTTTGCTGATGCCACGGTGAATGAAGACAGTGAAATAAGCTACCAAATTGCGTCAAGTGCCTATTCTGATATTGATGCCAATGATATTCTGGCTGTCACAACAAGCACTTTACCAAGCTGGTTAAGCTTTGATAGTGCAACCTTAAGTTTTAGTGGTACACCCACTAACGATGATGTCGGTAGTTTAAGCTTAACGGTTTTTGTTACCGATTTAGCCGGTGCCAGCGCCAGTCAAACACTGAACGTTATTGTTAGCAATACCAATGATGCGCCAACAGCCCAAGCGGATAGCTTCCAACTGGCCGAAGGCGGCAATTTAAATGTTAGTGCCGGTTTTGGTGTGCTAATCAATGATGCCGATATAGATAATGGTGACAGCTTAACTGCCGTTCTAATTAGCCAACCAAGTTTTGCCAGCAGCTTTACCCTGAACGCCGACGGCAGCTTTAGCTATAACCATAATGGCTCAGAAGTGACAACTGACCGTTTCACTTATGTTGCCAATGATGGCACTAGCAATAGCCAAACGGTCACTGTCACCTTGAATTTAACTGCGGTTAACGACCAACCTAGTTTTACTAGCCAGCTTACTAATTTAATTTATACCCAAGGCGAAAGCCTAAGCTATGCAGTTTCTGCATTTGATGCTGATAACCAAGTTGCTATATCACTCACCTCGGCTCCTAGCTGGTTAAGCTTAAGTAGTAATAATGTATTAAGCGGCACCGTACCTTTTGATGAAGCAGGTAATGTTGATGTCACACTCACGGTTTCAGATGGTGAATTTAATGTCACTCAAGATCTCAATTTAACCATTATTGAGCGCACATTAGCCTCGGTAGCATTAAGTGCCAGTTGGAGTGAAACCGCAGCAACAGAGCAACAAGCCTTAAGCCTAAGTATTAATGCCGCACTGCAAACCTCTACTCCACTGAACAACGGTGAACTTAGTGTGCAACTAACGGGTGACATTAATATCGACACTGTGCCTAATAACTGTTCTCAAAACGGCTCTAGCCTAATTTGTGCGTTGTCGCTAGATGACCAACAAACTAGCAGCTTCAATCTTGGTTTAACACCACAAGCCGTTGGCGATATTTATGCCGTTGCCATTATCACAGACACTGACAGTAACGATGAACTCAACCGAGTGACAACCGATATCAGTGTCAGTGCTTTAGTCGTTGAGACAGCAGATACAAGCTTTGAGATTGCCGATGCCACCAGCATCGCCGTTGCTGAGCTCATATCCACTAGCGCTAACAATGAAATTGTCGCGGGTACGATAAGCGGCGAAACCATTAAAATTGTCCCTTCAAGTGAAGCCGACAATAGTATTTTGGCTGAAATAGATAACACAGGTCATACAATAAAAGTGTTTGCCAAAGACTTTAATAGTGACTTGTTAAATGACGTAGTGGCGATTAATAGCTCGGGGCAAGATTCCGCTTTGTATATTAACAACGGCGACAATACATTTAGTCTAGCCAGTGGCACCCCGTTAGGTAATGCCGCAGGGGCGCTCGCCTTAGATTACAATGGTGACAGCTTCATTGATTTGATTACTTTCACCTCAGGACAAATTAATTTCTTTACCAACAGTAACGGCTTGTTTAGCGAGATCCCAGATGTGCTTAACTGGAATGCGGCCTCTATCGTCTCTATTGCCTTTGGCGACATTAATGGCGACGGCGTAGCTGATCTCACCATAGGCATGGCTGAACGTTTACAAGTTATACAAGGTTTAGGCGCCCTGCTTGTGGATAGTGTGGATAGCGCTGATAACAATAATGCCGCCCGCCCAGCTGTGCAGGCAGCCTCACATGTTCAAACGTCTATTTTGGATATTAGTGCCTTAACAATTTCTGAAATCGCGGTACAGAACCTAACCGATCTCGAAATAGCCGATATCGACAATGATGGCACGCAAGATTTAGTTGTCGTCAACAATACAGAGTCAAACAAAACTAAGCCTTCTGAACAGCCATCCGCGGTCAATATCATTTCCTACAAGAAAGACCAGCAAGCCTTAGCCATTGTCGATTCGTTTGGCACGTCAAGCTCACATTCTGTTGAAGTGAGTGACTTAGATAACGACGGTAATGTCGACTTATTGGTTGGCAATAAAAACGGGGTTTATCAAATATACAAATCTACCGCGGCTGGTGGTGGCAATAGCTTTAGTCTATCGGAAGAAGTGATTGTCGAATCGAGTAACCTAGTGGTACCTGCCGATATTGACGGCGACAACATAAATGACGTTGTGGCCTATAACTCAGACAGTAAAAAGTTAAACCTGTATAAATCGATTAACGGTAACTTTATACGGGTCGCCAATATGAGCCTAGCACTAACTAATGCTGAGCTACTCATGCAGCAAAATGAACAAGTGCAGGCGCAAATATTAACTATTAGTAATGCGGGACCTCAAGTTGCGACCCAAATCAATATACTGGTTAATTACGACGCCACAGCAGTGGAAATCGATTTTGCTAACCCAGCCTGTAATCAACTTGAGGCTAATCAAATTAAGTGTAGTTTGGCGCGTTTAGAAGTTGGTAATGACATTCAGTTACCTTACTCACTAACGGCAAAATCTCCGTCCAGTCAAGACATCAGCTTTGCACTGTCGTTGGAACAAGTCGACGAAGATAAATCGAATAATAACGCCGCCATCAGTTTAGACATTAACAGTCAACCAATCGCCAATATTGATTCAGGACTAACGGCACATGATACTGCAGTAACGATCAATGTTCTGGCAAACGATTCAGATAGCGACAACGACAGTTTGAACTTAGTGGATGCCACCAGTGATCAAGGCTCGGTTAGCTTAGGGCAAGACACAATCACCTTTACCCCGACAACATCGTTTGTAGGTAATGCAGTTATTACTTATACCATAAACGATGGCCGAGGAGGACAAGCTAGTTCGACTCTGCACGTCGTGGTTGCCGAGCCTCAAGTAGAAAGCGCTACGGGTTCTGGTGGGGGAACGATGGCTTGGGGAATGTGGCTATTGTTACTCGCGTGCCTTCGCCGTGGCGCGTTTCTACGCTTTTACGCCACTTCTCAAGCGATAAGCAAATAAACCAACAAGCGGCCAGTGACTTTTTGTTTAAACCTGTTGTTTACTCAACTAAAGTCACTGGAACATAGCCTTCGCAGAACATGGAGGAAGTTATTTAAAGTAGAAAAGACAATGGGGGCGAAAAAGCCCTATTTTGTGCTAAAAATTAAGAAACTGCAGCAACAACACCTTTTAGTTGATTAATCAGGTTAGGTTGAGGATGCACTTGAATATCATCATGAATTTTTAATACAACCGCTTTGATAACGCCACTCGTACTTTTAATATGAGCTTTACTCCTTAAAGTTGTTATCTCATCTCGTAGAATTGAACTCTTTAAAGAAATTCGTTTATCACTTTTTCCAGCTGCAAGGTTGCTTTTCAAATATGTTTTTAATTTATCTGCCGGCATAGCTTCATTAGACAGCATGTGGACGTAATATTTAATGAGCGCATTTGAAAAATCAGGTTTAGCGCCCAACTCCGCACATGCATTGTTTAGCATATCAATAAAATGTGCAGGTACCTTAGATTCAATCGGCTTTCTAAGTGCGCACAACTGCTTATTAATCATTGGAGCTGATTGTTGGGGAATTATTACAACTTCATCACATTTATCGCAAACACCCACTAATACATTTTTAACTGTACCGCTTTCATCACTAAAAGGCACATCCCTTAATTGAAAGGTCGTATTTTCAATCGATTGGCAAGACTCACAGATTGCTTTTTGTGAATCGCCGACTTTAAAAATTTTCATAGCTACACCCTAATTATGCACACTAATAAAAATACTATTTGGCTCTATGTAGTACTTTTGACATACCAATTTTCACCTTGGTATGTATAGTCTTCTCGCTCAGGTCTTATGGTTCATTGTCAGCGCTTACTCGCCCCAATCACATAGTAGAGCATATGCTCATGGGGACTCGAAGCTTGACGGCTTCCCCTAAAACCTGATCGCTTTGACTATAGTTTTGATAATGTGTACATCAATCGATTTAATTGTGTGGTGAGGACTACATTCATAATTATGGCCGCGAGCCCTTTTTACAATATCTGTCACCATATCTACCGATATTTGTCCTGTTTCCAATAGATTTTTGACATCAATATTGTTTCTCGCTTGGTGGGATATATTTCCCTCAGCCAAGCATTCAAGCAATTGTTGTCTTGCGTCTTTAAAACCCATTTGAATCCTTTCAATATAATTGTACGCCAACTGACGTACCTTTCAAGTTTAATGTTAATCAAGCAACAGTAATAAACATGGCAACTAACTACAGCACAAACTTCAAACCTTATCGCTAAATAAATAGCCAATGTGATAGAACCACATTGGCTTATTTTAAACTTACCGTGTTGCATTACAGCTAAGTTAAACGGCCAGAAGCAATTGCACATTTAATTTTATTGAAAGTAAAAGGTTTATACCGTGATTTATCTACATGTTTCTTTCGCAAAAACGGAATTAAGCTAACTAAAACCTTTTGAAACTGAGTATTACCAGGAAACTCATCTGGAAAATAATCCTCAAAAATGAAATATGACGTGTCAACGCCATATTTATCTCTAAGTAATTCAATACAGCTTTCTGCAACATCTCCATAGAAATCTAAATCATGAAAAAGCTTAATATCCAAATCTGAATCATTTTTGACATATTTATCTAATCCACACTCAATAAGAAAGAGATTTAATCGCTCGGTTGATTCCATTACTTATTTTCCTTTTTGGCGGCTTTTGTGGTGGTCCATGGTTTTTTGTTTCAATTATGCCTGTTTCAGAGTCAATTCTATCTAAGATTTACATTTTCATTCTGCGCAAAACCTTTTTAGATACCAAATGTATCTATACAGTACCTCTAGTGATTATGTTGGGCTGCCTCTTCAGCCCAACCAAAAATCGTTAACTTAATAGCATTTGACTAACAAATACTCAGCCATTTTTTGTAACTTAGACTTAGTGTTGCTTACAAACAGGTAAAGGATTGACTGGAAAAACCAGCTGTTCAGGAAATAAGCAAACCTGATCATTACAAGCTTGCACTTCAAAACTCAGTTTCTGGGTCTGAGTCTGGGTATGGATTAGCGAGTCTCGTTTGATAGCCAAGGTAAACTCACCTTCAAACAAAGATAAGGGTAACTCTTCAAATTCAGTTTGGACTAAAACTGGCTTAGGGTAAGTCACTTGTAACTTTGTTTTTGCCTGCTTAACTGTTTGAACTGTGGTGGGCAACAAGCTAACTTGCGTTGCTTTTAAATGTGCATGTTGTGGTTGGTTTGAGTTGATATGCCAACCTGGTGCTAACTTAACACGTAAATGAACTTCTCCTACTGTGGCTCCAGCACAATTGGCTTGCTGATGTTCAGGCCTGTGCGCCAATTGATGATCTATTAGGGTTTGGGCTTGGCCGTGACCATTGGCAAAATACTTAATTGGCGTTGCTTTATGTAAGTCGACTAACAAAGCGTAAGCTAAACCAAATGCATACCCCTTAGCTTGTGAGAAGTGGCCTTGTAAACTATTTTTTAATTGCTCATAACCATTCAACCAACGCGAACCACTGCCCTGTATTTGCACCAAGCGGTGTAATAATATTAGCAGTTCGGCATTGCCATTAAACGTTTCACCATCAGTTAAATGGCTTACAGAACTCGCCAAAATTGCCGAGCTAAAACGTTGATCCGCAGTGTTATAAAGCCCTGTTTGATCAGCAAAAAATCTAACCAAAATTTGCGCTAATTGCTCAGCTAACTGCATACTGTGTTTGTTCTGTTGTGGGGCTAATTCATACAAACTCAAGTAGGCGTTAGCTAGTGCTGCATAATCAATTAATGTGGCTGGCGTTGCTAGGTTTTGTAAGCTAGTTTTTGCCGTTAGCATTTCACTACGACTCAATATTTGCTGTGCTGCAGAAAATTGATTACGCGCTATTGATTGCGCTGCGTTAGTCGCCATGGCAAGCGCTCGCGGGTTGCCCGTTATCCGGTAGGCATCAATTAAACCTTGAATAATATAGCCGTTCCAAGCGACTACGATTTTAGTATCAATAAAAGGCTTTTTTTGATTGGCTTGGATCTGCGCTTTGCGCTTGTGTTTAAGCGTTGTGCGCAATACTTGGTTTTGTGCTGTAAAGGGCGATTTAAAGTACAACTGAAATTTCTGCCCAACCGGGATCACATCAAACAACTCTTCTGCGGTTTCTGGAGATTGCCGCTTAAGTGTTTCCAAAGTTGAGCGTTCCCACAAATAATAGCCCCCTTCAACTGACTGGTACACAGCGTCAATTGCACTGGCAAACCCACTCCCCTCTAGGTAAAAGTCACTGTCAATAAAGCCAACTAAATCATCAACAAGTGCCAGATATTCTGGTTTACCAAAAACACGGTACGCTAAACTGTAAACTTGTAGCATCAACCCTTGGTTATACGCCATTTTTTCATAGTGCGGCACATGCCATTTAGCATCCGTACTGTAACGATGAAAGCCACCATCAATCGCATCGTACAAGCCAAACCCTAACATATTATCCAGTTGCGTCTGAACCTTATCGGCTAGCTCTTGGTCTGGTTCAATCTGCAAATACTTAAGTTGAAATAATAATGCAGCCTCGGTAGGAAATTTCTGCTGACCTTGCAAACCACCGTATTTATCATCCAATCGAGGTTTTAACTCAGCAATGGCCGAGTTAATTAAGCTGGGTTGCCAATCACTTGCTTGCGCCACTGGTTTTTTGTTGGCTAATAACAACATTTGCTCAGCGCGAGTTTGCATGATTTGACGGTTTTGTTGCCATGCTTGCCGCGTATTACGCAACAGTTGACTCAATTGCTGAAAATCAAGATATGCGCTAACAAATAGAGGTTGGCCGTCTGGCGTTAAAATAGCATTGATTGGCCACCCTGCTTGCCCAGTTAACGCCGCCAACAAATCTTTATAATAACTATCAACCACGGGCGATAGTTCTCTATCAACCTTTATTGCCACATAACCATGAGCCAGCAATCGACCAATTTTTATATTGCTAAAACTTTCTTGCTCCATGACATGGCACCAATGGCAAGTTGAATAACCAATAGACAAAAAGATCAGCTTATTGCTTTGTTTAGCATATTGCAGAGGCTCAGGGCCCCATGCATACCAATTTATTGGGTTAGTGGCGTGGCGCAGTAAATACGCTGCGTTTTGTTGAATAAGACGATTTAAGTAAGTCGGTTGTTGATTAGCGGCTAAAACTAAATCCGAGCGTTTTTGTTCGGCCAACGACTGCCAAGCTTGAAACGTATCTGCTGTAATTTCATTTTCGACATTAGGCGGTGCTATAAACTCATTTGCTATTAAAGAGGGCGCAAAACTGAAAACCAAGCCAATTAAACACAGTAGGCGCTTTGCTGTCTTTACTCTTGCAGCCCTTACAAGAAACGCCCTTGTTCTGAGCGCAGTGTTTGTTGCACAACCCACTCTAATCATAATCAGTAACAATTTACCTAATACCTTTTTAATTTAATTTTGATTAGTTGCAATCTCACTTATTGGTTGAGGCTCGCTTAAAGCGCCTACTTTTGGTGCCTCAACAATGGCTGTTGATATTAGGCAATATCGCGCCTAGAAACCAAGCCTGAAGCAGCTCTGCTGCTATTGTCGAAATAAATTTCGACCTACATTAAGAAGGTTTTTCTTACGACCTCGGTGCTTTCAACTGATCATTTCTTTATTGAAACAGTACTAGCAGCATGGGCTACGTAGTACTTAATTTTTAGGCGCATACTTAATTGTCACTATTTGGTTGGCCTTGATATGTTGTTGTGTTTGTACTTGGCCATTTGGCCAGATGATCCGCAGTGACGCTTGTTTGGCTTTGCCCAATCCAAAATGCTGAGTTTTAGGGTGAACCGACATATAGCCTATTGAGCCATGCACCTCGCGCCAAATTTTGTCGTTATTGTCGGTGATCAATTCAATTCGCGCGCCTATAGCGTCTAAATTGACTTTATCTTGCGGCGAGCCCAGCAATTTCACTTTTAACCAATTGTTATTTAGATTTTGGCTATTGTTACGCAGTAACACGCTGGCCTCATGATAGTTATTAACTAAAATATCTAAATCGCCATCCAAGTCATAATCAAAATACACAGCACTGCGCGAATTACTTAGCAAGTCAGTGCCACTTTGTTTAGAAGCATTAACTAATCGACCACCTTGATTAATAAAAAATACATTACGCTCTTTAAACGAAACTGGCATAACAATATCTTTTTGTTTATTACTTAAAGGATCTGTGTAATACGGGTTTTTACTGCTATAAAGGTTAAATTCATTCATGCCATTAAGCACGTATAAATCGTCATCGGCGTCGTTATCAAAATCAAAAAAATCGGCATCCCAAGACCAACCCGTAGAAGAATATCCACGCCCAACTAGCTCACTTAAGCTGTATCGCGGCAAATTATCCTTACCTTTGGCCGAGATAAATAAATCATTCGCTTCGACTACACGCATATTAGCCAGTTTTTCTGGGTTAAACTTCATACGCGTATCTTCATTCGGTAACACGTATTTTTCGTCTTTGTTCATGGTAACGATATTAGAAATATAAATATCTGGCTGAAAATCGCCGTTTAAATCGGTTAAGCCTATGTTCATGGTATAAGACGGTTTATCTGTGCCCAATTGACTAGCAACATCAATAAATTGCCCATTACCTTGATTAATATAGTAAGAGTTAATTCCAAAATCATTACCAACGATAAGATCTTGCCAACCGTCCTGATTGAGATCAGTATGCGTTACCGCTTGTCCCCAGCCTCGGTTGTCTAACCCAGAATTAGCTGTGACATCTTTAAAGCGAAACCCACCCATATTTTTAAATAATTTATTCGGCAAACCATTGGTATTACGGCGTTTTAGGGTGGGCAATTCACCACGTAAATAATTACCAAAATAGGTTATGTATATATCCAGTAAGCCATCGTTGTCATAATCAAATACGGTTGCTGGGCCACCCACTAAAGCTTGGCCACCAAGTTGACTAACCTCGGTTTTATCTTCGAAACGATTATTGCCCAAATTACGGTACACACGATGTGTATCATTAACATAGGTGATCACTATATCTTGCCAACCGTCGTTATCGATATCGGCTATCAAAGGTTGTCTCGGTTCACCTGGGTTATTATCCGCTCGGCGCCAATTGGCCAACCCAGAGCTTTGGCTTATATCTTTAAAACCTTGCTGACTATTAACATACAAGCGATTGCCAGCACCACTTAATACCAGTACATCTTGCAGACCATCATTATTAATATCGCCCGCCGCGACACCGGCACCACCAAAAGCCGGTGGCACGGTAATTGTGCCAACGCCATCTCCTTTCGGTAAGTAGCTGCGCAGCAACCGATTAAGCCAGTCTGAGCTGCGGTGTTCCATCTTTATACCTAACTCATGGCTAACGTCGCTAAACAAGACATCTTTATATTCACTGGCTTGATCTGACGAGTGAATCGCTAATTGCTGTTGATCGATCGGGAGCGCCTGCTGATGGGCATTAATTTTTTGATTTATCTGCGCCACCGCCACTTTTAAATCCGCCAAACGCAGGCGGTCACGATCATTAGCTATGGCATTTAGGCCAGCCACTCGCAATAACAATACGCCAAATTGCGCGACATTCTCAGCCAATAACTCAGCCGCAAATGGGTTGGGTTCAAGTAATGGCTTAAAGTTAGGTTCATTAATGGCAAATTCAAAATACCGCCAATGGATGCCACTATCGCGAAACGCATCCATGTCGTAAGACTCTATGGTGATTTTTTGCTCGGCTAAGCGTGGAAAAAAGATGACGTCTTCGTATTCGTTAACCTCATGTGGCATAAACGCTTGCGCTGCGGCATTAACATCACTTTCTTCTATTACTACATGCTTGTCTTGTAATGCTATTGCCTGCGACTGTTTAAACAGATCGCCAGCAAAAGCAATGAGGATCTCTGTAAAGGTTGAGCGAAATTGCTTGCCCTCTTCGGCATCGGCAGGCCAACTCACCCGCGCAAAATACACTTGCAAATTACGAAAAAACAACTGATTACTAATGTTGTTGTAAGCTTTGTAGGCATTCACTTTTTGCTGAATAATTTGCTTAAACAATCGCAAATCTGTTGGCTGTGTTGACACTATTGGGTTGGGGGTTGGATTTGCGTTCGTATTTAAATCAGCACTGGCCTTTGCGGCAGAGCTCGCCGTTGCCAATTGAGCAAACATAGGTTTATTTAAGCCAAACCAATTTGCTTTTAAATTTGCGGCATTAACTTGGTATTGATTATTTAACCGCGCTTGATTATCACTAACTTTAAGTACTGCCAACGTATATAAATTAACGATCTGCTTAAGGTAATTTACCGCGTCAGGCGCAAGCATAGGTAATGGCGCGGCACTGCTAATTAACTGCTCCTGTTGTACAGCAAGGATCGCTCTTAGTGCATAAGCAATACTGTCGTACTGTCGAACATCCGTTTCATGTAAAGTTAGCGCTTGCTGACTAGCAAAAGTTAGTTGCCAATGCCCCGCTTGATTTTTTTGGTATTGTAAACTCGATGCTATCGCTTGCTGAATATGCTGAGTTTGTACTAACCCTTGCTGATTAATTTGCGCCGCTTTTTGCCAAATTAATTTCGCTAATTGTTTTTGTAGATCATTCTTACTAAACCGCGCCTCATCGGACAAAGGCGTACCAAACATAAAATCTTCTAAGCGCGATGCGGTAGCATAGCATTTAGGATCACTTTTCGATTCAAGCTTTTCGATTTCTTGTAAAATAGTCGCAATGGATAAATCATCAGCAAGTGTCATTATCGGCAAGTAACATCCAACAACACAAACAACACGAAGAAGCCATTTAGGCAAAAATATAGGCATGATAAGCGACTTAAATTTTAAAATATTTAGATTTATTAACGCTAGCAATATACAGGGCTGGTTATGCTAGCTCAAGCTTGCTAAATAAATGATTTAAAAAACGATTCGAAAGCCAAACAATAAACTTTTTTGCCAAGCGATGAGTATCTCACCTACCATTTACAAAGCGGACTCGGTAACATAATCAACCATTATTATTTTGAGATCCAGCAAGTATGACTATCCGCGGATTAACGCTAATCTTTTTATCTTTGATTGCCCAGTTAGCGACCGCGCAAAACCAGCCGGATTTTAACCAGACTTTTCAGCAAACCTTTCACCAAGAACTTAAAAAACATAACATTCCCGGTGGCACTTACGTTATTTTAGATAACAATAAAATCACAGCCCTAGAAACCTATGGCTATGTCGATTTAGCTAAATCGCAACGTGTTACCGCGTCTACCGTATTTCGCTTAGCTTCGGTATCAAAAACCTTTGCCGGAACCTTAGCCACTATGTTGGCGCAAGAAAACAAAATTGATTTAAATGCCCCTGTCACCCGTTTTGTACCGCAGTTTGCACTCGCCAACAAAGGGGCGGCCGATAAAATTCAACTCAAGCATGTGCTAAGTCACTCAAGTGGCTTATTACCCAATGCTTACGATAATCTACTCAATGAAAATTGGCATTTAGATAAAATTATTAGCCAATTTAAAAAACTCAAACCTTTGTGCCCACCAGCACAATGTTATGGTTATCAAAACATAGCCTATTCATTTATAGAACCGGCAATTGAGCAACAGATTGAGATAAGTTTTGCCGATCTATTAACTCAGCGGATTTTTGAACCATTAAAAATGCGCGATGCATCCATAGGTTACACGGCCTTTCAACAAGCTCGCTATACCGCACAACCCCATATTCTGCACAAGCGTATCGCCACTGGCCACAAAAATAAAAAAGGGCAAAAAACGTACAACTATTTATGGAAAGGGGTAAAGGTTAAACCGAGTTATTACAAAGTTGCCCCAGCGGCAGGCGTTAACGCCAGTATTTTAGATTTAGCCAAATGGCTAGCGGCCAATTTAGGCCACAATCCCGAGGTCATTTCACCAGCAGTGATCAATGAAACAGCCATACCAAGAATTCAAACTAAAAAGGATATGCGTCGCCGCTTATGGCGTAAACATTTAAAAAATGCGTCATACGGTTATGGCTGGCGTATCTACCAATTAGCCGATTACAAAGTCGTGTATCACTCTGGTTGGGTACAAGGCTTTCGCGCCGATATTGGTTATTCACCTGAGTTAGGTATCGGCTTTGCCATGCTAGTTAATGCAGAAACCAATGCCGTCAATAAACTATCAAGAGACTTTTGGACTCAAGCCCATCAACTTAAAACAAAACAGAACACGCGGTTATAACTTTTAACCTGTTCGATCGCTAAACCAGCATACTGCGCAATACCTAAAAAGTATTACGCGCAGTATCACTACCTATATAGCGACCAAAGCGACCAAACTTCAAATATTAGGTATAAAACTGACTACCTTCTTCTGCCATCTTATTCAGCAAATCACAAGGCGCGAAGCGCTCGCCAAATCGCGTTTGATAATGAGCTAAACGCGAAACAAGATGATCCGCGCCTAAGCTATCTATGTAACGGAATGGCCCGCCGAGATAAGGCGGAAAGCCAATACCAAATATCGCGCCAATATCACCATCGCGAGCAATGCGAATAATTCCTTCTTCTAAACAACGTGCGGCTTCATTGAGCATTTGCACCATACAACGCTCGACCACTTCTTCATTGTTTAAACTTTGCGCCGGAGTCACTCCCAAAACATGATAAACCTCAGGATCAACAAACTTACCTGGTTTAACTCGGGTTAATTTTTGAAAGTGGTTTAACTGGTATTGGTAAAAACCCCGCTGATTCTTTTTGCCTTTGCGCTCATCGGCTAGTACCGCAGCAAAGGCTTTCGGCGGATCAAATCGTTGTCCTAATTCTTTAGTTAAAATAGGGCCTATTTTTGAGCCAACATCAATCCCCACTTCATCGAGTAATTTGATCGGACCAACAGGAAAGCCAAATTTAACTAAGGCATTGTCGATAACATCGATAGGCTCACCTTCAAGCAATATATTCGCAGCTTCGTTCATGTATAGCGCTAAAATGCGGTTTACATAAAAACCAGCACCGTCTTTAACCACAATTGGGGTTTTACCTTGCTGCCGCGCAAAAGCCAATGTAGTCGCGATTGTTTGTTCACTGGTTTTGTCATGAGTGATCACTTCCACTAAAGGCATTTTGTCAACTGGCGAAAAGTAGTGCAGACCAATGACATTTTCTGGCCGCTCGGCTTTAGCCGCAATTTGACCTATGGGTAGCGACGAAGTATTAGTTGCAAAAATGGTATGCTCAGGGCAAGCTTTTTCAATTTCTGCCACCATGTTTTGCTTTAAGTCGAGATCTTCAAACACAGCTTCAACGACGATATCTGTATCGTAAAACGACTTATATTCTGTGGTGCCTGAAAGCATCAACATGTTTTTTTCAAGCTTAGCTTGCGGCAAAAAGCGCCGTTTGACTTTTTGTTGCCACAGATCATAACTATAACGAAAAGCGTTGCTGATCCCTTGATGGTTAATGTCTTTAATTCTGGCTGGAATGTTGGCTTTATCTACAGTGACATAGGCAATACCACCACCCATTAACCCTCCACCCAGGATCGCCGCTTTATTGATGGCGCTCGGCTCAACACTGACACCTGAATCTTTCTTCTGCTCAACTGTCGCAAAAAATAAGTTACGTAATTGATAGCTTTGTGGGGTTTCTTTTAACTCACCAAACAATTTCGCTTCAGTACGTAAGCCCAATGCCATGCTCTTTTGTTCAATACCCGAGCGCACCGCTTGAATAATTTTGCCTGGCGCTGGGTAATGACCATGAGTTTTCTTCTCAACTTGTTTTAGCGCTTGGTCAAACACAATGCCACGGCCAAAGGAATTATCTTCTAATAATTTATTCAGCAAACTGCGTTTTCGCGCTTTAGTCGGCTTGCCTTGCGTAATTAGCTTGCTCGCAACATCAAGCAAAATGCTTTGCGGCACCATGTCATCCACTAAGCCTGTCTTCAACGCTTGTTTGGCTCGCAGTTGCTTACCGGTTAACATCATATCCAACCCAGTTTGAATGCCGACCAAACGCGGTAAGCGCTGGGTGCCGCCACTGCCTGGCAGTAAACCAATTTTCACTTCTGGCAAACCTAACTGTGTTTTGTCATTGTCCGTTATTACCCGATAATGGCAGGCTAATGCAAACTCCAATCCACCTCCTAAACACACACCATGAATGGCCACAACAAATGGCACAGCAAAACCTTCAACCCGATCAAATACCGCCTGACCACGCTCAGCTAATGCTGTTGCTTCCGCCGCATTAACACAAGCATCCAGCATCTTAACATCCGCTCCTGCGATAAATGAATCTGGCTTGCCACTTTGCACAATCACACCACGTAAATTGCTAGTTGTCGCCAGTACATCCAACAATTTCTCTAGCTCTTCTATGGTTTGATGATTAAGTACATTCATACTTTCGCCCGGCACATCCAGTGTTACCAAGGCAATATTGTCCTCACGGATCACAAACGAAAAATGTTCGAATTCTGCAGTCGTCATTGTCATTCCCCTAGGCCCTATTCTGTTTCCACTATCATGGCTGCACCCAAACCACCGGCCGCACACGCTGTTGTTAAGCCTACACCACCACCGCGACGATTAAGCTCATTTAAAGTTTGCGTGATCAAACGCGTACCGGTAGCGGCGAAGGGATGACCATAGGCAATCGAACCACCATTAACATTAAACTTTTCCATATCGATTTCACCAATTGCCGCACTCAGTCCCAATTGCTCTTGGGCAAACTTTTTACTCGCAAACATTTTCATGTTGGCTAAGGCTTGCGCCGCAAATGCTTCATGCATTTCAATTAAATCTAAATCCCTCAGTTGCATACCCGCTTTAGCTAGCACTTTCGGCGTCGCGTAACTCGGCCCCATTAGCATATCCTGCCAAACATCAATGGCAGTAAACGCGAAAGCGCGAATATAACCTATGGGTTGATAGCCTAAGGCTTTGGCTTTGTCTTCACGCATTAACAAAATAGCCGAAGCGCCATCAGTTAATGGCGTCGCATTAGCCGCGGTCACTGAACCATGCTTACGATCAAATACTGGGCGTAATTTAGCGTAAGAATCCAAGCTCGAATTAAAGCGAATATTATTATCAACATCCAAATAGGATTTGTATGGCACGGCATGGGCTACCATCACTTCATCAGCCATTTTGCCATCACTCCACGCTTTGGCCGCCAAATCATGAGAACGATGCGCCAACGCATCTTGATCGGCTCGCGATATTTGATGGGTTTTAGCCATTTGCTCTGCGGTTTGCCCCATACTCAATCCGGTTGAGTATTCAGCCACAGCAGGGGGAACAGGCAGTAAATCTTTTAAACCCAAACGTTTGATAATAGATAAGCGCTGGCCCAAGGTTCTAGCCTTAGATAAATCGACTAAGGCCCGCGCTAACTTTTTCGACACGCCAATCGGTAAAACAGAGGATGAATCAGCCCCACCAGCAATACCTGTACTAATATTACCCGCCATAATCGATTCACAAATATTGGCTGTACTTTGAAAGCTAGTGGCACAGGCTCGACTTACACTATAGGCATCAGTAGTCACCGCCATACCTGTCCCTAGTACTATCTCTCGTGCGATATTAGGTGCTGCTGGCATTTGCACAACTTGACCATAGACGACTTGCTCTATTTCTTGCGGGTCAAGTTCGTTTTTCAACAAAAGTTCGTTTACCACAAGCTTAGCCATATCTAAGGCCGATACGCCGTGAAAATACGTAGCTTGTTTAGCAAATGGGGTACGCAACCCTGAGACAACCGCAATGCGTTGGCCGTCCGTCGTTTTGACTGGGCTCTGGCTCATACTAACTCCAAGTGGTCTGACCTGTTAAGTTTTTGTTATTCTAAAGTGCGTTAGAAAGGAAAACAAAGCTTTTTTAAACGCTTGTTTAAAAATAGCAGAAATAAACCAGAACAAAGTGAATTTTTCGTCAATTTGTTCATATAGTTAGATAAAAGTCTTTCGAAGTAAATTATTAAGAAAAAGCCAATCTTTACGGAACTTTTCAACTTGAACCGCCTCTTATTTGGGCATTTAGCGTTACATCGCATCAACAAACCTTGAAAACACCAAGTTTGTCCTTATAAAACATGGCAGCAAAATAACTAAGCAATGAAAGCATTATGTCGGTCGCAAAATTTCATCAATTAAAACAGTACTTAGATTCGCAAGTTATTGGTCAACCTGAGTTAACCGAAAATATCTTAATCGCCCTACTCGCCAATGGTCATTTATTGGTAGAAGGCCCACCGGGATTAGCCAAAACACGCGCCATTAATGCGTTAGCTAACGGTATTGA
This sequence comes from Saccharobesus litoralis, assembly GCF_003063625.1. NCBI lineage: Bacteria > Pseudomonadati > Pseudomonadota > Gammaproteobacteria > Alteromonadales > Alteromonadaceae > Saccharobesus > Saccharobesus litoralis. The sequence continues at coordinate 3,387,568 of NZ_CP026604.1, read as the reverse complement.
AGGCGATTTTCACCGTGTGCAATTTACCCCAGACTTACTACCTGCTGATTTAACCGGTACGGATATTTATCGACCAGAAGACGGTACATTTGTTTTTCAACAAGGGCCGTTATTTCATAATTTAATTTTAGCGGATGAAATCAACCGCGCACCGGCGAAAGTGCAATCAGCACTATTAGAAGCCATGGCAGAAAAGCAGATCACCGTTGGCCGTACAACGTACCCACTGCCGGATTTATTCTTAGTCATGGCCACACAAAACCCGTTAGAGCAAGAAGGAACCTATCCGTTACCTGAAGCACAGCTCGACCGCTTTTTAATGCATTTGGATGTGGTATACCCTGGCGCAGAAACAGAAAAAGCCATATTGCAATTAACCCGCAATGAAGCCTTGCACGAGGTGGTAGAGCCACCGGCAGACTTAACCCAAGACACCATATTTCAAGCGCGTGAACAAGTGCTGTCTATTCATATGGCACCTGAGTTAGAAGATTATTTGGTTAACCTGATCATTGCGACGCGCCAACCTGAGTTATACGATGAACAGCTAGCCAAGTGGATCGGCTTTGGAGCCAGTCCGCGCGCCACGATCAGCTTAGACCGTTGTGCCCGCGCAAAAGCTTGGTTATCTGAACGTGACTTTGTGACGCCGCAAGATATTCAAGCGGTATTTCACAACGTATTGCGCCACCGACTGTTACTGACTTATGAAGCAGAAGCCGATGGGATCACAGCCAATGCCGTACTAGATAAAATTTTATCTCAGGTCGCAGTGCCTTAACCCTAGGTTAATCTTGATATTGAGTCGCAAAGAAAGAGTTATGTTGTCAACGGCTGAACACCTAGATCCAATCTATTGGTTGGAGCAAATTAAGTCCAATGGCGTACAAAGTGGTATTCATGAACTGCTGTACTATCGTGGCAAAACCAGTTTACTCGATTTAACACCTCGTATTGCCAATCAAGCAAAATTAGCCGGTAACTATTTAGCTAAGTCTAAAGGCCGTGGCATGGAGTTTGACGAGGTTCGCCATTATCAAACCGGTGACGATCCGCGAATGATCGACTGGCGCGTAACCGCGCGCACCGGCGAAACTTACACCAAGTTATTCCGTGAAGAAAAAGAACGGCCGATCTTTATTTTAACCGACTTAAGCCAAACGATGCAGTTTGGTAGTCAGCTATTATACAAATCCGTTCAAGCTAGCCATGTTGCCGCTCTACTCGCTTGGAATGGCAAAAAACGAGGCGATCGCGTGGGTGGCGTGGTATTTAACGGTGTGCAACACCAAGAGCTTAAGCCCCGCTCGCGCCAACAAGGTGTTTTACAATATTTACACGCCTTAGAATCGCTAAGTCAAAACACTGACAACCGACAAATTAGTGACTCTGCAACCTCGTTTGCCGAAGCCTGCGCTCGTTTACGTCGCTTGGCTAAACCTGGCTCACTAGTTAATCTAGTCAGTGATTTTGCTTTACTTGATGATCAAGCTCTCCAACATTTAAGTCAATTAGCCCGTCATTGTGAGCTACGCGCATTTCGTATTCTTGACCCATTGGAAGTTGCTTTGCCACAGGTACAACTGCGCCAATCATTGCAAGTGAAGGATGGTGACAAATCCGGATTATTAACCTTAGGCGATGACAGCTTAAGCCGAGAATATCGCCAAGAAGCGGCATTTTATTTAACGGAACAAAGCAAAAAACTAAAACAGTGCCGTTGTCAAATTATCGATATCAGTGCCGGCCAAACATTAGAGGAGCAATTAAAACATGCTCGCTAATACACTTGTCGCTAACTCAGCAGCCAATACCGCTCAAGACAGTTTGCCTTTACACGCTTTTCCTGAGCCTTTGCCAGAAAACTTACAACAAGCACAAGATTTAGCGAATGCACAATCGGCTGGCGCATCCCAAGCCATTCCGCAAGCTCTGCCTCAATCGATACCACAAGCTATGCCACAAGCTATGCCACAAGCAGGACAAATGCCAAATAGCGTTCCAGATGTTATGGCGGCATTCAAACACAGTATTGAGCCAACACAAATTAGCCAATTTCCGGCTGTGGGCTGGTGGATACTAGGGATTTTAGGCTTAGTTTTAGTTGTTGTCGCAATTTACTTTGCCGTACAAGCTTATAAAAAGGCGACCGCGGTCAGGCAAGCCAAACAAGCCATAACTAAAGCTAGCTCTATAGCCGAGATAAATACCTTACTTAAGCAAGCTTGCTTAAGCTATTTTCCACGCCAGCATATTGCGCCGTTAAACGGTGACGTTTGGCTAAATTTTTTGTTGAACCAAGTTAAACAACAACACCGAAACGAGCTAAAACCTAAGCTTAAACTTATGATTGACCAGCTATATACGCCAATCGCCAAAGACGTTTCTGCGGCTCAGCTAAATCAATTTAAACAAGCAGCCAACTTTTGGCTAAGCCAAGCACTACCGGCGTCCAATAAGCAATTACAGCAACTTGAACCAGCCCCAAAATTAGCACAGGAGCCAGCTCATGTTTGAATTTGCTTGGCTTTGGGCTTTACTACTTTTGCCGTTACCTCTGTTATATCGCTTGTTACCCCGTAAACAAAGCGCCCAAGCTGCGGTATTAAGAGCACCTATTTGGCATATGCATAAACAAGCGGCGGCAGAGCCAAATCAAGGTAAAGTGACGCGTTTGATTTTGCCCAGTTTTATCTGGTTATTATTAGTATTAGCCGCGGCGCGGCCACAATATTTGGGCGAACCTGTCAGTTTACCTACTGAAGGGCGCGACATTATGTTGGCCGTTGACTTGTCTGGCTCCATGCAAGCAGAAGATATGACAATCAAAGGTCGTCAAGTTGATCGCCTGACCATGACCAAGCATGTCATGCAGGACTTTATTACGCGGCGCTCGGGAGATCGCCTAGGGCTTATTTTGTTTGCCGATACCGCTTATTTGCAAACGCCACTCACGCGTGACTTAAACACGGTTCAACAACTACTCAAGGAATCGATTCTAGGCCTAGTGGGTGAAAAAACAGCAATTGGCGATGCCATAGGTTTGGCTGCCAAGCGCTTTAAGTTGCAAGATGAATCTAACCGTATTCTGGTTTTACTTACTGATGGTCAAAATACCGCGGGTAATTTAGAACCCGCAGAAGCGTTAGAATTAGCCAAAGCAGAAGGGATCAAAATTTACACCATAGGTGTCGCATCTGACCAGGTGCTATCACGCGGCTTTTTTGGTTTTGGCACGCAACGCGCCGATGCCGATTTAGATGAAGGTTTATTACAACAATTGGCTAAAGAAACCGGTGGCCAATATTTTCGAGCGAAAAGTACTGGCCAGCTAGAAAAAATATACGAAGTGCTAGACGAGTTGGAGCCTATTGCCGCCGAAGAAGTACAAATGCGCCCACTCACCGCGTTATTCTATTGGCCGTTAGGGCTAGCATTGCTACTAAGTTTACTGCCGGTTTTAAGTGCCATCAGCACAACGCTTAGCTGGCCTTGGCAAAAGCCTAATGCTAAAGCATCAACTAACAATCCTGCTAGTTCGGTAATAGATAAAGGAGTGCAATAATGGCTGAATTTCATTTTATTCGTCCATGGTGGTTGCTAACCTTGATCCCATTAATGGTATTGGCTTGGCAACTTAAACGAGTCAGTATTGCACGCTCAGGCTGGCAAGGGGTTATTCCGAATCACTTACTGCGCCACGTCTTAGATAAAAAGGCCAGTCAGCAGGCGATCCCACGTTGGTTAATTGCTTTTGTCTGGATAATTGTGACCATTGCCTTAGCAGGTCCAACATGGCAACGCCTACCGCAACCCGTATTTCAAGCTCAAGCAGGCAAAATTGTTTTATTAGACATGTCAATGTCAATGCGCTCAACCGACATTAAGCCCGACCGCCTTAGCCGAGCTCGCTTTAAAGTAATGGAACTCATAGACCAAATTACAGAAGGTGATTTAGGTTTAGTCGTGTATGCAGGAGATGCATTTACCATCAGTCCATTAACACCAGATAACAATAACCTACTGACTTTAATACCAAGCTTAAGTCCGGAGATCATGCCAGTGCAAGGTAGCACGCCCATTGTCGGCTTAGAGCACGCGGTTAAGTTATTACAAGATGCCGGTTACGCCAAAGGCGATATTGTTTGGATTACCGACGGCATTCGCACAAGTGATATGTCTGAGCTCGGCGAGTTTGTGCAACAAAACCCCTATCGTTTATTAACCTTAGGCATAGGCACTGCCAACGGCGCTCCCATAAAAATGGCCAACGGCGACTTACTAAAAGATCATACTGGGGCGATTGTCATCCCTAAATTAGACGCACGCTTACTACAAAAAATCAGTAGCTTGTCGGGTGGCTACTACATGGATATGACAGCCGACGACAGTGATATTCAAACCTTAGTCAAGTTGCTCAGTGGCGTTGAAGACGTAAAATTAGATGAAGACCAGCAAGAAGTTGGCGATCAATGGCAAGAAATGGGACCTTGGTTAGTATTATTTATTTTACCTTTTGCTGCGTATGCATTTCGGCGTGGCGTAATTTATAGTCTTATCCCTGTCCTACTGATTTTGCAGCCTGCTAGCGAGGTCATGGCTAATCAAACACCAACCACTGCACCCGCGGCAATACCCAATGAAGAAACGGGTGGAGAAAGGAATGAAGACAGTGAAGGCAATCAACCTCCAGCCACCGTCGAAACCAGTTGGTGGAATGACCTTTGGCAAACCCGTGACCAACAAGGCCAGCAAGCGTTTGCCAACCAAGACTACTCAAGTGCCGCACAATTGTTTGAAGATGCAAAATGGCAAGCCGCAAGCCAGTTTAAACAAGGTAATTACGAAGCCGCAGCTCAAACCTTGGCCGATTACAAGGATCCGGATTCCTTGTACAACAAAGGCAATGCGCTAGCAAATTTAGGTAAGTTAGACGAAGCCATTCAGGCTTATGACGAAGCCTTGCAACAACGTCCTGATTTTCAGCAAGCCAAAGATAACAAAGCGTTAGCCGAACAGCTTAAACAGCAGCAAAAGCAACAACAGCAAAACGGCGAAAACCAAGAGCAAAATGGCGAGCAAGATCAGCAAAATTCTGATCAACAAGAAGGTCAGCAAAACGGCCAGCAGGATCAGCAACAAAACTCGGAACAACAAGACGGTCAGCAAAGCCAAAACCAGCAGGCACAAAACGATCAACAGCAAGGCGAACAGCAAGACAGCCAATCCAATGAAGACAGCGCCGAGCAAAGCGAGCAAGAGCAACAGGCTCAACAGTCCGCTGGCGAAGAAAGCGAAGAAGAACAATCTGAAGAACAGCAAGCTCAACAAGCACAAGAAGAAAGTGCTGAAGAACAAAATGCTGAGCAACAAGCTCAAGCGCGTGAATTAACTGAAGAAGAACGCGCCAACCAAGAGCAACAACAAGTTATTCAAAAGTTATTAAACAAGGTTGAAGATGACCCTGCGTTTTTATTACGTCGTAAAATGCAACTTGAAGCCAGACAGCGTAAACGCTTTCAACCACCGACAGGAGCCAATCAATCATGGTAAGCCGATTTTATTCGCAATTCACCACTAGCTTACTCTGTATTTTTAGCCTAATTAGCGCTAGTAGTTATGCTGCGCCAACTGTGATTGCATCAGTCGATCGCAACCCCATAATGCAAAAAGAGGCGGTCACGCTAACGGTCGCAGTCAATGAACATGTCAGTGCTAATGCACTCAATTTAGCACCACTCAATCAAGACTTTCGCATACTTGGCAACAACACCAGTACCGAAACGCGCACAATTAATGGCACGACAACGCGCATTACTCGCTTTACCATTCAATTATTAGCAAAGCGTTTAGGTACGTTAACCATACCTGCGATTGAAGTAGCAGGCGGATTTTCTAAGCCAATTCAACTGCAAGTCGTCGAAACAAAATCCGATGGCCAAAGCCAAGACATCATAGTAGAAACTTCAGTTTCAGATAAAACGGTTTGGTTACATCAACAAGTGCATTACAAGGTTCGTTTACTTTATGCCGTCAATTTGGAGCGAGGTAGCTTAACCCAGCCTGAGTTAGAAGGGGCAATTGTCGAACAAATAGGCCAAGACAAAGAAACCGAGCAACTACGTAATGGCCGACGCTACCGAGTTATTGAACGCGAGTACGCGGTAACTCCGCAACGCAGTGGCGACTTTACGCTAACCTCGCCTATTTTTAGTGGTGATATTGTCGTGGGACAAAGCCGCCGTAATTCATTTTTTGCCCGCAATCAAACGCAACGTGTAACTCAACTGGGTGATGATATCGATTTAGTGGTGAAACCTATCCCAACCACTTATCAAGGGCATTGGCTACCATCAGAAATGGTTCAACTATTTGACGAAGTGACACCACAAACAGGCTTTGTCGTAGGTGAACCTATTACTCGCACAATTACATTAACCGCGCTTGGCGTCACCGCTGAATTACTACCAGAATTGCAAATGAATCACGGTAATGATGTGAAAGTGTACCCTGACCAAGCTGAGACTCACACTGGCGTGCGAGGCAATGATATTATCGCCCAGCGCATTGAAAGCATGGCGGTTATTCCTAATAAACCAGGCCAAGTGACGTTGCCTGAAGTTAGCGTGCAATGGTGGAATACCAAAACCGAAAAAATAGAAACAGCCAAATTAGCGGCTCGCACTATTACGGTTAAAGCTGCGCAAGTGACGCAAACCACGGCGGCCCCCACCACCTTACCTAGCGTGATTAATCAAGACACTAATAGCAGCCAACCAGCCACGCAGATTGAATATCAAGACAATCCTTGGGCATGGGGCTACTTAACTAGCTTATTTGCTGGCCTATGGCTACTCACAACATTGGTCATATTGGGCATGATATGGCAACAACGTGGGCCGAAAAAAACCAGTGCGAGTAATATGGAAGGCAACTCAGAAAAACTGGCTTGGGGGCGTTTAAGCAAAGCGTTAAAAGCGTCAGAGCGCCAGCAAATACAAGTTTTATTGCCAGTTTGGGCAGCAGCATCACTCAAACGTGACGGTATCAAAACCTTACATCAAGCAATCACGGCATTTGATAATAAGGAACTGAGAATAGCTTTAGAACAAATGCACGCCTGCCAGTTTGCGAAAACGCCTACTGCATGGGATGCCAAGCAACTGAGTAAAATATTAAATAAACTGCGCCAACAAAACTGGCATGTTAGCCAACCGAAATACAAATTAGCTAGTTTAAATCCTTAAATCTAGGGGCTATTTCAGCCAAATGAGAGCAGTTTTAAACTAATCCAACCAATAAATAGGCAAAATAAGTAAAATTTATTTTGCCTATTTCATTTAGCGTTATAATATTAAACAAGCTCTTTTAGGATTTTTTAAAGAGTTGGTATTTATTCAGTGACTTTCCATCGAAATCTTAATGCTTGCCATGTTTGTAAGCCAAGCCTCCCATACAGAAGAAAGGCTTATCATTCTTTACTGATATAGATGGTTAGCGCGGCTTCAATACTGAGTAATGAAAATAGATAAGTGTTTTAAATGCTGCTGTTAGGGAATAACAAGTAAATGATGAATCAACGATAAAATCGCAGCCTAGGTTTCGTATCCATGACATTAATGTATCACCCTAATAAACAAAACCCACAACGTATCCGAGTGCAAGATAAAGTGCTGGGTATTCAAACCTATTTCAAATTAGAAGACGAAGCGGCCGCTCGGGCTTATGAACAAGAATTACGTGAAAAACGTAAATTCCGTCATCTGCGCCAGTCTTTGCCTATTAATCGCATATTTAAAGAAGATGGCAGTGTCCGAGGGTTAAAACGTTTAACACGTAATCGTCCTAATCGAGCCAGTTATGAATGTTTATCTATTCAAGTAACGACGCCAGATCAAGGACAAAAACGCACCGAGATCATGTTAAAAGGCAAAAAGTTTGATGAAGCCTATCGTCAAGCGCAGGATAAAATTTTAGAACTGTTGCAGTTAGAAAGAACGCCTGAAATAAGCATTATGTTTGCTAAAACCAAGCGTTTGTATTGGTAACGTAGGCCCTAAAAGCTTCTTAGTCTTCTCGCTCAGGTCTTATGGTTCATTGTCATTGCTTACTCGCCCCAATCACATAATCGAGCATATGCTCATGGGGTCTCGAAGCTCGACAGCTTCCCCTAAAACCTGATCACTTTGACTAAAGGGTGAGCGAATTAAATGGTAATTTTATTAATATCAAGCCAAAACTCTTTACGTTGCAACGGTGTTTCCGCCGGTAAGTGTGGATTGTCAACTCGAAACACTTTTCTATTTTTCAAGTTAGCTTTTTTCAGTAATTCCACAATTAGAGGATAAGAAAAAAAGAACTCATCAAAACTACCGTCTGCAATCGCAGTTTCAAGCAATGTGTGTATGTCTTGCGCCAATTCAGTGTTCTGCTGCCCCACAAATAAATACAATGGCAACGGATAAACCAACATGATATCTGGCTCAACCGCTAAATTTAATTCGCGGCGCGACGATATTTCAGAAAAAGGCTCATGCACAGCCCGCGGGAAATAATCAAAGCGCCCACCTTCGAGCATATAAAATAAATTATTGTATTTATTGGTGGCGACGGTCGGAATGCCGGCACTTAATAATATCTTAGTATCTGACCAAAATTTGCCCTGACCGGCCTTAAAACGGGTTAAATCACTGAAAGAACCAATACCTGAAAATCGATGCTGTTCTCCATCTCGAATAATAAAAATTCGATGGCCTAATAGCCCCTTTAATATAGGAATACGGATCGGCAACAAGCGCTGTTCAATATCCACACCAGCGGCAAAAGCAGCCACTGTCAGCTCACCGCTATTCAACTCGGCATGTTGGCGTGATTCCGTTAACGGGCCACTATTAGGTACTAATTCATATTTAGTAGAGTCTTTAAATAAGAATTTAAGTAAGTCGGTATGATACTTATCTTTTGGTTCGTCAACATTGAGATAAATGATAGGGGTTTTAGCATTACAAGACAGGCTTAACATCACAGTCAATATTGCTATGGACAGCTTAGATATTACCTTCATTCCATTTACCTCTTTAGTAACTTACAACAACAGCCTTACCGACTTGTTGAATGGCCTATTTTTCACCAGAGTGAATTTAAATAATAACGGCTAGGCATAAGCGCAACAAGGCCATGTTAACAAATAGTTAACTGCATACGTATTCAGCCAACGCTTGGTGAATATTTACCTAGTTTTGTGCTGAATTGGCGAGAGGAATAGTCACGATAGCATCGACTCCATTCGCTAGCTCATTGTTGTTAATAACAATAGACCCATTATGAAATTCTGCAATTAATCGAGCAATATATAAGCCTAAGCCCAAATGAGGCTGCTCTTGCTTTTCATCGCTTCTGACCGATACCATGGAATCGAATAACCTGTGTTGCATAGCCGCCGGCAACAAGGGGCCTTGGTTCGCCACGATAACAAGCACGTTTTCGTTTTCTTGTTGAGCGGTTATCACGATAGCAGAATCGACTTGTGCAAACTCCATAGCATTAGCCACGAGCTTATCTAACAATTGAGCAAAAAGTTCAGGTACGCCATTAACCAAGGTTTGTTCTGCAACATTAATTATCATTTCAAACTTTTGCTTGGGGTGCATTAATTGATAACCCTGAACACAACCATTAACCACCTCCAGTATTGGATAACTGACTTTGTCATTGTTAGCAATGGTCTGTTCTAAGCGTGTCGCTTCGCTCATCATAGTTAAAATAGTAGATAACCGACTTACGCCTTCCTGTGCTCGCTGCATATACACACTATTGGCTGCTTGTTCAGAATCCATACTTAATGATTCTAATGAAGATCGCACCACGGCAACAGGTGTACGTAATTCGTGTGACAACCTACTCGACATACCTTGTAAATATTGAGTGTATTGCCCTAGCCTTTCGACCATATCGGCAAATGAGCGTTGCAGATCGCCAATTTCATCGCTGGCCTTGGTTGGCGCAATGGGGTGTAAAATTTTACCCTGTTCGTCAATCGCCGTTTCGGTTTGATTGCGTAATGCGCGGATGCGAAATGAAATCCGCGACGCGAATAAAAACAAGGCAAGCGTACCTAATACCATCACAGCCAAAATAACATTAAATAACTTTTCTAATGCCTGATTTCGCAAAGTACGAATACCATTAGTCGTTTCTTCGGCTATCACGGCGCCCATCACTGCGCCATCTGAAATGATCGGATGGGCAGCTGATAAAATTAACGCCTTTCTATCAGTAGTTAATCGCCATGTTGTGGCAGCTTCTCCTTTCAATGCTTTGTGGATATGCGATCCTTGTAATTGCGCCTCATCGTAGAGTACATCAGTAAAATCTGTCGGTGGCTTAGTGAGAATTTGATAATAAATAGAGCTTAACCAATCTTGAACAGGTGAAAACCATGATTCGGATTTTGCTTGAGTGGAAAATTGTCCCCACAAACCGGCCGAATACTTAATATCGCCCGATTGTGCCAATACGCGGCTATGCTGATCAACCACCCAAATTCTCGATTGTGTATGACCTAGGCCTTTGACGATTTTAGCTATTTCTGGGGATGGCACTAATATCGTGCCCAATTTATCAGGATTTTTAAAATCAGCCGTGCCCAAGGTGACTTTTTGTTGATGCGCGGCATGTTTATCAAAGTCGGTAATGGCAAAGCTCAATTGGCTGCCAAGAAAATCTAACGGAATACGTAACTCAATATTGTAGCCCTGTGCTGTTTGCCGCCAAGCACCTTGAATTCGTGGCTCTGGCTGCAATGGCACATTAGAATCAACATCTGTTTTAAGTTCAAACGGGGTTAGCCAGCCTTCTTTGGATGTCGCTATTAAGTAGCGTTTAAATTCTCCGCTTTGGGTAACAAACGCCAATTGCAGCAAATCATTCACATCAACTTTCAACGTATTTTTGGGCCGATAGATAACTTCTTCATCTATCACTTCAAAATAGCTATACAGATAGTTTTTATACTTGCCGACCATATGCTTAAAGCGCAATGAATCGGGATTATAGTGTCCCTTTCCTTCAATAATATAGTCGTCGCTGTATTCCAGTGCCCTTTGCTTATCTTGCCAATCGTTTAATTGCCCATCGAGCCGAATAGGATTATTAATCGGATAAGCATACAGGTCTCGGCCTTGTTGCACACTAGGCAGATAACTCGCTTGGCTATCAAATAACGTAGGCCTTTCATGCAAGGCGGTTGCTACGGCACGTACTGTACCCATTAGGGTTTTCTCTTGACCAATGCGCAAGTATTTTTCCATTTCCCACACATATTCGTAACCCAACATAGGAATGGCAAACAAAAATCCCGACATCAAGAGTAATTTAAAACGTAGGCCGAAGCGCAAGCGAGAGGGTTTCATTGTTGTTTTACCATTGAAGAGCGACACATTGATGTGTTTATTCTTGTAGAAGAGGCTTTAGCCTTAAAACCTTGATTAATTTTTCCGGTTGCAAGCCTAAAGGCTCGCCTACACTGGGTGAGGATGGCGCGAGGCGCAGACAATGCAGCATAATTTCTTGCCACGAAGTAGATTAAGCTTTCCATCGATATCCCATACCGTACACAGTATCAATACAATCAAACGCCCCATCCACTGCCATGAATTTTTTACGAATACGCTTTACGTGCGAGGTAATGGTACTGTCATCGACATACACTTTGGCGTCTTGCATTAATTGCTGGCGATTTTTCACATGACCCGGTGATTTGGCTAATGAATAAATCATCCAAAATTCGGTTACGGTTAAATCGATGAGTTGGCCGTTCCAACTGGTTGTCATACGGTCTAAGGCCATTTGTAATGGCCCACACTGTATTATTTCATCTTGCTCTTTGGGTTCACTTACCGCTTCAATGCGTCGGAATAAGGCGGCAATGCGGGCAATCATATGTGGCATGCTAATGTCTTTAGTTAAATAATCATCTGCGCCCATGCGCAAGCCACTAACAGTATCAAAATCATTGTCGCGAGCGGTTAAAAAAATAATAGGCAATGACCCCGACATTTGGCGTAAGGCTTGGCATAAAATAAAGCCACCATCGATTTCATCTTCTAAGCCTATATCAATAATAGCCAGATCAGGTAGGCGCTCAGCAAATGCCGCCATCGCTTGTTTACGATTGCTATATGTTTGCACTTGGTAACCTTGCTTGGTTAGCATTTCAGCATAGTTTTCTCTGATGGCTTGTTCATCTTCAACTATGGCGATCCTTTGACTCATGTCGCGATAACCTTATTTTTTTGTTTCAACTGCCTGCACTATACCGAATTAATTGCGCAAAAATAGCCCCCAAGGCACATTGCCATTTTTTCGCCATAATTGCCCCCAGCATTGCCTTTTTTCATCCTGAAAATCGCCATGTCGACGTTGTTTAATTAATTCCGTCAGCGAGGCACAGCAACTAAATCGAATTGCCTCGTTTAACTAAACCAAGATGATTTGAGGAACGAACAATGAAAAAAGCACTTATGACTTCTAGCCTAATCTTAGCATTAAGCACAGCCCCTGTTTTCACTGCCAGCGCCAATGAAAACCAAAGCAATCAACAGATAATGGAAAAGAATCAATTGATTGGTTTTGGCGGCGGTGCCACGGTTGGCGCTATTGTTGGCGGCCCACTGGGTGGCATTCTCGGTGGTGTATTTGGCACGTTAATCGGCACACTCGAAAGTAACGCCATAGAAAAACAAGGTTTAGAGCAAAACCTATCCGATTCTAAATTAGCACTGTCAAGTTCGCACGCCAAAAACCAGCAGCTACACCGCAATGTACAATCGTTAAACAATCAAAACCAAGATTTGCATCATCAATTACGTCAAGTATCACAAACCTTAGCCGCAGCCGAAGTCATTGAAGACTTAAAGCTAGATTTACAATTTACCAGCGGTTCAAACGATGTACAGGCTATCTATGCTAAACCAATTGGCCAAATAGCCAGCTTAGTTAAGCAAAATCCAGATTTACAAGTCAAGCTGTCAGGCTATGCCGACCGCACGGGAGATGCTGCAGTGAATTTAGATTTATCGAAAAAACGAGTTGCTGCGGTCAAACAGCTATTGGTAGAACTCGGCGTTAATCAAGCCAATATCTCAACCCAAGCTTATGGCGAATCGTCACCTTTATTTGAAAAACAAACGTACCAAAATGACTTTTTTGACCGCCGTGTCGAAATCAAATTGCAGCCGAAAAGCTTAGTGACAGCAGCAAACGATTAGTGAGTGCGCAGACAAGGATGTCGCCTTTCATAGCACGATGCTACAAGATGCAGGGTTGCATCGGCCTCGGCTATTTTCAGCCTCACTCGTCGCTACCTAAATGTCAAAGCGATGTAGCTAGAGCAATACCGTTCACACTGAGCATACTGCGCTAACTGATCTCCACTCACATAGTCGGCTCAGGGTGAACGACCACTACTATAGTGGGATACAAAATAGGGATTACAAATATGCGAGCACTTAAAACCCTTATCATCATTAGTATTTGGTTACTCGGCGCAACCATTATTGGTCTGGCTTGGGCTGACGAAACCGTAAATAGCCAACGCGTTAACCCGAAAACCAACCAAGCATGGCTTTCACTAGACCAAGTCAAAAGCAGTCAATTACTGTTTGAAGCCAAAGTGGCTAACACAAACTCACAACAACCTGCTCAACCGCCTTTGTATTGGCAAGCGCCAACCGTGCAAACTCAAGTCAACATGACTATCCAAGGTGTTGTATCCACGACACAATTAAAGCAGCGTTTTACTAACGCCAGTGACGATTGGCAGCATGCTGTGTACGTATTTCCACTGCCGACGGACGCTGCAGTAAGTCATTTACAAATAACGATTGGCGAACGCGTCATAGTAGGGGAAATAAAAACCAAAACGGCAGCCAAACGCACCTTTGAACAAGCCAAACGCGATGGCAAAAAAGCCGCTTTATTGAGCCAACACCGCCCCAATTTGTTTACGACTAAACTCGCCAATATTGCCCCGCACGAAACAATTGAAGTTGAGCTGGTGTATTTTGAGTCAGTAAAGTTCGATAGCGGTGAATTTTCATTAACCTTTCCCATGACAATTACACCGCGCTATATGCCAAATGACGAGCACCAACAACCCACTTTTCAGCAGCACATAATAGATCCTGAAACAGAATCTGAAACCGCATCTAACACTGACAATTCACCTCTACCGCATATGGCGTTTACCCTACAAGCGCCAGCCGAACAAAAGATCGACTTGCGAGTTAATTTAAATGCCGGTGCACGTTTAAGTCGCTTTCGCAGTTTAAATCATTCAGTAATGATGACAGAGCGCGCGCACGGCGAATATCAGTTACGGTTAGATGATCACCAACCCGATAAAGACTTTACGCTGGTTTGGCGCTACGAAAATCAAGATTTACCCACAGTGCTTAACTTCAATCAACATTATGACAATAAACTGTATGGCTTATTGATGATAATGCCAGACGTTACTAGCGATCCGTCAGATGAAACCCTACAACCCAGAGAACTGACGTTTGTACTCGATACATCTGGCTCTATGGCGGGCGACTCACTAAACCAAGCGAAACTCGCATTTAAACAAGCCCTAACCTCATTAACCGCACAAGATAAATTCCAAGTGATCATGTTTAATTCTATGGCGGCTCAATTATTTCATCAGCCGGTACTGGCTAACAGTAAGAATAAACAACAAGCTTGGCGCCATGTGGCGAGCTTAAAAGCCGAAGGCGGCACCAATATTGCCGATGCGCTCGATTTAGCATTAACCCCGCCCAGCTCTCGTTTACCTTTAGTTCATGAGCAAGCAGACTCAGAATTATTAGCGCAAATTGTATTTTTAACCGACGGCTCTGTCGGCAACGAAGCTGAACTGTTTCAAAGCATAGAACATAAAATTGGCAATAAACGACTTTTTACCGTGGGCTTAGGGAGCGCACCCAATCGTTACTTCATGAAACAAGCCGCAGAACTAGGCCGTGGCAGTTACCACTTTATTGCTAGCAGTAAACATCTACCAACGGAATTGACTAAATTATTTACTAAACTACGCAGCCCTGTATTAACTGATCTGGAGTTTACTCTGGCACAAAGCCAAGCTTCTATCGACGTTACCCCTAACCCGATACCGGATGTTTATCGCGGCCAGCCTGTTGTTCTTAACTATGTTATTGATAGCAGCGTTGCGGACAACAGCTTCATTGACATTAGAGCCTCTGAAAAAAATGGAGTGCAACCCCATGACGCCACACTATCAGGGCGATACCAACAAACGGATTGGCAACAGTATTTACCCGATTTGATAAATCAATCGACAGGTCATTTAGCCACGGCAAGCGCGCAAACCACAAAACTGCCTATCCCTGCTCTGGCTAGCGTATGGGCAAAAAAACAGGTCGCCAACCTAAATCAACAAATGATGCTAGGCGGTGATCGAGAACAACTTAAGCACCAGATCACCAATTTAGGACTTAACTATCGACTCGTTACGCCATTTACCAGTTTTGTCGCTGTCGAGCAGCAAGTCAGCCGACCCAATTCTATTCCCGCTAGCGAAAAACGTATTGCGAATAGTTTGCCAAGTGGCCAACGCTTACCGCAAACCGCTTTAGGCTTGCAAGCCTCACTCAATTTAGCTTTTTTAATATTAGTTTTTTGTTCATTACTACTTTGGCTAAGGCACAAATTAAAAGCGAAATTAGCCTGCGATAAACAACCTCAAGGACAAAACCATGCTAACTAAAATACTAAAATGGTTGATTTACCTAGGACTCATTGTCGGCTTATTTATTGGTGGTGAAGCGGCTTACCTTTTTGGTAAAGCGCAAGTGGCGCAAATGCTATTGCATCAATCTTGGCAGCAAACCTTGGATGACGGCGCCGAACATAAGCCTTGGTCGTGGGCTGATACATACCCTGTTGCCAAGTTAATCAATCATAGGACCCAAGACAGTTGGATAGTATTATCTGGCATGAATGGCCGCACCATGGCATTTGGCCCAGGCTGGAAACAAGATAGTGCAACCCCGAATCAATTTGGCAATACGGTGATCGCCGCCCACAACGACAGCCATTTTAGTCAACTACAAACCAGTCAAATTGGCGACCAGCTGTCGTTACAAAGTGCCAATGGTGTCGAGTTTGATTATAAAATTACCCATATTGACGTGGTGCATCAGAGTGATATTTCTTGGTTTCAAATTGAACAGGATATGCGACTAACTTTAATTACTTGCTATCCATTTCAATCCAACCAGCGCAATACCGAACAACGTTATATCGTGCAAGCGATAGCGATGTAGGCGTCTATTATATTCATATATATAGAGAGAGCGGGGATGCAGAGGAGCAAAGGTTTTTTATCTAGCTAACGCCCCTTGCATCGTTGCAAATTCCCCAATGACTCTGAATTAAAGCGAGTTGGATTTATTCAATGCGTCTTTTTTATGCTGCTGAGCCTGTTTAATGGATTGCTTTAATGAGGCTTCAAAATTCTTCTCGTAACGTTTTTTGCGCCATTTAGCCACCACGCCCCAAAGCACACCAACAATGACAAAAATCCAAGTAAAGGGACTGCTTAATGGCGATTGACTACCTGGGCTTGCCTTAAATAAAAACGCGCCATCTTCCATTAAAAAGTTAACTAATAATGCGCCAGCAAATATCAAACCGACAATGAGCAGAGAAATAACAATTTGTTTAACCAGCTTCACGTTTAATCTTCTTTATCTTCTAATTCAGCAAGGCGCTCTTGCAAGTAGCTCGCCTGCGTATATCGCTCGGACAACTTCACTTCACTACGTGGGTGTAAAAATAAAGGTAAAGATATGCGGGATTTACTCATATCAGCCCCTTGCGGATTGACCACTCTATGACTGGTAGACGGATAATAGCCATTAGACGCTTCTTGCAACATATCACCAATATTAATGATTAAACTGCCAAAGTCGTTTGGTACATCTAACCAATTGCCTTGTCTATCTTTAACTTGCAGACCAGGCTCATTGGCAGCAGGCAAAATGGTCAGCAAATTAATATCCTCATGCGCGGCGGCACGAATAGCGTTATCTTTCATACCAGCAAACTGCTCGCTAGTTAACGGCGGATAATGCAAAACACGCAGCAGTGTATTAGGGGTATCTTTAATCATATTTGGTAATGGTTCCGAGTAATTCGCTTTAACCTCTGCAGGACTATATTCTTCAACCCAAGCCAATAGTTCGGCCGCCAGCGCCGAGGTAGAACGATAGTATTCTAAAATTTCGTCTTTTAATTCTGGCGGAATTCGCCCCCAAGGATACACATGATAGTACTCCTTTAAATCAGCAATTTTACTGCCTTTTGCCGCTTCGGCATGCGCAGTTGAAAAAAATCCGTCATAGGTACTAGGGTTATAGCTATATTGCTGTTTAGTGTTGGAATTAAAAAAAGCTTGCCAATTAGCATAAATTGCAGCGACTCGAGCTTGGCTAATGGGATGATTAATCAGTACACCAAACCCAGTTTCACGAAGAGATTGAGTAAATTGTTGTGGCGCATCTGCTGCTTGATAGTCAACAACCTGAACCTGCATATACAAACCTATTACATTATTTTTGAAATTAAATTAAAAAATTGTTAAAACATAGCCTTAGCTTATTTCAATAAAGTGTAAAGCTTAGAAATATCGAACACCAATTAAAAACACATGACTTTAGCTCTATTACTGGGTGTTTTACGATTGAAGATTCGCAAATTTCAGGCTTTTTTCTACAATTAAAGAATCCCTATTTTAAAGGTTTGCTATGTCTGCGATACCCGAGATTATATTGTACACAGACGTTGAGCAAGCAAAGGACGGCTTTTTTCAACATGTACAAACAAAGTTTCCACAAGCCGTTTGTGTTAATGCGGTTAAAGCATTTTTAAACCTCTTTATGCAAGGCAAAACTCGGGTTGTTTTATTGCATTGCACGTCGATGAGTGACGCCCTCATTACGTACGGTGAGCTATTAAATCAAGCACCAAAAAAACTTATCACTAACCAAAAAGCTATTCTCCTAGTCGACAAGGCTGATGAAAATGACGCATTTGAACTCTATACCGCAGGCTTAGTCGACAACTATTTAGTCGTCACACCTAAAATCAATATTCAGCGACTGTTCAGTATCATCTTGCATATTTTCAATGAGCTGGGTCATACCTTTGATGAAAAGCCCATATTAAACGAAGGCAATTTTGATGAACAACTGCAATCCTGTATTAATACAGGCATGCGTAAGAAAAAGGAGGTCATGGCTACCTTTGAGAATATGGTAAACAAATTAGATAAGGATGTTGTCACTGCAATCAACAATATTAAACAAGGTAACACGGCTAATATCAGTCAAACGCTAGATATTCAAAAACTAATTAGAGTGTTTTCTCATTTTAAATCAGCCGATTTAAGACCTCGATTATTAACCTTAGAGCTCAAACTTTTGCGCCTACTGTCATTGGCTTTAGAAGCCCTAAACGATAAAGACTATGCAGCCCCACAGCCAGAAATTGATAACCCTCCCACAAGTGCTAAAACCACAACGGCCCAACCAACGCCCGCTAGTCAAGTAACCAATCAGCAAGCGGCAGAAAACAATAAACCACAGGCAACAGAGACAGCACAACAGCAAAAACAAGGATTAGCCAATGAGCAAGGGCAACGGGGTTCTACTGAATTAAATCAATTTGGCGATAATGTGATTGAGATCCCGCCTGATCCTGAAGATAAACGCCGCGCTGCGATTGCCAGTCAAACCTTATATAAAAATAAAAAAGTATTGTTGGTTGATGACGATCCCACTAATCATCAGTTAATCCGCAATATTGCTAAAGCATCGGCCCAGCAAGTCACTGTTATCACCAATGGCCGCTCGGCAATGGGACGAATAGAAAAAGAACACTTTGATTTAGTTATTATAAACGTGGAATTGCCGGACAGCGACGGTGTCAGTTTAGTGTCATCAATTAATCGCACCTGCGGGCAAGATCATGAACTTAACTTTATTATGCTGGCCAAACCACGTAACAAAGATGCCATTATGCGTTGTGCAAAAGTAGAAGGGATAAAAGGTATTATGACGACCCCTTTAACGAAAGATGGCGTCATTAATACCTATAAAAAAGTTTTTGTTGCTCCACCAACTGATGACTTGGCACAAGGGCAACCAGAAGCAAGCTAAATTTATAGCTTAAACAATACGCTACATCCGGTTCTGGTTTTACAAGTCTAAAGCCGATTTTATCTCAGCTAATTGCGCTTTTAATTCAGTTACTTCTTGCTCTAATTGGCTGATCCTCAACTCATGCTCCTCGTTAGAAGACCCGCTACTCGCTGGAGTAACATCACTGACTGAAGCCGCCGAATTCACCTCGCCGCTGAATAAATGCGCGTAGCGTGATTCCCGTTTACCCGCTTCTCGCGGTAATTTGACAATAAAGGGTTCATCTTCATTAGCTAACTGCTCTAAGATGCTTTCGACCTGACCGACATCAGCAAACGGGTATAATCGTTGTGCTCGAGTTCTTAATTCTCCAGGAGTTTGCGGGCCCCGCAAAAATAAAACACAGATAATGGCCACTTTAGCCTTATCAAACGGATAAGCTGAAAAATCTGATCCAGCAAAACGATGACGATACTTAGCCACTCGCCCTGATGAATCTGAGGCTTCAGCCAACAAACGAAGTTGTACTAATTCATCAACAATGTTTTGTACTTCAACTTCTGAGTAACTAACAACAGGCTCACGATTAGATTTTTGATTACAAGCCGTAGTAATGCCATTAATTGATAGTGGATATTGGTCTGGCGTGGTCACTTCTTTTTCTAAAAAGACACCCAGTACACGAGTTTGCTCAAAACTTAAGGTTTGTTTCATAAATAAGTTTGATAAATAGAGGTGATTGAAGTGTAGCAAAGACAAAAAAAAGCTGCATCATTGATGCAGCTAAACACGGGACATTGCCTAAGAGACTCGGTTCTGCAAATTCACCTCAAGTCCAGCGACGCTCTGAGTTCACTAATGTTTTGTCAGTCGCACTCAAAACCCCTTAGATATAAAATTTAGACGCAATACACCCGTGGGTGTATTGCTTATCAAAAGAGGGATCCTAAGTAGAGGTGTGGTGGTGCTAAATTTTTACTGCTTATTCGTCTTGTAAACTTGCGTTACGATTTAATCTTGGTCGAACCACAGAAGAAACATAACTGATTACAACAGTTGCTGCGACAATACCGACCGATAATACAAATAAACTAAACAAACCAGGCATAATAATTTTTTCCTTCCAAGTGGCACGTTTCTGAAGTATAGACACGCAGAAAAAATTTGCTTGTGAGATATATCTCAAAATCACACCGTTTTTATCTGCATTTGCGCAATAATTCAAAAACAATTTTGTTACAATTTATTAACGAAAGTAAGTCTATGCCGATCTGCGATTTATAGCAAGGTAAAACAAACAAAAGAAATAATTAACGTCATGATTAAATTAATAATGAAACCTTCCCTAGCCATGGTTTTAATTGTGAATTTATCTGCACTATAAACGATAGCATTTGGCGCTGTCGCCACAGGCAACATAAAAGCACAACTCGCCGCCAACGCAGCCGGCAACATAAGATAAACCGGATCTATCCCCGCGGACACCCCAGCTACAGCAAGCACAGGCATTAACAAAGTGGTAGTTGCAGTATTACTGGTGACTTCAGTTAAAAATACCACTGCCAATGCTACTAAGCCTATCATGACTAATAATGGCCAAGTTGATAACATAGACAGATAATCACCGAGTATTTGACTTAAACCACTAGCTTGAAATGCCTTTGCAATGCAAATACCACCAGCGAATAGTAATAGCATGCCCCAAGGAATATTAGCGGCTGTTTGCCAGTCTAATAATCGCCCTTGTACCTGATTGCCTTTTTTATCAATTTGCGTTTCGCCATTAGGTACCAACATAAAAACCACAACCGCGGCTAATGCAATCGTACTATCACCAATCAGCTTAGTATCAAGTAACCCTGTCCAACCGCCATACGGTGCTTGACGAAATATCCAAGCGAAAGCCGTTAATCCAAAAACAAATAACACCCGCTTTTCCGCTAAGGTCCACAATCCAACTTTTGGTAAATGGATTGGCTCATTTAATGTTAACCCTCGGGTTAACCACAAGGCCGCACACGGAATAGCCAATACAACAATAGGAACACCTATCATCATCCAATCTAAAAAACTTATGGTTTGCCCAACTTGTTGCTCGTACACCCCCATAAAAATGACATTAGGAGGTGTGCCAATCGGCGTTCCCATTCCACCAATATTCGCTGCATAGGCAATCGCCAGTAACAAAATTGCAGCAAAGCGTTTATCGGCAGAACTTGACACCACTGCAAGTGCTATCGGTAGTAGCATCAAGGTTGTTGCTGTATTACTGATCCACATGCTCAAAAATGCGGCGGCAAGCATAAAACCCAACACAATACGTTTAGGGTTCTGAGCCCCGAGTTTGTTAACTAAGGTGAGAGCTAACCTTTTATGAACCCCACTTTTTTCAACCGCTTTGGATAACATAAAAGCGCCCATCAAAAGTAAAATAACATGGCTACCTAAGGCACTTGCAGCTTGCTTATGGCTTAACACACCAAATAAAGGGAATAAGGCAAAAGGGATTAGCGACGTTATAGGAATAGGCAAAGCCTCGGTTACCCACCAAATCGCAACAAGCAAAGTAATAGCCAGTGTAATATTCACTTGGTAGTTAACGCCAAGTGCCGAGCTAACGACAAACAGCAAGATAGCCGCAAATGGGCCGTAACATAGTGGAGACAGCAAACGCATAATCTATCCCTTTTTATTATTCACACAAATGAGAAATTGTGTTTTACCATTCTTTTACTAGAGTTATAGTACGCATAATCGGTTCTAATAAAAAGCTAAAGAAATCATATGGAAGTTGTCAATTTTCGTGTCGGCAATCGTATTGTCGCGTTTAACATTTTAAATATATTGCTTACAGAAAAGTTCGATAATGACCAAACGAGCGTGCCTTCTGAAGATGCTTCGTTTTTAGGAATCAAGGACTTTATGGGCGTCCCTACTCCTATTTATGATTTAGGGATAGCGATGAATAAAAAGTCGACACAAAATTTAAACCAAGAGCTAAACGACTTGCTGCATGCTCGAGAAAATGACCATATTGAATGGCTAAATAGTTTAGAAGCCGCAATCAAAAATGATAGCCCCTTCACCAAAGCGACAGATCCTCATCAATGTGAATTTGGTAAATGGTACGACAGCTTTAAAACAACCAATCAAGACTTACAAGAAGTGTTGAAAAAATTTGATGAGCCTCATAAACGTATACATGCACTGGCAAACGATCTACTGTCGTTAAATAAAGACGGCGATAAAGACCAAGCGTTAAAGATTTTGCACACAGAAAGGACTACCACTTTAGCAACACTGCGTCGATTATTTGAAACCGCACGTGAACAAGTTAATGGTTCTTACAAACCTGTTACTGTGTTTACTACTATAGATGGCCGTAAACCTTCATTAGGTTTTGTCATTGATAATGTTGAAGATTCTTTACATGTTGAAGACGATGAAATACGCGTACTAAACGACCTTGAAGTGCATGTAGGCGCGATTGATCCACGAGTGAAAAAAATGATCACAGGGTTAATTACAACGAGTGGCAAGAATAGTTTACTACTTGAACCCGAAGCATTCTTGTAATGTAAAGGTTAGCCTAATCACCCAAATCGCATAAGTTGGTTAGCAATCCTAGTTATAGCCAACTTTACGCGCTACTTTTCACTGAATTTATTTGCTATAGTCAAAGCGATCAGGTTTTAGGGGCAGGTTTCTGGTTCCAGACGAAACCTAAGTACCTACATCCATGTAGGCAAAGCCGTCAAGCTTCGAGACCCCATGAGCATATGCTCTACTATGTGATTGGAGCTGCCTAAAGGGATTTAGGTAGTAGGACGACGCAGGAGCCAAAGTCGAGAGTAAGCGCTGACAATGAACCATAAGACCTGAGCGAGAAGACTATATATTCCGCGCATCACTCAGCTAATTTTAATAAAGAGCTCAACGCAAAATGGAAAGTGATATTGCAGCACCAACTCCAGATTGGATAAGCCTAGAACAAGCGACTGAGATCACCGGCGCCTCAGAAGCCATTATTTTAGATACCATCAACAAATATAAGCATAATGCTGAAGCAATTCGCACCCATTCCGAAGATGACATTCTTTATCTTGATAAGAAACAATTGGTGAATTTATTTCCGAGTTCATCAAATCCGGTAGAAAAAGAAAAAATCCCAGGAGCCGTTTTTCGTTGGTTCGATGAACTACGTCGAGCATATGAAATAAGTATGCAAACCATGTTCAACCGAGTTGAACAAGTAAAAGACGAACACAAGCAAGATATTGAAAGCCAATATACTCAACGCCTTGTCGACTTAGAGCGCAATCACAACCGTCATATTGCCGATTTAAAACAAGCGCAAAGTGAACAAGTTGACGCGTTAAATAAACATATTAGTAAACTGGAACGTGACACTGAGTTTTATCAACAGCAAGTTATCGCACAGCAATCCACCATTGCTCAATTGAATAATCGTTACGATAGTGTGGTACTAGCTCTAAGAGACAAAGAAGCACCTAGCGAAGAAAAAGATATTACGCCGGAAACAAAATCACTAACCCAATCATCAACGCCTGACACAGTAAGCACAACAACTGAAGAAAATACGCGCTCAACTAGACCAATAGACACTCAAGAAACACAACAAACGCCAGATACCTTGCCCAAGCAACAGCAGTCTATTCCAGCAGAACAACAAAAAGTGCGACAAGAAACAGTACAACAGTCGGCAAGCGAACCATCAGCACAATCAGATAAAGTCAGTGATTCGACATCAATCAATTCTAGTGAGACTGCATCAGAGCCGCAACCAGACAACACAATCGAGACGACAAACGAACATACCAGTACTCACACAAGCCCACAAACAAACGAGCCCACAGCAAAAGAAAATCAAGTTGACCTTGAGCCTAACAGCAAAAAACCAAC
This sequence comes from Saccharobesus litoralis, assembly GCF_003063625.1. Lineage (NCBI taxonomy): Bacteria > Pseudomonadati > Pseudomonadota > Gammaproteobacteria > Alteromonadales > Alteromonadaceae > Saccharobesus > Saccharobesus litoralis. The sequence goes on along the minus strand of NZ_CP026604.1, from coordinate 3,363,422 downwards.
TACTCAGCAAGATATCCAGCAATGGGTTAAGCAAGCTTACAACTTACGTGAACAAGGCGACTTAACTCAAGCGGCGCAATACTTTGAAAAAGCGGCTCTGCAAGGGCAAGAAAAAGCTATGGGCGCGTTAGGTAGAGCCTACTTTATTGGTGAAGGTTTAGAGCAAAATATTGAATCAGCTATCGCGTGGTTATATTTGGCATCGCAGCATGGCTTTACACCAGCCGCAAAAAAGCTGGAGCAAGTGGAAGTACGTTATCCAGATGCCTACCACAATGGCCTGCAGTTAGCTGAAACCTATGCTATTCAAATAAAACTCAACACAGACACCTTAACCTAACATATCAATTATGCGCGGTATGAATTAAATCATGCTGCGCCTATAGCGTTTTACAAGCCGAAACAATATTCCCAGCATCTTAACATGCTGCACTATTTTACCCGCAAACGACAAGCTGCACCAAAACACAGCAAAAAACCATCCGCTTGACTTGTTCTTTATTCGCTTGAATCACAAACAGAAAAGCATGACCTGCAAGCGAATATGTTAACTATGTATCTTAAAATGCTGCACTATTTTACCCGCAAACGACAAGCTGCACCAAAACACAGCAAAAAACCATCCGCTTGACTTGTTCTTTATTCGCTTGAATCACAAACAGAAAAGCATGACCTGCAAGCGAATATGTTAACTATGTATCTTAAAATGCGGTGTCGATGTAGAAAGTAGCTCGCCCACGATAATTGCGTAATATAGTCTTCTCGCTCAGGTCTTATGGTTCATTGTCAGCGCTTACTCGCCCCAATCACATAGTAGAGCATATGCTCATGGGGACTCGAAGCTTGACGGCTTTGCCTACATGGATGTAGGTACTTAGGTTTCGTCTGGAACCAGAAACCTGCCCCTAAAACCTGATCGCTTTGACTATAGTAAGTTATCAAGCATTAACAGCATGGTGTAAATATTGCTTAGTTTGATTAAGCCAAATTGGGGAATAAAGCGGAGCCAAAATACCAATGTTAAAAGAAAGCGATATCAGCTTACTCATTAATCATAGCGGACGATTAAGAATGCTATCGCACCGCGCCGCTATGTTTATCACTATTATCAATCAAGACTTACCAACCGACGATTGGTTTGCAGATGAATTAACCATTACCGTTAGAAAGTTTGAACAAGATTATAAATTAGTGGCCGACACGGTTGCCCAAGACGAATCGATGAATAATGCCTACTTGAAATTCAAAGACAGTACGCAAATTCAAGATCAGTCGATAGACAATATTATCAAAAGCTTTGTTACCCAACTTCATCAACTAAGCACAGCCGTTCGTTATAAAAAAGCTATCAACAAGCATCAATTGCTCGACTTTTTAAAATTTGTCTCTTCAACCTTATTACTGGCACTCAATCAAATAGTGGCATTTTTTGAAGATAGACTCAGCAAAATCGCCGCGCATAAACTACATAAAATTAAAGAACTCGCGGCAGACATTGAAGAGAAGCTAGAAGAAGTCGAAAAAATTAATTTATCGATCAAAATATTATCGTTTAATGCATCGGTAGAAGCAGCACGCGCAGGTGAAATGGGCGCAGGCTTTAAAGTGGTTGCCAGTGAAATGAATAGGCTAAATATGATGACCCGCGACGTGACTCAAGGGGTTAATGCTAGCGTTAATTCGTTTATTACAGAAATTAATAATTAGCCGCCCGACATTATTTATTCAAGCCAAAAGCGTCTTCATACATGAGTAAAAAGCCCTGTGTAAAAGCTTTGGGGCAATTTTCCTATGATTATACCTGCGCTTGGAACTTAAGTATATAAGCTCCTTTTATAGTCTTCTCGCTCAGGCTTTATGGTTCATTGTCAGCGCTTACTCACCCCAATCACATAATAGAGCATATGCTCATGGGGATTCGAAGCTTGACGGCTTCCCCTAAAACCTGATCACTTTGACTATATTAATTATGAAAGGCGTCTCTACTTAGTAAAAAACCTTGTGCCAAACTTAACAATAGCTAGGACAATCGCCCCACCAACTATACCCACTAACGCATTAAATAGCGGCTCAACAAACCAAATAAGGTAAGGTATTGCGGCAAGAGCCTGACTCATATCGTGTAATATGTGATGCAAAAAATCCAAACCATGAACAATAATGCCGCCACCCACTAAAAACATTGCTGCGGTGCCGACTACTGCTAAGAATTTCATCAATTTCGGGGCAAATGCCAACAAAGCTTTACCAACAAGGTGTTTAAAATTGACTAAGCCTGTTTGTTGATTAACTAGATGTACGCCCATATCATCCAATTTAACAATAAGCGCCACTAACCCATAAACCCCAATTGTCATTAAGGTGGCAATTGCCGTAACCACGCTAGCTTGGTCGACAATACCTTTGTCCGATACTGTTCCTAAAGCGATAACAATAATTTCAGCAGACAAAATAAAATCGGTTTTAATGGCGCCTTTAATCTTATCTTTTTCGTATTGCGCCATATCGACTGAATGATCGCAAAGAGCGGCTAAATCTTTGCTATGTTCAGCCTCTTTATCTGCTTTGCTGGTGAATAATGAATGCGCCACTTTTTCTACGCCTTCAAAGCATAAATACAAACCACCTAACATCAAAAGTGGCATAATTAGCCAAGGGATAAACGCACTAATTAGCAAGGCCGCTGGCACTAAAATCACTTTATTGATTGCCGAACCTTTAAAAACAGCCCAAACAACGGGTAGCTCCCGCTCTGCTTTCACTCCCTGCACTTGCTGAGCATTGAGTGCTAAATCGTCCCCCAAAACGCCTGCCGTTTTCTTGGCCGCGACTTTGGTCATCACTGCAACATCGTCCAATGCTACAGCTATTTTATCCAGTAAAGTGAGTAAGCTAGTTCCAGCCATTATAGTTCCTTGTTTTCATTAACCTTTATTGCGGTTTTCGTATAATTGGATCCATTCATCCACTGTCATTTTTTGCATTAAGTCAGCAATCAGAGTAAATGGAATTTTTTCAACTTTTTTAAAACGAACGCAGCTTTTTCCCATATCCAACTTTACATCAGAATATTTTGCATACTGCTCGACAAACCAAGCATGCAACTCGGGTTTGGCATACAGTCCCATGTGATAAAAGCCAATAAAGTTTTTTTGATTGGCTATATTGGTAAACGGCAACGGTAGTTTGGGATCACAATGATATCCGGCAGGATACAGTGTATGAGGCACAACATAGCCCAGCATGCCATAATTTATTTGTTCTACAAAGCCATGCGGTATATTGCTTAATATCACTTGCCTTAATTGCTGAAAGGCTGCTTGGCGTTCTGGCGGCACTTGGGCAATGTATTCTTCAACTGTTGTTGCTGCAATTTTCATGAAGATGACTCTCCTGTCACTTAATCGTCACAAACTCTTTTGAAAAGGCAAAGGGATTGGCAACATTTCTACCGATTCATTGCCGCGAGCTATCACCATATGGTTGCGCTCGACTTTAATCCAACTTGGCCGATCTTTAGTCAAAGGCTCAGACGCGATGATAATGCTGTTTTCTTCAGGCGATTCTGGTTGAATTAAGCATAACTCACCTGCTCGGCAACGAACCAATTTTCCTTGCGCATAAAATAATGACGACGGTTGAACTTGCTCGTCTGACGAAAAGCGCGTGGCAATGGTGTCCACACCATTAGTCACGGCAAAATTCATAAAAGCATTATTGTTGATATTGGCTTGTTTACGCAATTGCATAATACGTTGCATTGTAGCCAATAATGCTTCAACCATTGTGGAGCGGCTAATATTGCTTGCCATTTTAACTTGCTGCATAAACAAGGCAAAAGCGTGCTCAGAATCCGTCGAGCCTTCGATAAGCTGATAGGCGGGGTCATCTAATTCGGCAATCAACTTGCGTTTTATCAATTCAAAACCATCTAACCAACCATTGTGCATCCAAAGTAAATTCTTGTACTGAAATGGATGGCAATTTTGCAAATTAACCGCTAAGCCGCCGGATGCATCTCGCACATGAGCAAAAAAATGTTTAGCTTTAATTTTACTCGCTAATTGGCGTAAATTTTTATTACGCCATGCAGGTTCAACGCTAACAAATGTGCCGGGCTCAGGATCATTATGCAATGGATACCAACCTAAACCAAATCCATCACCATTGACGGGTAAATGGGTTTTCTTAGCACTTTTACTTTGTTGAACCAATGAGTTGCAGGCATCAACCAACAAGTCTTGCATTAATATGGCGGGGCCTGAATAAGTAAAAAAGCGACACATAAAAAATTAATGATTTGAAAAAAAGAGGTTCAAGCATAGTGAGATGATATTTTTTGGCAATAATTTTTATGCCTAATACCAAAATAGTGAATTTCAAGTTTCAATATTTTGAGCTATTAACGACAAATGAACTCTCAACAACAAGTCTCGGTTTTATGCTATCTTGCAATAACACACAAAAATAACATTAGGGAAAAGTGCCAGCCATGATTACACAAGCACACACACAAACTCCAGCACGAACACAATTAGCCCGATTAACCTATCAAGCTAAATCCTATTTACACTGTTTTATTCGCGTTTCTATTTTCGTTGTTCTCGGCTCGCTACTTGTCGCGTGCCAGTCGCCTACCCGCCAACCAGTAAAGATTGCCCCTACTGTCTATCACGAGTTTTTAGTGGGGACTTATAATAAAAATCTGAATGAAGGCATATGGTCAATTAAATTAAATGCCACCACAGGCGAATTATCGACTCCGACTAACGTGGCAGCCGCAATCAACCCGTCATACCTAGCTTGGAATAAAAACAAAAACCGCCTATTCGCGGTAGTCGAAACAAAAGATGGCGGTATAACCCAATATCAAAAACAACCGCAGGACTTGAGTTTTGTCAAAACATACAGCTTGCAAAAAATTGCGTTCGCACCCTGCTACATCAGTTTAAGTCCTAACGAAAAATATCTAGCGACAGCTAATTACGTATCTGGCGATGTGCAATTTTTTGACATTTCTACCAATAAACCCAAGTTGTTAAAAACCATTAAACATCAAGGCAAAGGCCCAAGTGCAAGACAAAAAAGCTCGCATTTACACTGGATAGCTTGGTCACCTGATGGCAAAGATATATACAGCGCCGACTTAGGTGGCGATGCCATTTACCACTACCAATTAGCGCAAGGAGAATTTATCGATAAAGGAATAGCGTATAAAGCGTCGCCGGGCGATGGTCCTAGACACATGACTTTTCATCCCCAAACCCATCAGGTTTATGTACTAAACGAATTATCAAATTCGGTCACTGTTTTACAGCGTCAGCCCGAAACAGGAAAACTAAGTTACTTACAAAAACGCAGTACATTAAACGCGAATTTTACTAAATTTAGTAAAGCGGCGGCGATAAAAATATCTAGCGATGGACAATATCTATATGCCTCCAATCGCGGAGCCAATACCCTTGCGGTTTTTAGCATTAGAAAAAATGGCTATTTGCGACGCATTCAAAATATCTCAACTGGAGGGGAAGAGCCGCGTGATTTCACGATCAGCCCAGATGGTCATTTTATTGTTGTTGCCAATCAAAACAGTAATAGCCTTAGCGTGTTAATTAGAAACCCAACAACAGGCTTGTTAAGCAATAGTCAGCATCAACAATCTTTAATCACCCCTGTGTTTGTCGGTGCTCTGTAACAAAGCTTAAGTGGAAGGAATGAAGCAAAAATGAGAAGCGAGTCCGAATTCAATCAACTCGGACTCGATAAAAACCTTATATTGCGCCACACTGTATGTTCAACAACAGCGCCTACATAACAAATAATGGAATAAGATCAATGAAGATACTGCAATCCACGCTAATTGCCATACTCACAAGCCTGCTCAGTGCTTGCGTAATCTACCCCGAAAAGGTTCACTACTATGATGAAGATTGCGGCGTCACGTCAAAAAAATATGAACTCAAAAAAGATATTGAAAAAATAGAGCAACTTGGCGAATGCGTAGGCCAAGCTTGTGCCATAAAACTATTAGCCGTGGCAGGCATAACGTCGGCAGAGCTGGTCGTCTCAGGCACTGTGGTTATGGCAGGAAACACGGTTTATTGGTTAGAAAAACAAGCCAACTGCAAAAATAAAGCTCCAGACAGCCAAGAATAGTAGGGATTGTCTTGCCTGTTTGTCATTTCATTTCGTCACAATCATTCACTAAGATATCGTTCTATTTACCGTTAATCGGCGTCTAGCTATACAATGCTGGCGTCAAAATTGTTTTATTTCAATAACCATTTGCAATAACAATGCCCTAAATTTATCAATATATATCATCAAAATAAATGAACGCTAGCAAGGTAATTATTTTACGATTTAGTCAAACACGACTAATCGCATTATTTTTTTGAAATATTTCTAATTTATGTCAGGTCTTCTAATTTAAGTGAGCTGACGTGCAACTAACAAAGACTTAAGGCTTAGCCATGTTTTCATTAAAACGTCAGTTCGGTGTAATTAACCTAAAGGCCAGTTCTGAACCTATGAGCTCAAAGCAAACACGATATGAAGCCTTAGTTGGTGCTTACCATAAAGACTTATACCGCTATGCGTATTGGTTAACTAACGATGCCGCTGTTGCCGAAGATGTAGTACAAGAAACATTTCTACGCGCATGGAAATCGTTAGATAGCTTGCAAGATGAAAAAGCAGCAAAGTCATGGCTAATTACCATACTACGGCGCGAAAATGCGCGGCGCTTTGAACGCAAGCAATTTGATATGGGTGAGTACGAAGAACATAGTATTGTTGACAATGCCAGTGCGTCCAATGAAGACAATACAGAAAGCTATTGGTTACAACGCCAAATTGCTGCATTAGAGCCTGAATATCGTGAACCGCTAGTATTGCAAGTCGTGCAAGGCTGCAGTGGTGAAGAAATAGCAGAGATCCTTGGCTTAAACAAAAATACCGTGATGACTCGCTTATTCAGAGCTAGAAACAAATTGAAAGAAGCATTAGATAATCAACCAGCAAAAGTGAGGTTAGGATAATGGATGATTTAGAGTTTCGTCGTCAAGTCATTGCCGACCCCAAAGCGATTGATGAAGATTTACAACAATCGATAGATGCCGATCCGGCAAAGCAACAACTGCAGCAAGACATGCTAAATTTGGACGACAAAATCAGCAAGGCTATGCATGTATCAGTACCGGACGGGTTAGAGCAACGTTTAATTCTTAAGCAATCTATCGAGTCTTATAAGCAACAAGAAAGGCACAAACAGCGCTGGTCTTTATCGATTGCGGCTTCTGTCGCTTTTGCGGCGGCACTTGGCGTGAGCGCTTGGATTTATCAACCTGTTAATACCAGCGAAGTTGGATTATATGCATTAGAACATTTGCACCACGAATTGAGTTATTCATCTGCGGTAGACGAGAATGTCTCTCTTGAGCAACTCAACGCTAAGCTCGCTAGCTTTGGTGGCAAGCTAAACAATGCAATTTCACATGTTTCGTATGCCAATTACTGCAACTTAAATGGCTTGAAATCACTACATCTTGTTATGCAAGGTGAACACGGACAAGTAACTGTTTTTGTTCTTCCCAAAAGCAATGAGCTAAGTGGCTGGCATGACTTTTCCGATGATAGGTTTAGTGGCACTGCTCACCGCTTTAAAGAAGCCGATATGATAGTCATTGGTGAAAAGAATGAAAATATACAATCATTCAGCCACCAACTATCAAATAATATTAGCTGGGCAATTTAAGCCAACAGTCCACCACGTTTTCTTAAAAGCCCCGTTCAGGGGCTTTTTTGTATTCGAATATTGCACCGTGCAAACCAAAATAATCATATGCTCATCCGGTCGACAAATGAGTACTTGTTCACATTTTAATCACATAAGTATTGCAACTGTGAACTCAAACCTGAAACTATACGTATACTTAGTTTTGAAAAGCCAAGGTCGGCAATCGCAGTTATCTAGGGTAGTGGTAGGAGATATATCATGACATTACAAGATGAATTAAAAAGCATGGGGCTAATTGACGACTCACGCTCAAATCATTTAGCGACTAACGAATTGGATGAGTATCAAAGTATGCTCGAAATGACCATGAATGACGAAACCTTAACTTCAGCCGCAAAAGCTGAAATCGTCGATTTGCTAATTCGTTTAAATAGTGCTCCCAAATAGCATTCCCAAATTGATTAGAAAACGAAAAAAACATTTGGGATAACGTAACTTGCCTGCTTCCTGCATAACCTTAAGCTTATTCGCATGTTATATGAGCGACAAGGGATTAAGCATGACCGTCAACCTTGGCTGGTTTGACCATATCAATATGCATAACACCGCCATCATCATAAGGTGTTGATACCACAACAAAACCATACTTGGAATAATAGTTTTGTAATCCTAATTGGGCACTTAAAGCAAGTGACTGATTTGGCCATTGCTCCGCAGCATATTTTAGCCCCTTTTCAAACAGTGTTTTACCTATCCCTTGGCTACGATACTTTTCTTCTAATGCAAACCGAGCAAAATATACTGGTTGTTCTTTATGCTCTATTGTTGGGATCACTAACCTTAAGTAAGCCACAACGCCATGCTTTGCATGCTCACAAGCAAACAGATGAACGGATTGTTGATCCTTATTATCCAAATCTAGGTATAAGCTAGCCTGCTCCAACATAAACACTCGCTGACGTAAGTGTAAAATTTGATAAAGCTCATCTTTAGTTAATTGCGAATAGGTTTTAATTTGCCAGTCTAAGCTGTTTTCCATTTATAGTCTTCTCGCTCAAGTTTTTAGGTTCATTGTCTGCACTTACTCGCGACTTGGCTTACAAGCCCCTACTTTTGGTGCATACACGAATATAGACAAGAACCGAGTGACTTTTGCTTAAACCAGACTATGTTTATCCAACAAAAGTCACTGGCTCTCCGCATGCGCGAGAATGACGAGGGTATATTCCTAAGCTTAGGTGAAAAATACCAACTCATTGACCTAAAAACGTTAATGAACTTTTCTATATAAGGCCGAGAATAAAATCAGTATAAAACAAAAAGCCGAGCGGTAAACTCGGCTTTATTGGGCAAAAAGTGAATCATCTAAGCATCATCTGATGTGCTCACCAAAGGCTTATTCGATTGCGGTGTTTCCTCTTGCACAACCTCTTCGACTTTGCGCCCATCTAACAGCATCTGATTAAAATGATTAAACCGTTCCAGCGCGGCAAATAATTCACTACTACTGTACTGATATTGCTGCCCTAAAACCTGTTTAATGGTGGTCTGTAAATCTTCTTCAGACTCCAAACCCTCATCCGCACGGGTGATCATATCTAATAGATTAGCCGCGTATTCCTTCAATGGATTTTTAACTGACTCTGGCATCGCCATTTTTTCATCATCTTTTCGCTCGGCATAAGAAGCAACCTGCTGATAAGCCTGCTGCACTGCAATAGTTTGGCGAGCGGTTAAATCTAATGCATAGCTTGCAATTTCACCATCATCAAAACCTAAGTCCATTGCCTGTTGATAAGCGGCTTCAACATCACCGTCAAAAAACTCATCAGCTAATTTAGATACATTTTGCATTAAATCACCAATGGCTTTTAATTCGCCTTCGTCCAAATCGCCTTCAACGTTAAACGCAAACTCATTTAGTGCAAATGAAGCTCGATTACGCTCTTCACCTTGGCGATAAAAATAGTTGCCGTCTTCATCACTTACCTGTTCTTGCGACTGACGATATTGCTCTTCAAATGCTTTTAAGCTGGCAAAACTAATACTAACCGTGTCGCCATCTTTTGTTTTAATTTCAAACTCGCCACTGTGCTCAGTTTCAACGGCGACTCGTTGTTCAAGCGCCGCTGATTCATAAGAAAAAACCGGTAACTCGCGTTGCGGATTTAAAATTTCCTCTTCAAATCGGTCAAAACCAAAGTTAATCAAGCCATCCGCTTTATCAATACCTTGGTCTATCTCGTCTCCGGGCATAATGGCACCGCCAAGGATTTTACGCGCATCTTCAATACCTCGCGCTACCCCAGTTCGAGCTTGACCTAACATTTCCATAAGTTGCTCAGATTGAGCTCCGCCACGAGCGGCACCTGTTAAAGCACCACCAACAAAGTTCAGTACGTTTTTAGCCACCTCTTCAAAGTCGAATAAAGGTTTGGCTTCTTTAATCTCTTTTTGCATGTCAATATCTTTAAGATCACGCAAATGAGATATTTCGTCTTGGGCTTTTGGTAGGGACTGTGCACGCAACTCATCCATTTTTTGCATATGACTAAACATAGATTGCGACAGAATTTTAATACTGCGCTGCTTGATAGACACTTGGCTCAAATGAGTTTCAACAGCCTGAGTTTCTACTTGTTTAGTAGGTGCATTGTCCTTATGTTCCGCGTTCTTTTCGACACCCTGCGGAACCTGTTGCTGCTTTGCAACATCGTTTACGGTTCCGATATTCATAACTACCCCAAAGGTTAAATTAATGCTTCATATTAATTATCGACCATTTTTGCATAATATTTAGGCTAAAAGGCGTTTTATCTTATTTAAATCGCCGCGCAAAACCAATATAAACCCGCGCTATCATGCGAATTACCTAGACACCAGCCTTAACCAATATAAAATACGCGGCTCTTTTCCACTAGCCTAGGGTAGAAATCATGCGGGTCGACCAAATTGATACCAATCAATACGCAACCTTATTAACCGAAAAAGTCAAAACTACAGAGCTATTATTCGATGGTTTACACCTACCCAAAGCCGAAGTGTTTCCATCGCCAATTGAACAATACCGCTTACGTGCTGAATTTCGTATGTGGCATCAAGACGATGATAGTTACTACATCATGTTTGATCCGGCCAATAAAGAAAAATTTCGTGTCGATCATTACATTCCAGGATCGGCCTTAATTCAATCGTTAATGACACGTATTCGTGAAGAAATTTTACCGAATGAAGTGTTACGCCGTCGTTTATATCAAGTCGATTTTTTAACGACCTTATCTGGTGAAGCCTTAGTCAGCTTGATTTACCACAAACCGTTGGATGATACGTGGTTAGTTGAAGCCAAAGCGTTAAAGCAGCGTCTTACGCAAGACTACAAAATTAATTTAATTGGCCGAGCCCGCAAACAAAAAGTGTTGGTAGACCAAGACTATGTCACTGAAAAACTCGCAATCGGTGATAAAACCCTAAGCTACAAGCAAATAGAAAATACCTTTACGCAACCTAATGGTGCGATCAACACTGATATGCTTAATTGGAGTCGACAAATTAGTCAGCAGCTTTGTGGCGATTTATTAGAACTTTATTGTGGCAATGGAAACTTTAGTTTAGCGCTAGCGGATTGTTTTGATCATGTTGTAGCGACTGAAATAGCCCGTACATCGGTAAAAGCCGCTAATGTTAATATCCAAGCTAACGGCATAAATAATGTCACTATTGGTCAAGCGTCAGCCGAAGATTTTTCAGCGGCTTATTTCGAAAATAAAAGTGTTAAGTCACTTAAAGACATTGATCTGGCAAACTATAATTTTAGCACTATCTTAGTGGATCCGCCTCGGGCTGGATTAGATAACAAAACTGTCGAGTTAGTGCAAAAATTTGACAACATTATTTATATTTCATGTAATCCGGAAACATTGAAAGATAACTTACAAGCGATTAGCCAAACCCATACAGTTAAGCAATTCGCGCTATTTGATCAATTTCCCTACACCCATCACATTGAATCAGGCGTTTGGTTACAGCGAAAAGCCTAAACAGTTAAGACAGAGCGTGCCTGCTTAGCATACGCAGCAGCACCTTTAGCAATAACACGTAATTGAATAACAAGGCGCTTGGCTAATTCCTCGCGCTTTTTATTTTTCATGTCAATCGCCTCTGCGCCCCCAGCAAAAACCAATTTAACCATGGACTCAGCTTGTAAATAAGCAAACTCATGATTACACAGAGTTTTGTCTTCAATATATTCACTAAGTTCGGCGATGAAATGTTGGATCTCACGCGCAACAGCAGTTCGAAAAGATGAAGTGGTACCCGATTTTTCCTGTAATAAAATACGAAACTCATTTTCGTTAGTATCAAGAAATTCCATAAAGGTATCAATCGAGGTTTGAATAACAGAGCCACCATCTTCAATGCGTTTACGTGCTTGACGCATCAGTTGACGCAATAAAAGACCGGCTTCGTCAACCAAGGTAAGACCTAAATCATTTAAATCTTCAAAGTGACGATAAAAAGACGTCGGAGCAATGCCGGCTTCACGCGCAACTTCTCGTAAACTCAAGTTCGAGAAACTTCTTTCAGCCGTCAATTGGCTAAAAGCGGCTTGAATAATAGCTTGACGCGTTTTAGCCTTTTGCTGAGCGCGAATTCCTGACATAGACAACCTCTTGTGGATAGGCAAAAAAGTCTAACATAAGCGCAAGCAATTAACGTGAATTATTTTTTTGTACTAAACTGGGTTGCTAAGTCGACGATTTTTCATTTTTAGCGTACACTTGTAAGCTTAGTTAACTAGTTTCACTCGCACATGTCTCAACAACAAGCCCCCATTTTGTGGTTAAACGTCTTAATTTTTTCAATTACGGGTTTAATTGCTTTATTTTTAGTTCCATACCATGCACTGACTCAAGGATTTGATAGTGTAGAAATTATCGCCACCATTCTGTGTTTAGGTTATTGCGGCATGTCTATTACTGTCGGCTATCACAGACTTTGGGCCCATAAAACCTATCAAGCTCATCCTATCATTAAATTTGTATTAGCCTTGGGTGGCGCTTTTGCCTTGCAAAACAGTATTTTGCATTGGGCATCGGATCACAGAAACCATCACAGATTTGTCGACAACAATGACAAAGACCCTTATTCAGCCAAACGAGGATTTTGGTTTTCCCATATCGGTTGGATGTTGCGAGAGTATCAAGGCCAATCTTATCGTAATTATGCTAACTGCAAAGACTTGCAAAAAGACAAAATTGTCATGTGGCAACACAAAAACTATTTATGGTTAACCTTAAGTTTAAATTTTGGTATTCCCATTCTACTAGGATGGTTGAACGATGATATTTACGGCATGTTATTGTCTGCTGGCGTTTTAAGATTGGTGCTTAGCCATCACTTTACCTTTTTTATTAACTCCTTAGCCCATATTTGGGGCAAGCAAACGTTCTCTGAAGAACATACAGCGCGAGATAATCCTGTATTGGCGTTTTTGACTTATGGTGAGGGCTATCACAATTTCCATCATACGTTTGAGTATGATTACCGCAATGGTATTCGCTGGTATGACTTTGATCCGAGTAAATGGTTTATTAAAACCGCGAGTTTATGCGGATTAACTTGGGGACTACGCGAAGCGCCCGAAGAACGTATAGAAGCCGCCAAAGCCAAATACAAAATGGAAAAAATCCGCGCTAAATTAATTAAGCTGCCTCATAAAGCAGAGATGTTAGCTAAAGTAGAAGCCGAATACGATCTTCTCACTAAGCGCATGAACGCCTTTTATAAAACGCGTAAACGCTATTTAGATATAAAGCGCAAAAAAATAACCCGAACGGTTGAACACAGTGAATTGTTTAACCAGATCAAAGATTTACAAGCTGAAATGCACGACTTGAAACAACGCTTTCTTATTCAAAAGAAAACGTTTAATAATCTAGCTTTGGCCTATAGTTAAGTTTTTTATTCAGGCGTATTACATCAATACGCCTTATTTTCCCCTCTTCTAGCTCGAATATCATCTAAGCATTGGCATTTATCACGTGTTGCCCTATAGTATTGTGTATTAATTGTTCTAACTGTTTGATTGCTATAGTCTTCTCGCTCAGGCTTTATGGTTCATTGTCAGTGCTTACACGCCCCAAAAAGCTGAACGCTTTGACTATATATTTTTAATGAATGCTCAGAATTCTACTAATATTCATCTGAAAACATGCATTAGTCATTAAAAACCATTAAATTGCAGTGTAATAAGACTGATCGAGGAAATAGATCAGCCACACAGCTCAACGTGAGATCCCTTTCGATTTCACTGAATATTTGACTACCAAGAATAGGTACACACACGTGACAGAACCCAAAGCAAAGAAAGAGCCTAAACAAGAAAAGGCCACAGAAAGCTACGATTACGATACCATTATTATCGGTACCGGCCCTGGCGGTGAAGGTGCCGCAATGAACTTAGCTAAACAAGACAAAAAAGTCGCCATTATCGAACGGCATAGCTCCGTCGGCGGCGGTTGTACTCACTGGGGAACTATTCCATCGAAAGCGCTGCGTTACTCGGTTTTGCGTTTTATCGAATTTAAAAATACACCTTTATTTAGCCAAGCGGCGCAAACGTTACAACCTACATTTCCTGACATTCTTAAACATGCCAGTGGTGTTATTCGCAAGCAAATCAATTTACGCACAACATTTTACAACCGTAACAATGTCACGTTGATCCATGGTGAAGGTTCATTTATTGACCAACATACTGTGGCGATTGCCGGTGAAGACGGGGCAGTCGAAACAATCACTGCGCAAACCATTGTTATTGCAACGGGTTCTCGTCCTTATCATCCACCTGAAGTCGACTTTTCTCACCCGCGTGTGTATGACAGTGATAAGATTTTGTCGCTTAACCACTCACCTCGCTCTATTATTATTTACGGCGCTGGGGTTATTGGTTGTGAATATGCCTCTATCTTTAAAGGTTTAGGTGTTAAAGTTGATTTAATCAATACCCGTGGCCGCCTATTGGAATTCTTAGATAATGAATTTTCCGATGCTCTGAGTTACCACCTCAATAGCGGTAAAACCACTATTCGCCACGGTGAAGAATTTAAATCAGTAGAAGCTCAAGATGACTGCGTGATCTTACACACGCAATCAGGTAAAAAGATAAAAGCTGACTGTATTTTATGGGCTAATGGTCGTACAGGTAATACAGATAAACTCAACCTTGAGTCTATTGGCTTAAAAGCGGATCGGCGCGGACAAGTAAGTGTTAATTCCAACTACCAAACTAAAATTGAAAATGTCTATGCGGTTGGTGATGTCATTGGTTATCCAAGCTTGGCCAGTGCCGCATTTGACCAAGGGCGCATCACAGCTAATGCAATCTTAAATGGTGATGCTGACTCTGCGTTAATTGAAGATATTCCTACCGGTATCTACACTATTCCTGAAATTAGTTCAGTCGGCAAAACCGAAGAACAACTAACCGCAGCTAAAGTACCTTACGAAGTCGGTAAAGCCCAGTTTAAACACCTAGCTCGAGCTCAAATTGCTCAATCTGAAGTCGGTGGCTTGAAATTATTATTCCATACAGAAACAAAAGAGATTTTAGGTATTCACTGCTTTGGGCAAAATGCTTCTGAAATTGTCCATATCGGCCAAGCTATTATGCAGCAAAAGAACGGTGGCAATAATATCGAATACTTTGTGAATACAACGTTTAACTACCCAACCATGGCTGAAGCGTATCGGGTGGCCGCTTTAAATGGTTTAAACCGTTTAATTTAGTATAGTATTCTCACTCAGGTCTTATGGTTCATTGTCAGCGCTTACTCGCTCGCCCCAATCACATAATAGAGCATATGCTCATGGGGTCTCGAAGCTTGACGGCTTTGCTTACATGGATGTAAGTACTTAGGTTTCGTCTGGAACTAGAAGCCGCCCCTAAAACCTGATCGCTTTGACTATACTTAAATTGGTAAGTTAAGTTTAACGAAGGGAAAGCTAAGCTTTCCCTTTTTTATAAATTCAATTAACCTGAAAAAATGACCACCACGATTGAGCAACCAAGCGATGTACAAGACAATTCACGCTTTGAACAACTACTCAAACAAGTTGCACAATGTCAAATTTGCCAATCAAGCTTACCTTTAGCGCCCAAGCCTATAATACAGTTATCAACTCAAGCAAAATTACTAATCATTGGCCATGCACCTGGACGACAGGCACACAATATGGATAAGCCCTTCGCAGACAAAAGCGGCGAACGATTACGATCTTGGCTAGGGCTGACAGAACAACAATTTTACAGTGAACAAGTTGCAATTTTACCCATGGGGTTTTGTTATCCAGGCAAAACCAAAAACGGAGATAAAGCACCAGATAAGCGCTGCTATGCCACATGGCATCAACAACTCATTGCCTACTTACCTCATATTCAAGCCATGGTTTTACTGGGCCAACACGCCCAATCAGCCTATCTACAGCGCTCTATCAACGTCACTGAAAATGCTAAGGGCTGGCAAACTCATCAACAGCAGATGCCTGCCATTTGGCCGCTGCCTCACCCATCACCGCGAAATAATATATGGCTTTCAAAAAATCCATGGTTTTCACAAGAGTTACTGCCAGCATTACAAAACCATATTCGGCTACTTTTGCCTAGTGCTAAATTCGAGTGAAATACTCTAAAAAGGATAGTGATATACAGTCAGAGTATTCTTAGAGACAAAACTCCAAGACCCTACTTTTGATACTCTTTTGGACAGAAAAGTTTGCAAGCAAATATAGTCTTCTCGCTCAGGTCTTATGGTTCATTGTCAGCGCTTACTCTCGACTTTGGCTCCTGCGTCGTCCTACTACCTAAATCCATTTAGGCAGCCCCAATCACATAATAGAGCATATGCTCATGGGGTCTCGAAGCCTGACGGCTTCCCCTAAAACCTGATCGCTTTGACTATACTCGCAAACGATCTTTATGACTTTAAGGCGGGTTTCCTGTTATTGACGAAACCAAAGTGCTTACATCTTCATCCGTGTAAACAATAAGCACGGCTAGCGCACCTTTACTGGTGTGTCAGGCAAGGTGCGTAGGTAAGTTATTTGTGATAGGTTTTCGACAACTCAACCACCGCATTAATAAACGCACCGGCATTGTCAGGGTTAACCTCTGGAGTGATACCATGGCCAAGATTAAAGACATGACCAGTGCCTTCACCATAGCTATCTAAAATCATAGAAACCTCTTGGCGAATTCGATCAGGCGAAGCATACAATACAGCCGGATCCATATTACCTTGCAAGGCGACTTTATCACCAACACGTTTGCGCGCATCACCGATATTAATCGTCCAATCCAAGCCAACACCATCACAGCCCGTCGCCGCAATATCTTCCAACCAAAGACCGCCATTTTTGGTAAATAATACAACAGGCACTTTTTCACCATTATTATTGCGGTTTAATCCATCAACAATTTTTGCCATATAATCTAACGAGTACTCGCGGTAATCATGATGAGTTAACACCCCACCCCAAGTATCAAAAATTTGTACGGCTTGCGCTCCGGCATCAATTTGCGCATTTAAGTATTCAGTCACAGACTCAGCAAGTTTAGTTAGCAGTAAATGTAATGCTTCTGGCTCTTCGTAAGCCATGCGCTTAATTTTACTAAATGTCTTACTGCTGCCTCCCTCAACCATATAAGTAGCCAATGTCCAAGGACTACCGGAAAAGCCGATTAAAGGCACCTCTCCCTTCAATTCTCGGCGAATTGAAGAAACTGCGTCCATCACATATTTTAAATCTTTATTCGGATCGGGCACTTTAAGTGCTGACACATCCATTAAATCGCGAACCGGATTTTTGAACTTAGGCCCTTCACCCGTTTCAAAGTACAAACCGAGTCCCATTGCATCTGGGATAGTAAGAATATCTGAGAATAAAATAGCTGCATCTAAAGGGTAACGACGCAAGGGTTGCATAGTAACTTCTGTGGCAAGCTCAGTGTTTTTACACAACGCCATAAAATCACCAGCTTGGGCGCGTGTGGCACGATATTCAGGAAGATAGCGTCCCGCTTGGCGCATCATCCATACTGGGGTACGGTCAACTGGTTTTCTTAACAACGCGTCCAAATAACGTCTGTTTTTTAATTCTGCCATGTTTATTACTCTTTCACTCTACATTAACGTGCTGTTAACTTTTATTTAAAATTTTAATTGACTTAAATTCATACAATTTGTTATAAAGTGCCTGCGCTAGAAATAAAAACTAGAAGCTCATTAACATGAGACCATCGCACTAAATATTCGGCCTTACATTTGTAAGGCTTTTTTGTTTTTAAAGCGGCGCTTTACACTGTTTTATCGTCTCGGCAATCAATTGACTTGCTATAGCATACTCGCCTGGCAACTCGGGTAATTGATCTAAACTAAACCAAGCCGCATCTATTAGCTCATTATTGTCTAAAACAATATCACCACTTGCAAAGTCTGCGGTAAAGCCTAGCATTAAATTATGTGGAAAGGGCCATGATTGGCTTTTAATATAGCGAATATTATTAATTTTTAAACCAACCTCTTCCAATACTTCTCTTTCTACTGCCTGCTCTGCCGTCTCGCCAGGTTCAATAAACCCTGCTATAGCTGAATACATTTTATTGTTTTCGCGCTTTGTTTGCTTGCTCTGCACAAGCAATATTTGTTCCTGATGCCGAATAGATACAATAACACAAGGACTGAGCCGCGGGTAACACCGATGTCGGCACTTATCACAATGTTTTGCCACTTCCCAATGAATAGTGCGCATTCGTGAGCCACAGCGCCCACAAAAACGATGCGTTTGATAAAAATGACTGAAAGTCACAGCTTTAGATACAAGTTCAAACGTAGCACTGTCAAGTGATTGAATTAACAGCTTCAAATTTATCCATTCACCTTGCTCTAACGGCAGTTCAGTCACTCTAAACCGATCAATACTATATACCGCTTGTCCCTTTAATTCCCCAAGGTGCAGCGCGTGCTTAGCAATTTGACCTTTATCAATGCAAAAAAACGGCAAGTCGCCAGATAAAGTTTGAAATACGTTGCTACCATCAACAATCACCCAAAAAACTGGCTCAGAAAGGCGCTCATTACGCAAGGGCTTTTTAAGCATTATTGTTCCTAAAAAATTCGCATCTATATGAATTAGCTATCATTAACATATTCTTAGCATATTTTCGCAATAATTAGTTGACCTTTGCCCCGTTTTTTTTTTAGATTGAGCGCAGACCAAAAAACAATAACGAGTAAGAAATATGTTAAGCCGTTTAGAGAGCACACAAGCTCAGTATGGAGGAGCCAGCAAAGTTATCGACAGCTGGTTAGAGGAGCGTCAAGAATGGTTAGTGCGTTATTGCCAACTAGCGGGTCTACCGCCTTTTGAAAAAAACGCTGCCGCTTTACCCAACCAAACTGAAGTACAAGCCTTTTGCCAAGTGATGATGGATTACCTGTCTGCCGGTCACTTTGAGATTTACGATCAAATCGTTTCCAAATGTGAAGTCCATGGTGGCGAAAGTGTTGAACTCGCTCGCAGCCTAACACCGAAAATAGCCGCTTCAACCGAGATCGCCGTGTCATTTAACGACAAGTACGCTGAAGCAAACGGCGATGACGACTATGAACCTTTTGACGAAGATTTGTCGACACTAGGCCAACAAATGGAAGAGCGCTTCGAATACGAAGATAAGCTAATCCACACACTGTATACCAAACATACAGAAACAGCCTAATTGCTACAAATTGCAAATTAAAAAGGAGAGCCTAGGCTCTCCTTTTTTGTCGCTCTAATTTAACGAGCGGCAAGTCCAATAACCAACAAGAACTTGCTCAACTAAACTAAAAAAAACCGAGACACTAAGCCTCGGTTTTTAAAAGTAGCAGTCAAATTAAGCTTCTGTTTCTTCGCTTGCTGCTTTTGCGAAAGATTGGCGAGCTAAACGTGGTACTTGAGCCAATGAAGATAATTGGCTATAGATAGCGTCTAATACACCTTTGTGGCGGAATTCTAAGAAAGTTTGATCCGGTAATTCACGGAACTTCTTCTCATCAATTAAGTAAAAACCCGTCAAGCGTTTCTTTGAACCATCAGCAGAGGTTAATTCTAATGTTTGCTCAATCAGTAATTCGTGCTTAGTTAAAAGCTCACAGAAGCGGCTGGTCATAACTTCTTGCTTTTGTAACTCAGTTAAGAAATCACGAACCTTTTCTAAAAACTCAGTGGCACTGCCATCTTCATTAAATAAAGCTTGGCCTTCAGTTTCGTTGTAGGCATCACTTTCTTCATCAACACAAATTGCAAATGACGTTTCATCATCTTTATCATTAACTTGTGCAACACCAAATGGGTAACGACGAAGAATAGCCGGAATATAAGGCGCATCCCATTTACCATCTTCATCAATAAAGCTGTTTTGACCTTCGTTAGTACCGAATAAAGCAATTGGGCGATATTCTTCACCGTTTGGTGATTTTACGAAAACAATTGGGAAACTAGCGGCGGCACGAGGAAACTCATTTACGTTAACACTGGCAATGTGAAAACTGCGCGCAAAATCAAAAGAATTAACCGGCTGGATTTTGGCATTCTTATGCGCTTCAGCGTTAATAGGTACGAGTTTTTTAAACATGTTGTTTATTCCTTACACTTGAGTGTTATTAGTTATCTGAAGTAGCGCTATTTACAGTCTAAACAGACAAGTTTTGGCAAAGTTAGTTAAATTTTAATAACCGCTAACATTAGCTGAGCTAAAGCTATCAGATTAAAACTTAAACAAACAAGACATAAAACCTGAATCGAAGAGCTATATCTAGTACTAACAATTGTACGTATTCAAATAACGTTTTTAGTTTTGTACAGGTATAATGGTTATTTTAAGCAGAATTTCAAGGCCGTTACGGAAAAAATAGACAAAATGCTAAGCCCAATGCCAGATTTAATCTGTCCAATCGATAAATTGCCCTTATTCCCTCAAGAGCACTGCTTAAAATGTGAGCAAGGCCATAGTTTTGATCGCGCGAAACAAGGTTACTTTAACCTGTTACCTGTGCAGCATAAACGCTCAAAAGCACCTGGGGATAACAAAGAAATGGTTAATGCACGGCGCACCTTTTTAAATAACGGCTACTATCAAGCCATTAGCCAAACACTTAATCAAACGATCTTGGCTAAGCACTTGAATCATTCAAACATTTTAGATGCTGGTTGCGGTGAAGGATATTATCTCAATCAGTTACTGACACAAGCTCAACAGCAAAATATCAATCTTCAAGCTTGTGGGCTTGATATTTCAAAGTTTGCGATTCAAGCGGCGGCAAAAAGTAATAAAACTGCGACTTGGCTTGTCGCCAGTAATAAGCAATTACCCTTCCCTGAACATTATTTTGATACCATTTTTTGCGCCTTTGGTTTTCCTGTTTATCAAGAGTTTGCAAATAAACTCAAAAATAATGGTCAATTACTGCTACTGGAAGTCGGCGAACATCACCAAATTGAATTACGCCAACACTTGTATCCTAGTGTTAAAGCTTACTCGGCAATCGATTTACAGCCGGCATTCGATTGTGGGTTTACACTCAATGACCAACAAAATATTCGATTTGAACTGACACTTAAGCAAGCTGAACTACAACAATTGCTAGCCATGACACCGCATTTATATCGTGCCCCCAAGCAGGGGTTAGAAAATGTCCAACAACTTGAAAGCTTAACTGTCACGATTGACGTTATTTTATATCAACTAACTTTAAGTGATACACCTGCAACCACATGCAACCAATAGTCAACGAACCGCAAAGCGAACAAGAATTACTCGACAGAGCGGTTAATTTAGCAGGACTCAATTTAGCTCAATTGGCCGATATGGCGGGCGTGTCTGTGCCTTGCAACTTGCAAAAAGAGAAAGGCTGGGCTGGACAATTATTAGAATGCTTACTCGGTGCTTATGCCGGTTCCAAGCCCGTACCCGATTTTGAACATCTTAATATTGAGCTTAAAACCTTACCTATTAGTCGCCAAGGTTCGCCCCTCGAAACAACCTACGTGTGTGTAGCACCGTTAACCAATGTGGCCGGCCTAACTTGGCAAGACAGTGTAGTTAAGAAAAAACTAAGCCGCGTACTGTGGATCCCGATTCTTGCAGAAAGGACAATTCCAGTTGCCGAGCGCATTATTGGGTATCCTCTACTTTGGAGTCCATCAGCTCAAGAGGAGCAAGCCTTACAAGCAGACTGGGAAGAATTAATGGAAATGATAGCTCTAGGTCAAATAGAACAAATTACAGCCAAGCATGGTGAAGTAATGCAAATTCGCCCTAAAGCAGCCAATGCCAGCATACGCACTGCGGCGGTTGGTCACCATGGCCAACCGATTGAAGCGTTACCGCGCGGGTTTTACCTTAAAAAAAATTTTACCCAAACTATATTGCGAAATTCGACAGTTTAAAGATCAATAAGTCTTCATAGTTTTTTTATTGATTCCATACTCACGCAATTTATTGGCGATCGCGGTATGACTTAACCCGAGTTTTTTCGCCAACTGGCGCGTACTGGGATAAGAAGGGTATAAGCGTTTTAATAAACTACTTTCAAAACGTTTAATTGACTCTTCCAATGTACCTTGCACTTCACTCTCAACATAACCTAAGTCACTAGCATAAGCGGGCAACTCAACATGCTCTCTGGCCATTTCATCACCGTCTAATAACGACACTGCTCGATAAATTGTATTTTCTAGTTGACGGACGTTACCAGGCCAAGGGTATTGCAGTAAATAATCTTGGCAAGCTTTACTCATGCGTGGTGCTGCACGTCCAGATTGCTGACTTACCTTGCGGATATAAAGCTCAGCGAGCGAAATAATGTCGGCTTTGCGTTCGCGTAAAGGTGGTATTTTCACGCTGAGAACATTTAAACGATAAAACAGGTCTTCACGAAACGTACCGTCCTGCACAAGTAATGATAAATCTCTTTTCGTAGCGCATAGAATTTTCACATCGACCTGTACTTCTTGATCATCACCAATACGCCGGAAACAGCCATCTTGCAGCAATCGCAGTAATTTAACTTGTAATGCGCTGGACATTTCCCCGACTTCATCGAGAAATACCGTGCCGCCATTGGCGATTTCAAATAAACCTTTTTTAGCTAAGCTATGATGTTCATAGGCATGCGCAGCGTAACCAAATAACTCACTTTCAGCGACTTCATCGGGTAATGATGCACAATTCAAAACAACAAAGTCGTTATCAGCCCGTTTACTAGCTTTATGACAAGCTTTCGCTAACAACTCTTTGCCCGCGCCGGTTTCTCCTTCAATCAACATAGGCGCTTCAATAACTGACAACTTTTTCGCCTCGCGTATACACTTACGCATTGCTGAGCTATGCGATATAAACGCGCCAAAAGTATCACTTTCAGGGCGACGGAATGCGGAAATTTGTTCACCAAAACGTAACTCTGATTTCAAGCTGATTACAGCTCCGGCTAACACTTGTTTATTATCGCCATCTGGCACCCA
This sequence comes from Saccharobesus litoralis, assembly GCF_003063625.1. Taxonomy (NCBI): domain Bacteria; kingdom Pseudomonadati; phylum Pseudomonadota; class Gammaproteobacteria; order Alteromonadales; family Alteromonadaceae; genus Saccharobesus; species Saccharobesus litoralis. The sequence goes on along the minus strand of NZ_CP026604.1, from coordinate 3,340,123 downwards.
AATTGGGTAAATATCAGCTAAAAATTCTTGATGGTTTAACTGTACTCGCTTAGTGAGTGTTTCAATTTGTTCATGATCGAGCCAGCGCGAAAAACTAAAACCTTTTAGCCAATGGCTAATCGGCTCGTCGTAAACTTGAGTTAAACTATCACCACACAAACGCAGTGCTGCGTCATTAGCGGTTTGTACGTGTCCTTTGCTATCAATCGAGAAAACTGGATCGGGCATCGCTCTTAATATCGTAGCAAATTCGCAATGCTCGCGCTCAAACGGCATAAACTTGGTTGTTTTAACATCTTCAATGCCAGGTAAACGGCGCATTTCCGGCATTAAATGTTGAAATTCGGAGAAATCAATTTCAGGAAAGTTAAGGTAAATAGAGCCTTGATAAACTTCGATGCCACGTAAATCAATTCCATGTTGAACCAAGATATCCAATATATCTTGCACTATTCCTAAGCGATCGCTGGCTGTAATTTCTAAGCGCATGTCGTCACCTAATTTGTAAACGGCAATCAGTACTACAACTGACTATTAGGTCAAGTATAGTTAAATGTAAAAAAAATGTGACATTTGGACTGTAGACAGATAAAAAGCCCAAGCAAAACGCTCACTCTATGCGCCAACGTGTTACACTCAGGCTATATTTATGCATATTACTTAGTGACTGTTAGACAATGCTTGAACAACAGTTAGCAGATATAAAACAAAAGCTGCGCGACCAAAAAAACCAATATAACTTAATTAGTCAGTTGCAACTGCATAGCAGCTTTGTTTGTCAATCTGAATCCTTAGAAGATTATTTTTCTGAAACAGAATTCCTCCTAAGTCAAGTCAACCTTAAGGCACGAGTTATCAGTGACAATGAGCAAAAAATTGCTGATAAACTACTCGACCAAATATCAGTATTAGCGCGACTCGCTCAAGCGCAACGCATTCAACATTCCGATCAAAGTAATGCGCACCCAGCCAATAACACCATAGGTAAAATGCACGCTACGCTTGCGCAATACCGCAGTTACTTAAGGCAATTCGACGACAAGCTATTCCAACTAGCTCCCTATCAAGAGCAGTACCTTGCGCAAATTAATCAATTACAACAACGACGAGCCAATTGCCAAAACGCTATTGAACAACTTGAGAAAAAGCTCGCCTTTTCTGAAAAGCACCATCTGTATGGTAAAACAAGATAAATAAAGACTCATTGCCGCGCTCTTTAATTGATCCATTTTGCCGTTAAGGTATAGTTGTTTTGTATTAAGCTTACAAAACTTAAATTAAGCAGCGGCGAATTGGAATCACAGTGACGTATCGAATGACTCAATTAATCAAAATAGTAATCACCAGCCTAGCTCTTTTATTTTGCCTACCCGCTTGGGCTACTTTCACTATACCTGGTAAAGCGACAATTACGTACCCGTCCGGTGTAAAGAAAACTGTCGACTTTAATTTTGAGTTTAAAGCGATTGACGGCCAAACCCATTTTATTGCCGGACCTTTTAAAATGGCAACCTCGTCAGCACCTGAAAAATATTCCATTGCCGTCTTGCTGCATCATGTCGCTAATAAAAATAAAGATTACGCTTGGGTTCAAGAGTTTGGTCAAGGTTATTTTAAAGAGTTTAGTTACAAACTAGGTGATCATCAGATTGACCTAGTCAAAGTGCCTAATCGTAAAGTGAAAGGCCAATATGAATTTAGAGTAGATGGTAAAACCTACCTTTTTGACGCTAAAACGGTGCAAATTGTCCTTCATTTTTCGGATACTGGCATTTCACATATAGAGTTAGACGGCGCAATCAAAGATTTAGCCATTGGTCGCTAGAACTATTTGACGATTAATCTGTCCAATCTCCAAATTCCGCTTTTGTTAAACCGCCAAGTTAGCTATCATCCGTGCGGTCTTTTTACAGGTAACAACACAAAGTTATGAATCGCAACGTAAAACATTTTCTTATTATCGCTTTTGCTTTTTTTATTTCAGCTTGCGCATACCGCATTAACGTATTGCAAGGCAACTTTTTGGACCAAGACGATGTGGATAAATTACGTGTCGAAATGACTTACGAGCAAGTTATTTACGTATTGGGTCGCCCCGTTGTCCAAGATGCATTTAATAAAGACACTTGGTATTACATTTATGAAGTTCGTTATGGGAAAGGCGGTAAAAAGCGTTTAGAACTAGTGCTCAATTTTGAAGATGGTCGATTGAAAACCATGACAGGCGATTATAAAAAGCCAGAAGAGTTTGAGCAGCCTTTAAGCATATAACGCCATAAAATTTAACAACAAAAAAGGAAGCGTGAGCTTCCTTTTTTGTTGGTCAAATATGTATATTTAAAGTAAGGCTAGAATCGTTTCTGCTTTACTTAACTCAAATGTTTTTGGCGGTTCCACATTAAGTGTCGTCACGACATTGTCGTCAACAATCATGGCATAGCGTACTGAGCGCATACCGCCAAAAGCACCGGTATCCTTAGCTAACCCCAATGCCTGACTAAAACTGGCATCTCCATCGGCTGCCATAATGATTTCATCTGCATTTTGCGCTTTACCCCATGCTTGCATAACAAAGGCATCATTAACTGATACACAAATAATAGCATCTACCCCTTTGGCTTTAATTTTGTCAGCCAGTACTACATAACCGGGCAAATGCGCTTCAGAGCACGTTGGTGTAAATGCACCGGGTACGGCAAACACCACGACTTTTTTACCTATAAATAAATCCTGATTGGTATAGGTATGTGTACCATTCTCGTCGCGAACTTGTAGGCTTATATCCGGTAATGCTTGGTCTACTTTAATCATGTTATTAGCTCTTATTGATAGAAAAGAAAAGTGTATATTTTAAGGATTAACAAAGGTTTGATTAAACCAGTTATCTAACATTTGATACTCATATTTAAAGCTATTGTGGCTATATTTATTAGTTCTAATATCAAACCCCATGTCTTTTAAATTGACCTGATCACGAACCAATTCATTACCTTTGTCATCCAATAACTGATAAGTGAATTGAATACGTGGAATATCAATACTGCGGATCACACGTATTTCATTGAAGCTACCAATGCGAACATCACCCGCTAAATCTAAATTAGTCACTTGAATATTGAGTCGTTGCTGTTTTGGTAATTGCTCCGCCAATTTTTCAAAATGAGCACTTAACTTGGCTGTCACATGTTGCTGAAACTTGGTTTTGCTTCCCCAATTACCAGGGCGAATGTCGGTATATTTTTCTGGACTTTGCCACTCAATATGCAGTTGAGCCGCAGGTAAAGAAAAGGATAAGCCTGCTAAAACAAAAAATACATAGCACAAACGCATGGTAAAGACTCCCTACAACTGAATGAGTACATTAATTATAGCCGAGGCAGCCATATCCGCCTCGTAACGTAAACACTAACGCTTGCTTTGAATTATCATTTTTAACTCGGCAATTTGCTGTTGTAAATCTTGCATTGTCACTTCTGTTTGACCATTTTCTTTGAGCTTGTCAGCTCGCGCTTTGGCATGCTCTTGTTCCATGACATTAACAACAATACCTATCACCATATTTAAAAACGCAAAAGCCGACAAGAAAATAAAGGTAAGATAATAAATCCAACTTAGTGAATAAACTTCCATTGTTTCATACATAACATCAGTCCAGTCTTCAAAGGTCATGACACGGAATAGTGTTAGTAAGGAAATTGTAATATCACCCCACAAGTCAGGATTAATATGATGAAACAAGGTGCTACCAACCGCGGCATATATATAAAATATAATAAACATGAGCAACATAACGTAGCCCAGTTGCGGTAAGGCTTTAACCAGTGAAGTCAGTAGTATTCGCAGCTCAGGGATAATTGACACCATGCGCAACACCCGAAATACGCGGATCAATCGGCCAACCACCGCCATTTCAGAGTTATCAATTGGCACTAAACTCACTACAACTATCAAGGTGTCAAAGGTATTCCAAAAACTATGAAAAAAGCGCTTTTTGTTTTGCTCAGCAATAAAGCGGATCGTGATCTCTACCAAAAAAAACAAAGTGATAAAATAATCAAGCGCGATAGTTGCATCAACCACAGACTGCGGCAAGGTATAGGTTTTTGCGCCTATCAGTAGAGCTGAAACAACAATGACACCAATAACAAACAATTCAAACGCTTTATTACTTTTCAGACGTTCAAACTGCGTTTGTATAGTTTGAAAAGAAGTTACATTTTCCACTTTAGTTTCTCTTAATATTTATTAGTCTTTATTAGACATTATGACGTTAAATTCCATCGACAAAATAAGGCCAGCGCGCCTGGATTTCAATTGCAGTTCAAGGAATTTTTTAAGTATAAAAAAAGAGCCTACAGGCTCTTTTTTGCAAGCTCATTATTAAATAACTTACGGCTTGGGTACAAAACCTAATACGTCATATACACTACGCAACGTTTTAGCAGCACGTTCAGATGCTCTTTCAGCACCTTGTTTCATGACTTGATCTAAATAGGCACGATCGTCGCGAATTTCGGCAAAGCGCGCTTGGATAGGCTCAATTAAACCAACAACCGCATCTGCGACATCACCTTTTAAGTGGCCGTACATTTTGTCTTCATATTTAGGCACTAAAGACTCAATGCTTTCACCCGTCGCACAAGACAACAAACTCAGTAGGTTTGATACGCCTGCTTTTTCTTCTAAATCATAATAAATACGAGCTTGCTCGTCGGAATCCGTTACCGCGCGTTTGATCTTTTTAGTGATTTTTTTCGGTTCTTCCAACATACCAATAAAGTTATTGATATTGTCATCCGATTTAGACATTTTCTTATTTGGATCCTGCAAACTCATCACGCGGGCACCCGTTTGCGGAATATAAGGATCAGGCACCTTAAACACATCACCATACAAATTGTTAAAGCGCACAGCTATGTCACGGCTTAATTCTAAATGCTGTTTTTGGTCACTGCCTACAGGTACTTTATTAGCTTGATACAACAATATGTCAGCCGCCATTAATACAGGATAAGTATATAAACCGACGTTGATATTGTTTTCATTTTTCGCTGACTTATCCTTAAATTGAGTCATGCGATTTAGCTCACCCATTTGCGCGTAACAATTTAACACCCAAGATAATTGCGAATGCTCAGCAACATGCGATTGGGCAAATATCGTGCTTTTCTTAGGATCGATACCACAAGCTAAATAAAGTGCTAAGGCATCTAAACAAGCTTTTTGTAATTTAGCGGGATCTTGACGAACGGTAATGGCGTGTAAATCAACCAACATGAATAAACATTCATTATCTTCTTGCATTGCGACCCACTGGCGCAAGGCCCCCATGTAGTTACCTATGGTTAATTCACCGCTTGGCTGACAACCACTTAATACGATTGGCTTTGTCATTTTGCCTCTGTTTCCGTTATTCAAAATTGGGTCGCTATGATCTACGGCCAATCGATTAATTTCAAGCGAAATATCGTTATTTATTGCTTATTAAGTCTGCATTTCGCTCAAATAATCTACACTTAAATACCCAAGCTCAAAATAGGCTTGCAGGGTGACAAAATACCCGTACAATCGCGCGCTTTTTAGCGCCGCTTACCAGTGGAGGTAATCAAACTTTATGCGCAAATTGCTAGCCGCCCCAACTGAAATGAATTTGTCTGCCAGTGACAACCAACATTATCAAAATGCCCTTAAATTCGTGCCTGATATCACGCTCAATTTAATGGCGGTCAAAGTGGACGAACGCGCCACTGATTTTCTGTCTTGGTGTTTGCAGCTATTGGATATTTGCCATAGCCAATTGAATATGGATTTACTAGAGCCTGAACAACTGCCTGTTTTAGAGAAATTTAAAAGCGCGCTCGCAGCGGCTGTCAGCCAAAACCAAATAAAAATGTTGCGTATTACGCCTTGGCCCATGTTTGTTGGCTTTATTAAACAAAACGCTGCAGGATTAGCGATTACCGAACGCTTGCGCCTTCTAAAACACCTAGCTAGCATTAAAAGCCAGCCGCTAGCAGACATGATTAACGAAGACAGGCTAGCCTTCGCCGGTAAACACACACAACAACACGATGTATCGGTTTACAATTATGATGTTGAATGGTTTGGTTCAACCAAAGCTGCGCGCGCTTTTCATCAATTACTCAATCAAATTCCTGAACAGTTTGACAAAGCGCTGGACAATATCCCGTTAGAAGGTGAAGTCACGCAAGATCATTACCAAGCATTTGTAATTGCCTATTTGCAAATTTTTGCCAACAACTTACCAGAAGAAAAGCCAAGTTTGCCTGCGGCAACGCGCCTACTTGCCATGCGCCGTCCTGATGTGTTTGTTGTGATCAGCAACAATAAAATAGATGCATTATGTAATGGCTTAAGCATAGGTAAATTTAACAATCGTGATTTCCAAGCTTATTGGCAAGACTTAATCACCTGTATTCAGTCATGTCCGTGGTGGCGAGCTCCATGCCCTGAAATAGACCATGAAACGAGTGAAGAAAGCGAGAGCGAACATTTAGATGAAACGACTTTATGGCGCAATCGCGCTATTTTAGTTGATCTATTCTTTTATTACTCACCGGACAGTGCAGAAAAATCGAATTACTTGTTGTTAAAAAACAAGCCAGCTAGAGCTAAATCAAGCGCAACGACAACTGGTTCGAAACGCACTCGCAGCAAAGAATCAATTGAAGTATTAGTCGACCGCGCATTAGCGGCAGATGATATTCCAGCTTATTTAAAGGACAAAAGGGAGTCGATAATTAGCCAAGTCAATGCCGGTAAAAGTGTCGATCAGGTCATCAGCTTATTACGCAGTATTTTTGGCTAATCAATCCTTGTTTGTTACTTGCGATTAGCTTGTTGCGACTCAAACAACTTTTTTAAATGACGCGGAGGTTGATGACTGACAAACTCTTGTCGAGAGATCTTCCCGTCATTATTCTCGTCTATTAATCTAAATAAACGTTTATGCTTACCTAACGGCAACTTGTAACGAGCAAACTCGTTAAATTCAAGTTGGCCGTTAGCGTTTTTATCTAGCCGATTAAATGCAGGTCGCTTCAAGCGCTGCACTTGGCAACACTTTGCTTTACGTTGAACCTTATTGTCTTTTAAAGGTACGGCCTGCACTTGCGGCATTTGCCAAACAAAGCCAAGCGTAAAAATAAAAACCAATTTAGCAAATTTCAAATCCCCCCCCTTTGCTATAGTCAAAGCGAGCTGGTTTTAGGGGAAGCCGTCAAGCTTCGAGACCCCATGAGCATATGCTCTATTATGTGATTGGGGCGAGTAAGCGCAGACAATGAACCATAAAGCCTGATCGAGAAGACTATATACAACACATTGGTTATTTTGTGGTCGTAAACTTAGCTTAACGCTGAAAATGGTAAAAAATTGGCAACTATTGTGTAAACAATGTGGAAGATTTAACAAAAAGCAGTTATAAAAAACTCAAAGGGTTATTGGAACGTAAAATTTATGGCACTGCCACAAGGTGAATACAGCATCGATTTAGATGAAGACGTCATTCTTATTAGAATTAAAGGCGGGTTTAGTTTGCAACATACAACACAGCTCGTCACAGATATTAAAGACACTGTACAAAGCTTTGGCAACCAGCCTTTTTCGATTTTAGTTAATGCATTAGCCTTTGGTGGCGCATTAAATGATTCATACCAAGTATTTGAAGAATTAAATCAATGGCTCAATACTAAACCGATGAAAGGTAAAGCCAATGTCATGCAGTCACTTACCCTAAAAAGCCTAAGTGACAACCGCATACCTTCACGTTTAGAGCAAAACTTACGTATTTTTTCAAACGAATCAGAAGCGCTAGAATGGCTTCACTCTCTCTAACACAATCACGACTTTGTTTTACTTTTTAGCTTTTCCGTTAACTCTTTAATCAAGGCTTTGCGTATGTCAGTTAATTTGATAACCGCACTGGCGTTATGCGTAAAAGGCCGAATTGCCTGAACACTTCTTGCTCCTAAACGCGCTGTTAGTAAACCGACGCCTAAACCTTGAGCCGCCATTAAACTAATTCGTCCGGTTAAATCCACACTGAGAGAATCCGCCGCCAAATCAGTCAACAGCTCGCTACCGCCTGTAAGCGACATGTGGAGCAATATATGCTTTACTAAGCGCACACGACCAATGTAACCAAACTCGACACCATACAAACGCGCTAACTGATTAACCATGCGGATCTGTTTAATGGCGCCACCCAGCATGTCTAATATAGCTAATGGGCTCAAAGCGGTAATAACTGCCGTTTCTGTCGCGGTTTTAGCAATTAAGCGATGAGCTTGCTTGTCCAATTCAGTCAATACTGTACTTTGATATAACTCAAATACATCTTGTGCATGCTGGCAATGTTGCTGCTGGCTAATAAATTTTTCACTCTGACTGGTTAATGTCACCTCTTGCAAGCCTGCGTAATGTGCTTCACACAACTGCACAGCTTGTCTTTTGCTAAACGATGCTTGCGCCTGATCACTCGACAGACTTTGTAATGCGGTTTGTTTTTTTAAACTGCGGAGTGCTCTGTATTCTTGCCAACCGAGTTTGCCAACAATAAAGGCTAGGCTCGCGAAAAAAACCGAATACAAACTCACTAAAACAGGGCTGGATGTAAATTGATTCACCAGCATATCTAACCATTCATACCCGGAAATAGCAGCAATACTAACGATTAATAATGTCCACGGATTAAATAAGCGTATAGGTTTAAACCAACTGGATTTTTCACTGAGTGCTAGGTTTTCGTCATTGGCTAACTCACTACTAACTGTTGCCTTGGTCTCTGGCTCATTTTTAACTTCTGTTGCCTCAAACATATGCGCTTTCAACAGTTTCTCGTTGGCTTGTTTTTCCAATAATGAGAGATCTGGCTGTTGCGGTTCAAAATTTTTCGCTGAACGCAGCTTGTTCTGAGTATTTGTTGAGGTATTAAGATTTTGCTGCGAGCCCGCTGCTTGAGCTAGCGATGAATTTTCTCGATTTTCCAAATTGGCAAATGGGTCGTTTTGGCTCATTGTAGTTTGTCTCCCAATAAAAACTCACAAACTTTATCCATGGCAATATGAGGAAACGCCGCTTGTTCCGATAATCCTGTGGGTGGTAAAAAACTAGCAAAATCAAATTGATTATGTTGCCAAAAATTAGTCGATAGCACGCTTTTGGGTACCTCACCAGGAAATAAACATACGGTTTGTTGATTTGACTTCAATTGACCTGTTAACACTTGATAATCTTGACCTTCGTGTTTGGCAGAGCCTAATTGACTGGCTTTTATCGCAGACAGCGCTAAATACTGCATTTCAACTTCTGAATAATTAAGCTCTTGAGCCGGTTGGCTACTCAGATGCTGAATAAACAATTGATAATTAGCATATTGGTCTGGTGTGATTTGATCCGCTTTACTCGCAGCGAACAAAACTTTATCTATCTTGGGATTAAGTAAGCGGCTTAGCCAAGATTGTTTGCCATAACGAAAACTATGGTTTAACTCATTCAGCGAATACTGTAAGTCTTCCACATGCGCTTGTCCTAAGTTCAACGCACTTAATCCATCAACCAAAATAACCTGACGGTCAAATTCACTAAAATGATCGACATAAAAAGGTTTTACAATATGCTCCACATAATAAGCATATCGTTTCATATTCAATTGTAATAAGCTTTGCGCTCCATCTTGAATATTGTCAATCAGCTCGATTGGTAAAGGGACAAAATGCAATGCGGGTGTATTTTGCCATGTGCTAGGTAATACAAAACGCCCAGGTTGGATCCAAGAGTACCCTTGTTGTTTTAACTCAAGTAAAAACTGCGTATAAACAGTTGATAAGGATTCTAAAACCCGCTCATCTGCCCCACCTTGCCAATTTATTTCTCGGCATTTTTGCTTAAAGTTTTGATAGGCAGCATGATGTTGATATCGAGAGTCGATAACTTCACACCATTGCTTAAAATCCCAACGTAATAAAGGTAAATCCAGTAACCACTCCCCTGGATAATCGGTAATTTTAATGTTTAAACAATGCGTATCACCAAGCCAAGATTTAAGCTGTTGTTGCGTTTTATATTTAAGTGACAATGAAATTGAACTTGTGCCTTGCGTGCTTGCTGGCCATGTTGGCGAACTGTGACACAATGACGCTATTGCTTCGTCGTAGCGAAAACGCTGCACATGGTAATCGCGCTGTAAATTGCGCTTACAGCCTAATAAGCGCCCTTGTTGAGCGGCCTGCCAAAAAGGGTATTGCGGCGTTTGGCTGGCAAATCGCAAGTGATGAACCAGGCCGCTAATAAATGCTGTTTTACCTGCACCACTTAAACCCGTTACAGCTAAGTTTATATCGACATCCAGCGCTCGACGCCCAGCCTTTATTGCTTTATTTTGCCAATGACTTAATTTGCTGTGCAGCTTAGCTTGCATTCCTTTGGGTATTTGTATCATAAGACTTGATCGCTTTAACTATATGTTGTGTTTACTCTATCGCGTGTTCAATCGTCAAGAGCCAGACGGATAAACCCTGAATCAAACATTTACAATTTATTAATTTCACGCGCAATCGAAAACTGTTTAGACGTGACGTATGATTCCAGTTTTTGCAAGCGTGTTTCTAAATTATCAAATGTTGCTTTGATATCTTGAAAGGCCCGACGCGGCGGCTGGCCTGCTTTCCATACTTGCGACTTGATTTCAAAATGCACTGGCTGAGCTGTTACCTGAGATTGCCAGTCTTTGGCTGGAGCTTGTTTATCCAATACTATCCACAATGCAATATACCCCCAAAAAAACAAACTGCCTGAGAGGAATAAACCACTAATTGCGATAATACGCACAAGCCATAGCTCCCAACCCCAATAGTTGGCAATTCCGGCACACACACCACCCAATTTTCCGCGATCCGGATCGCGTTTAATACTAGTCGGTTTTTTCTCACTCATGATGTCGTCTCCACTGCGGTGATTCTTGATCGAGTATTTGCTCTAAAGATTGAATACGCTGCGCCATGCGCTCAGCATCCTTAGCTAACTTTTCTAACTCGTAAGATTCCGTTTCACTTAACCCCTGACCTATTTGCCGCTTTGAGCGATAGTGAAGAACCAACCATATCGGGGCAACCACCACCATAAATAATATGGTTGGCACAAATATAAGCTCTGTAATTTCCATGTCGTCTTATTCCGCTTATTGCTTTTCTTGCATTTTAGCTTTGAGCTCCGCCAATTCGCTGTCTATTTTGCTTTGTGATTGCAATTCGGCGAATTCATCATTTAATGTTTTCTTACCCATGTCATAAGACTCGACACTGGCCTCAATATCATCAATTTTTCGCTCATAATTTTCAAAGCGGTTCATGGAATCTTGCACTTTGTTTGAGTCTAACTGCCGCTTAACGTCTAAGCGAGATTTCGCAGTTTTTTGACGTAACAATAACGCTTGCTGACGAGCTTTTGCATCATTGAGTTTTTCTTGCAATTGTGAAATTTCATCTTGTAAGCGCCCCATGTTTTCATCAACCAAATTAAGCTCAGCCAACATGATTTTAACTTGCTCTTCAAGCTGAGATTTTTCCAATAAGGCTGCACGCGCCAGATCTTCACGCTCTTTACTTAAGGCTAATTCGGCTTTCGCTTGCCAGTCAGCTATCGCGTCTTCAATGCGCGCTATACGTCTGGTTAAATCTTTCTTTTCTGCCAAGGTACGGGCAGAGTTTGAACGAACCTCAACTAAGGTGTCTTCCATCTCTTGAATAATTAATCGAACCATCTTAGCCGGATCTTCAGCTTTATCTAATAACGCCGTGATATTCGAATTTACAATATCTGCAAAACGAGAAAAAATACCCATACTGTGTAACCTCTTGATTTAGTACTCAGAATAATTAATACACCTAAATAGATTACATATTCTGTGCCAAGGTTTACACAATATTTAACCAACTGTTTTTATTGATATTTTTTAATTAAAGACAATGTATACTTTTTCGACTATTATATTTTTAACCAACTATTAGCGATATTTACTAACTGAATATGGGAAATTCGCCAACTAATGAAAGCCTACTTGGTCAATCAGATGCGTTTTTAAGTGTTTTAGACCAAGTTTCTCGAGCCGCGCCATTAAACAAACCAATTTTAATCATAGGTGAACGTGGTACAGGTAAGGAATTGATTGCGGCACGACTGCATTTTTTATCGGAGCGCTGGCAACAAAACTACGTTAGCTTGAACTGTGCTGCACTCAGTGAAGCCTTATTAGAAAGTGAATTATTTGGCCATGAATCCGGAGCATTTACTGGCGCTAGTAAACGCCATCACGGTCGTTTTGAGCGTGCAGACGACGGCACATTATTTTTAGATGAATTAGCCAATACCCCTAGCTTAGTTCAGGAAAAGTTACTTCGGGTAATCGAATATGGAGAGTTTGAACGCGTTGGTGGCTCTAAGCCGATCCAAGTTAATGTGCGTTTAATTGCCGCCACCAATGAAGATTTACCAACCTTAGCTGAACAAGGAAAATTTCGCTCGGATCTGCTTGATCGCTTATCATTTGATGTCATTACCTTGCCGCCATTGCGTGAAAGGCCTGAAGATATCCTCTTGCTTGCAGAAAAGTTTGCAATTGACATGGCTAAAGAGCTTGGACATGCCTTTTTTGCCGGCTTTAGCCCGCGGGCTTGTAGTCAATTAATGAGCTACCATTGGCCAGGGAATATTCGTGAATTAAAAAACGTGGTTGAACGTGCGGTATATCGCAATATTAATATTGATAAACCCATTACGCATTTGATATTGGATCCCTTTGCTTCTCCTTATCGCCCCAACAAAGATAGCTTAAACCAAACAGCGTCATCGTCTCTCTCGTCAAAAGTATCGTCACAAAAATCACCACAAACTAACGAACAAGCTGAAATTAACACGGAAACACGGCAAAAGACCGGTGCTAGCCCACAAGAATTCGTCTTTCCGCTTGATTTTAAGCAACAAACTCAAAATTATGAGATAAATATTTTAAAAAACGCGTTAAAATCAGCTCAGTTCAATCAGAGAAAGACCGCAGACATTTTAGGCGTCACTTATCATCAATTGCGCGGTTACTTAAAAAAATATAACTTGCTCGAACAATCAAATAGCTAATATGAATTCTCTTGCACTTTTTAGTGCCTTGCTAATCGCACTTTTATTAACAGGGTGTAAGCCGCCAAGCTCGTCGATCTTGGAAAAAGGTTTAATTTATTGCTCAGAGGGCAGCCCAGAAACATTTAACCCGCAGCTAGTTACCTCTGCCACCACACTGGATGCCATTTCACGCCAATTGTATAACCGTTTGCTAGAATTTGATCCAGTTGATGGTAGCTTACAACCGAGTTTAGCTGAGTACTGGCAAGTATCAGAAGACGGCTTAACCTATACTTTTAAATTACGCGATAATGTCGCTTTCCATTCAACACGTTATTTCACACCAAGCAGGCCATTTAACGCTAAAGATGTCTTGTTTAGTTTCAAGCGTTGGTTCGATATTGATCATCCGTTTCATCACATTGGCGGCGGTATTTACCCTTATTTTGACAGCATTCAAATAAGTGAAAATATACAAACTATTGAGGCTGTATCCAGTAAAGTGATTCGCCTTAAACTTTATCGGGCTGACTCTTCATTTTTATCACATTTTGCCACTGACTATGCCGCCATTTTATCGGCCGAATATGCAGACCATTTGCTAGAAAAAAACACCCCTGAATTAATTGATATGCAACCGGTTGGTACAGGGCCATATATTCTGACTCATTATCAAAAAGACGCTTATATTCGTTTTAAACGCCATGTTCAATATTGGCAAACAAAAGGCAACATAGAGAATCTCGTATTTGATATAACGAGCCAAAGCTCGTTACGTTTAGCAAAACTCATTACACGTGAATGCGATGTCATTGCTTATCCTGTGACTAGCGAAATGGCAATCTTAAACAATGAAGATAAAGTTTCATTGCAAGCGCAACCCGCCATTAATGTTGGCTTTTGGGCCTTTAATACATTAAAAGCGCCATTTGATAATCCCAATGTACGGCGTGCTCTTGCTGCTGCCATTGATAAACAAACCATACTTAAAGCCGTATATTATGGCTCGGCAAGTGAAGCTAACTCGATATTACCCCCCTTTTCTTGGGCTTATCAAGCCCCCAAGCAAGGCAATAAACCTAATGCCAGCTATAACCCTGATCTCGCTAAACGCTTGCTAAGTGAAGCTGGGATTAAGCCCGGTTTTACAATGGATATTTGGGCGATGCCAATTGAAAGAGCTTATAACCCGAATGCACGTAAGATGGCGGAACTCATAAAAGAAAACCTGAAAGAAGTGGGTATCAAAGTCAAAATTGTCAGCTATGAATGGAATACATTTCGTCGTTTACTCAGTGAACAAAAGCATGATTCTGTATTAATTGGTTGGGCGGCCGATACCCCTGAACCTGACAATTTTTTTAGTCCGATCCTAAGTTGTGCATCCGCTATTGTCGGCTCAAATCGAGCAGCTTGGTGTAATACCGAATTTGATGAAACCATAAGCCAAGCATTAACAGTAGAGGGCCGTGAAAACCGTAAACGCTATTATGCGAAAGCGCAAAAAATATTGGACTTCGAAATGCCTGTTGTGCCCATCGCTCACTCAACTCGGTATTTAGCTAAGCAAGACAATGTGTATAACATCAATTTTTCTCCTTATTCAAGTATTGGCTTTAGCCAAGTGGAGAAAAACCAATGATGTATTATTTAGTACGACGCCTTAATTTATTACTCTCAACTCTATTTATACTGAGTATTATCACCTTTAGTTTGGGACATTTATTTCCCGGCGATCCCGTGCAAAACTTTTCTGGTTTGCGCGAGTTTGATTACGAGCAATACACAATTTTACAAGAAAAATATAAACTCGATGGCAGTTATATTCAGCAATATTTGGCATTTATTTCCCAAGTTTTTAATGGTGATTTAGGTGTGTCATTCAACTCGCAATCCCCCGTTATTGATGAGTTATTTAAAGTCGCACCTTCGTCTATTGAATTGAGTATTTACGCCATGCTATTGGCAATTTTAGTCGGTATTCCACTGGGTTTTTGGGCTGGGCTGCGCCATCAAAAATTGATTGATTATAGTTTGTACTCTTTATCCGTAATAGGTAACTCTATACCCTTATTCTGGTTGGGGCTAATGTTTATTTTGTTGTTTTCTCTAAATCTAAATTGGTTACCTATGTCTGGCCGCATCAATTTACTTTATGAGATCCCACAATCAACCGGCTTTATTTTATACGATATTCTTAAGTCCGATTTACCGTACAAATCGCAAGCTTTATACGATGCGCTGGCTCATCTCATCCTGCCTACGCTTACTTTAGCCATGGTACCCATCACCTTACTGCTAACCACCACGAGGAATACAGTAATAAAAGTGATGCAAACCAATTATATTAAAGCGGCTCAAACCAAAGGGCTCAGCACTTGGCAATTGGCAAAGCGCCATGTATTTCGTAACACCATGTTGCAGGTTATTCCGCAAATTGCCTTAGCATTTAATGTGTTAATGACGAGTGTCATGGTGACCGAAGTGATCTTTAGCTGGCCGGGAATGGGCAGTTGGTTAATAGAAGCCATATACCAACGAGACTACCCCGTGATAAAAGCCGGATTACTTGTAGTATCTGCCTTTATCGTATTTATTCACGTTTGTATTGATTTACTGCATGCGTTTACCAATCCCTTGTATAGAAAGTTATAGGACGACTCATGGCCAATAATATCTATGAAGAGATGACTTCACCCAACCCGATAGCACAAATATGGCGCAGTTATACCAAAATACATGTCGCGTGGATCTCACTATGGGTTGTCATCGCTTTCTCTGCCATTGCCATACTTGCGCCATTGATAGCGCCCTATTCTCCCTTTACTCAGCACCCTGATAGCTTGCTATTGCCACCCAGCTGGAACGATGCCGGTAGCGTATATTTTTTAATGGGCACTGACGATTTAGGCCGAGACGTGTTTTCCCGCTTGCTCTATGGTACAAGATTGACGTTTGGCAGCGCGGTAGTGGTAGCATTTTGTGCTATGTTAACAGGCTGTGCTATGGGCGCATTGGCGGGCATGAGCCGCGGTGTTAAATCAAGCATTTTTAACCATTTGCTTGACGCGATCTTGTCGATCCCTTCTTTACTGTTAGCCATAATTATCGTCGCGGTTCTAGGGCCGGGTTTAAATAATACGATTTGGGCAGTATTTCTCGCCTTAGTCCCACAATTTGTCCATCGAACACGTAATGCGATTGCCGCAGAAAAAAAGAAAGAATACGTTATTGCCACCAAGCTAGATGGCGCCAACGATTGGCAGCTCTTGGTACATTCCATTTTACCGAATATTATTAACGTCATTGTTTTACAATTTACCTTTGCGGTATCTGTTGCCATGCTGGATATTGCCGCTCTTGGCTTTCTCGGTTTGGGGGCGGATCCGTCGTCGCCAGAATGGGGCGCTCTGTTACGCGAAGGGATCGATCTACTGTATCGCGCCTCTTGGTTAGTCACCTTGCCCGGTATTTTCATGTTTTCTTGCCTGCTATGCGTTAATATTGTCGGTAGCAGTTTAGAAAAAGTCCTTAAATTTCAATCAGAATAAGAGTGATTAAATATGGCACTACTTGATGTCCGAAATTTAACCGTGACTTTAAATGATGATCTCGATTCCATTCATGCCATCGATAAAATGAGTCTAACGATTAGAGAAAATGGCTTTCATGGCTTAGTCGGTGAATCAGGCTCAGGTAAAACCCTATTTGCCAAAGCATTGATGGGGATCCTTGACGAGCGTTGGACAGTAAAAGCAGACCGCTTATTTTGGCAAGACAGAGATTTACTCAAAATGTCGGCAGAAAAGCGCCGCGAAGTGATTAATCGTGATATCGCGATGATATTTCAAGAACCATCACGCAGCTTAGATCCAACTGCACCTATCTTTGATCAACTCTCTGAAGTGATCCCGACATCAGAACTTAAATGTTCTTTTTGGGCTCGTAAACAAGCACGACGCCAATACGCAGCAAACCTGTTAAAAAAAGTCGGCATTAAAAGTTATGATTTTTGTCTTGACGCATTTCCACATGAACTCAGTGAAGGTCAATGTCAAAAAATAATGATTGCCATGGCCATAGCTCGTAAACCCAAAATGCTCATAGCGGATGAACCGACAGATGCAATGGAAAGCACCACTAAGGTACAAATATTGCGCTTGCTGCAAAAGTTAAATGAAACACAAGACATGGCTATTTTGTTAATTAGCCACGACTTGGAAGCCGTTACTCACTGGGCAAAAAACATGACAATTTTGTATGCAGGACAAAGTGTAGAAGCGGGTAATGTAAAAGAGTTAGTCGCTAATCCATTTCATCCTTATACCAAGGCTTTATTTCAAAACTTGGCGCAATTTACCCAACAAGCTAACCACAAATCGCCATTAACCACGCTAAAAGGTACAACACCTCCTTTGCAGCATTTACCAATAGGATGTCGTTTAGGCCCCCGTTGCCCACAAGCGCAAAAAAATTGTGTTATTGCCCCCAAAGCCAATCGCGTCAAAGGCCATGTGTTTAACTGCCACTTTCCGATTAATGTGAGGTAGTAATGAGTAAGTTATTGGATGTTGTCGAGCTGTCAAAATCCTATGAAAAACGGACTTTACCTTGGAAAAAAGAAAGTAAAATCGTTTTAGATAAAGTCAGTTTTAGTTTAGACCCATTCCAAACCTTAGCTATTGTTGGCGAAGCGGGGTCAGGTAAATCGGTATTGGCAAAATTACTCGCCGGTGCCGAAAAACCCTCTAGCGGCAAAATTTATTTGAATGGTCAAAAACTCGATACCAAAAACTTTAAACATAGATCACGCCATATCCGCATGATCTTTCAAGATCCGGCGACTTCTCTCAATCCAAGTATTCCCATAGGGCAAATGCTCGAGGAACCGCTCAAACTCAACACATTAATGTCGCCCAAAGAGCGGGAAGATAAAATCAAAAAAACGCTTGGACGAGTCGGTTTATTACCGGATTATATGTGGTTCTACCCACACATGTTATCCAGTGGCCAAAAACAGCGTGTCGCGCTCGCTAGAGCTCTTATTCTTGATCCTAAAGTCATTATTGCCGATAAACCTTTTGCGGCTATGGATCCCTCCACTCGCTCACAAATGGTCAATTTGTTTTTAGAATTACAACAAACCTTTGGCTTAACCTACATTTTCGTTTCTCATAATCTTAATATCGTTAAGCACATTAGCGATTACGTATTTATTATGAGTGAAGGTAAAGTGGTCGAGAGAGGGCTAACCAGTGAAGTATTTTCAGATCCGCGCCACAATATCACGCGCAAACTCTTGTATAGCCAACAAATGTTAAAAGTCAGCTAAATATAGACAGTCGCTATTTTAATAAAGATGCGAATACCAAGCTGGTATTCGCATAAATATGGGTTTTACTGGTCTTTAAATGTTAAATAGGCATCAATCAAACGTGCTTTGTTACGTTCAAGATAAGCCTGACCTGATCTAAAGTTATTAAAATAGATATTGGCTAAATTACGAGTTGATACATAAGCAATATCAGCGGTGCCTGGCGTTAATCGATTATGATTTTTGCCAATTAACGTATCGATACCATAAGTCCATTTATTTTCCCCGCGGAGTGTCACATGTTTAAAATTATAATCTTTACGTGGAGTCAACGGCACAGAGAAAGACAAACCTATAAATTCATTATTGACCCCAGACTCAGCATCGGTATTTTTGTAGCGTAAACGTACTGTCGTGTCGCCGAACTGACGTTCTAACTGTAACGTAAAACCAGTATCGGCTTGCCAAAATTGGCCTGCTTCGGCCCGCAATAACAAATCATATTCAGGGACATAGTGTTTATAAGAGGCAACAGCAACATCACGCTCTTTTGGCGTATTGGCTTCTTCCCAAGCTTTAGCCTCGCGACATACTTTGTAAAAAGTAATACAATCAATTTGCGATTCAAATTTATCGAGTTCATAGCGGCCGAGTTTCAACTGAAAAATATTACGGCCACTTTGTGACGCCCAATAGGCTTCATGGCTAATATAATTCCAATTTTCTCGGTAGCGTCCGACACTAGTCATGTTGAAAATATTAAACGGTAAAGTCCAACTTTGATGTAAACCCAGTTCATACAAGCCGGAGTTTTGCCGCGAATTAGCTAGTATATAACCATCTTTAAAATCTTTGGTTTCGTAAAATTGCTTTAAATATTTTGAAGAGAATGTCGCGCCTGACCACAAGTCTAATTCCAAGCGCGCAGCCAACGCCACGGAAAAGTCCAAAACCCCGACTTCGGTACCTACGGTGGAGTTGACGTCTGGCGATAAGGTGATCCTAGGCTTAAACCACGATGAATTTTGTTTTTGCTCACCGATCCAATTGACATTGGCAGTTTGACTTTGTCCCCCTTTGATCACGCGTAAGCCAGTTGATGTCGAGGTTTGCTGTAGAAAAGCATGATATTGGGCAAACTGACCACTGTAACTTTCTGCAACTAAGCCATTTTCAGTGATCTCTAATACAAACTGGCTTTCTTTGCTGGCTGTCACTTCATTAACCAAGGTGCCTAAAATGTAACCAACTGCATCTAAACGGTTACGACCAAATGTTGATAAGGTCGTCGCCCGAACAAATACCTTATTGTTAACATCATATCCTACGGAGATATCTTCCAGACCAAAGTCAATTAAGCCTTGTTTAAAACTTTTTAATTGCTCAAATAAACGGTTTTCTTGTTGACCTGACAATACTTGAACTTGAGTACGAGCTGCATTGCTTTGTTGAATTTCATATTCACTGCTATGCGCTAAAGATGTGGGTATTGATGAGCCCATAGGCAAGGTAAAGCCAATACCGTATGAAACATTATCCGTTAAATCTTCATTACTGGATGAAGTAATAATAGACGCATTAAACTGTGCTTGATTATTTAACCATGCCAAAGGTGTAGAAAAAACCAAACCAGTATGTGTATCAGCCGCATCATAATCGGCTTGCAGTTGTAACCATTCAAAGGGTTGATAACGTATAGAGCCAAACTCACCGTTCATTCTGCCTAACAGTGAATCACTTTTTGCTACGCCAGCAGAAATAGACAGACTGTCATCAAACAAGGACTTAGACAGCACAACATAATCAGCACCATAATTATTGGCGGCACCGCCTAAATCCTGTGAGCCAATCGCTAAACTAAACCAATCCTTGGGAATAAAGCTGGCTTTTAACTTGATATTGGCTGATAAATCAGACCCTTTACCCAAATCACTTGAATAACTGGCATTGCGCCCGCTCACTTCTAAAAAGTCATATAAACCAAAGCTATACACAAAGCTATGGTTATCCAAATAACGATTACCACGCTCAACCGGCTTCGAATAAAAAAAGTTAAAACTGCCAGGCTGTAATGTGTTGGCAGACGGCGTATTGACAGCCCCAGTGATCCCTTGAAAATTTATTTTTTCATCAACAGCTAAACAAGTATTAGTCAACAGGATGCTGGTGATCCCCAAAGTTAAAGCGAGTTTTTTCATTATCGTTATTCTATTTTACAAAATGTGAGTCGTTGTGAATTGGTATACAACACAGAGGCTTAGTTTCGTTTATTGTTTCACTAATAAACCATGTGCCAGATCTCTATAAAAATCACTGGAAGGCAATATGTTAAAGCAAGCAAACTGACAAATTTCTGTTTGTCGTGTATGTAGCACATTGACTCAAGCGCAAAGTCCTAAACACACCTTACCTTTGACTATTATCGGCTAATTCGCTCAGCAAGTTAATAAAACTAGCCAATCGTTATGCTATAAGGCATAAAAAAACCCGCCATAGCGGGTTTTTATTCAATCAGTAAAAGTGATTATTGTGCACCAGTAGCACCAGTACCTGTACCACCAGTAACAGTATCTTTAACTTTGTCTACTTCGGCTTTAGACTCATCAACTTTCGATTTAACTTCATCTGCAGTAGGCACTTTAACTTTTGTATCTAAAGTAGAGTTAGGGTTACTTGCCACTATCGCATTTACTTTAGCGTCAGCTTGGGTTTTAGCTGTCTGAGTAATTTGACCTAAAGTCGTAGATGATTTATCTGAACTACCTTTAGTGACCGCTTGAGAAACAGTAGAAGTCACTTTCTTGATAGCCGCCGCTAACGTAGCTGGCGCGTCTTCATCTGCATCTACCTTAACACCAATTACACTAGCTAATGAAGCGTTTACAATTGATAATGCTTTAACTGTATCATCAGCTTCATCAAATTTACTATCACCAGCTGTTGCGTTAGGAATTTTAACTTCAAACAAGTTAACAGAACTTGCTGTAGTAGTATCAATACCCAGTACAGTTGCAACTGACTTAGATGCAGTATCTGTCACTGTTTTGAAAACTTCTTTTGTAGTAACATCTTTTAGGCCATCAATACCACCACCAAGTTCAATCAAGGTATCTGTTGCAGCAGTCGATAATGCAGAAGCACTAGCCGTAACTGTCGCATCAACACCCGGTAGAGGAGTTTCAACAAAAGCCACTGTTTTTAATTCCAAGCCAGATAAGTCTTGAGTGTCAGTACAACCGTCAAAGTCACAATCCATCTTTGTTACGCCTGGCACAGCAAACATACGCACCATGACAGCTGTACCTTGATCTTTTTCTGGGACAGTAAAAGAATAATCGCCATCATCATTAGTTTGCGCAGTACCGATATAACCTTGAGTACCACTTAGATCAGCACCATTGTTAGTACTAACGGTGTTCGCACATTCTTTTGGGTTAACAGCACAGATTACAACCGTTGCCTGCTTTAAAACACCTTTAGTCGCAGTACCACTTAATGTAACTACTGCTGTAGGTGTAGTATCGGTATTACCAAAATCAGTTGAATCAACACATGCAGTTAATGCAAGTGAAGCAGCGATAGCTGCAGCAGCAGTTGTTTTTTTGAATAGGGATTTCATTTTATGAGCTTCCTTGTAAAAAATTTTTTGATTAGGAATTAGGTTTTTGTCTACTCAATTAAAAAACACTTCCAACAAATATGCAAGCCTATTTGATGGCAAGTATGTTAAACATTGTAATTAATACGCAAAATTAGACTAAATAACTAATTAATAACAAATTTTTTCTGCAATTCCGTTATTATTTTTACTCCTAAGTTTAGATCTTTTGCTTTTAACAGGTCATCAAACGACTTGATTCCCCCATTTTTATCCCGCCAAGCAATAATCGCTGCCGCGCGCTTTTTACCAATAAGCTTAGGTATTCTTAATTGCTCAGCCGTAACTTGGTTAATATCAAGCTTTTGTTGCACTTGCTTCACAATATTTTGCGCTTTTTGTATATCGCTATTTTGCGCAATTGCACTTTGAGAAAGTAGAACAAATGTCAGACTGAAAATACAAGACGTGAGAGTTTTAACTAGCATAGGTTTATCCTTAAATTTTTAAATCCAAAAAGTTATCAATATATAACGTTTTAATGTAAGGTGTTTAGTGATTAACGCCACAAACACAATTTACCCCTCAATTAAAATATATAAATTACTTTTCTGCCAGTTTTAATTTGCTAAAAGTGAGCGATAATTTCTTGTAATAGGTTGGGTATGTAATTCCATAAAACTCACATTAGCCCACGGCTTAATCGCCTGAACTGATGAGCCATGACAGGTTTGACTGGCAAATAAGCCGACACTCTGATTAATAGATTGTTCTAATTCCAAGGATCCGCTTTGGATCTGCAACACAAATCGCTCGCCTTGCTTAACCAGCCAATTATTCCAATCCAAATGCTCACGCAACATACCGGCCCATGGTATCGAATGTTGAATAAAATCTAGCGCTTGTTGCTGATTAGCAAACGACAAGGCCTTATCGATTATCACCACATTGGCGCCTAAGCGTTTAACTTGTTGATCTTTTGGTAACTGACAAACCCTAGCTTTTATCTGGCTAGCCAATTCATACTCATCTTCAAAACCGAGCAAATGACCTATTTCATGTTTAAGTACATGTCGATCAGCCTGCTGATTTAAATATATCCCTCGCCCTTGTACATAAGATTTTTTCTTCTGTGGCATTGCTTGCCAAGTTAACGTGTAAGGAGGGGTGATAGCCGTTACAGAGCTCTCAGCTTGTTCTGCCACGTGTTGCGTGTTCTTGCTACGCTTGTTCTTTCTTTGTATCTCTTTTCCCTGCCTATCTTTTTCCTGCATTTCTTTTCCCTGCACAGTGGCTCCCAACCCCCAACGATAACTGGCAATACAAATATTAAATAATTTAAGCTTGGTCTGATTGATCGTTTCATTTAACAGTGAGTCTAGCGCTTTTAACTGCCATGGGTTTTTCGCATAAACATGCAACATTAATTGACAAGCAGATCCATTCTGAAAATGCGCACTAGATACAGGATTAGAATATTCATCAACTAGCAGTGATATTCGCTGTTTAAGGCTTAATAAAAATTCATCGCGAATGTCTGTACGAGCCAATACGCGTTGCAGCATGGCTTGCCAGTACGGCTCTGCTAGCCCAACAGCCACATAAAGCTGATAAATTTGTCTTTCCTGTTCAGAAAATGTATTTGCTTTAACAAAGTTATCTAACTCACTAAAAGCTTGAGAATCAATTAGTTGCGAAACGCGAAAACGCAGGGCCGGTAAATAATTTTGCTCAATTGCCTTTGTTAGCCAATAGTGACTTGCGGTTGTAGACTTATTGGCTTTTTCCGTAAGCGGTTCATCTACTAATAATTGATTGGCTTGATTAGCAGATAACTGATTACTAGATGTTTGATAGCTTGATGCTTGATTGCTTGATGATTGATTGCTTGATGATTGATTGCTTGATAATTGAAAATAAGAAGCCTGATAACCAGATTTTAGGTACTTTGCTAACTTAAACTGGGCATCAGGGTTTCCTAAGCGAGCAAATAGCTCCAGCCAAGTTGCAACGTGTTTGGTAACTTGACTTTGCTTAAATTGTAGTTGCGCCTTGTTGGCTGGATTATCCAATGTTAGGCGTTTAAGCTCTTGACGAATGTTAGCCGCGGAGCTGAAATGTGGTAACCTAGGTAGTTTATCGACTTGTATATTAAATGTGTTGTCTGAATCAAAAATCAACGCACGCTTAATATACTGTGCTATTTTATATTCTGCTTGTTGACTAGCCAAGCCAAGGTCTTTACAGCCAATAAAAATAAAGCAACACAATACACAAAGGCTGTAGCGCCTCAGCTTATCAGTTTTTTGAACTATTAATACGGGTAAGTTCCAAGTTAGCGTATCTATGTTCAACATATTCATAAACATTGGTGGCTAAAGCGAGCTTAAAGTAAGTTTCTGCCATTAATGGCTCATTAGTTTGCTGATAATATTTGGCAAGGTAAAAATAAGCTTCACAAGCCTGTTTCGTTAAGTCAACCTCTGCTGAATTGAGGTGACGTAACCCTGTAATAAAATCGTCTGGTGACGACTTACCTAAGTACAAATCGATTACACTTATTGCCCAATTATTGGGATCAAGCTGGGCTTTAGCTTGTTGCAGTCCCTGATATGCTTGCTCGGCATTGACTTCCCTTTGGGCCAAATAAAGCCAGATTACGGGGTACGGGTCTTGTGGTTTTTCTTTAATAAAGGCTTGTAAATCATCAACCGCCAACTCATAACGCTTACCGTAATACAGCGCAATGCCACGATTAAGATACGCAAAACTATGCCCAGGCTTGAGTTCTTGCACCGAATCAAAGGCATCGTAGGCGTTGGCAAAGTCTTGTTCTAGCGTGTAGTAAATACCAATATAATTATAGGCTTCAGCTAAATTCTGTTTAAGCCTTAATGCTTGGTTAAAATCGAAATGAGCTAACTGGTTAAGGCCTATTTCGTCATAGCGCCGCCCACGTTGAAAATACACTTCAGCTTGCTGCTCTTCAGTCAAATTGACATGACCTAAAATATCAGACAAACGTTTAATGGCTAGTTGCTGCTGGGTAGAAACTTGCAGCGGTTTAACAAAGAGCATCTGCTGCTCATTATTTTTAGGTGTACTGTTACAGGCCGCTAAACTGATAATAAGCATTAGCATGGCGCCCAACTTAAAATACATATAGTGTTTCTTGTTAGTAATGACCTCTATAACGTCACTATACAAGCAGAAGACAAGATTGTCAGTGCTACAAAAACAAAAAAGGGAGCTAAAACGCTCCCTTTTACAATCGAGTATTAAAATTAATCGATTATTCAGCTACTTCAGGCTTTTCAACTGCCGCTTTCATGCTTAAGCGTACGCGGCCTTGACGGTCAATCTCAAGTACCTTAACAGTGACTTCTTGACCCTCTTGAATGTAATCTTGAACTTTTTCAACACGCTCTTCAGAGATTTGTGAAATATGAACAAGACCTTGTTTACCCGGTAACACTTCAACAAAGGCACCAAAGTCAACGATACGTACAACTTTACCTTGATAAACTTGGTTCACTTCAACTTCAGCAGTAATTTGCTTAATGCGCTCCATTGCTGCTTCTGCTTTAGATTTATCAGTTGCTGCGATCTTAACTTTACCATCGTCTTCGATTTCGATTGTGGTTTCTGTCTCTTCAGTAAGCTGGCGAATTGTTGCGCCACCTTTACCGATAACATCACGGATCTTATCAGCGTCAATCTTCATCTCGTATATGCGAGGCGCAAACTCAGAAACTTCTTCACGGTGACCAGAAATCGCTTCATCCATAACATTCAAAATATGTAAACGAGCCGCTTTTGCTTGGTTCAAAGCAATCTGCATGATCTCTTTAGTGATACCTTCAATTTTGATATCCATTTGTAACGCTGTAACCCCTTCTTGGGTACCCGCTACTTTAAAGTCCATGTCACCTAAGTGGTCTTCGTCACCTAATATGTCTGATAACACGACAAACTTGTCATCTTCTTTAACTAGACCCATAGCAATACCCGCTACAGACGCTTTAATCGGTACACCGGCATCCATAAGTGCTAAAGAGGTACCACAAACAGAAGCCATAGAGCTTGAACCGTTTGATTCAGTGATCTCTGATACAACACGAACTGTGTATGGGAATTCGTCAAGGCTTGGCATAACCGCTTGTACGCCGCGCTTAGCCAAACGACCGTGACCAATTTCACGACGCTTAGGTGAGCCTATCATGCCAGTTTCACCTACACAGTATGGAGGGAAGTTATAGTGCAACATGAAGTTATCAGTAGACTCGCCCGTTAGACTATCGATGATTTGTGCATCACGTGGAGTACCTAACGTCGCTGCGACAATAGCTTGTGTTTCACCACGAGTGAATAAAGATGAACCGTGTGTACGTGGTAAAATACCCGTACGAACATCAAGAGCACGAACACTTTCAGGATCACGACCATCAATGCGTGGCTCACCGGCGATAATGCGATCACGTACAACTGATTTTTCAACTGAACTTAGCATGTCGCCAATTTCGCCTTCATCAAGCTCTTCATCTTCGGCTAGCAATTTCGCTAATGCTTCGGCTTTAACTACGCCTACAGCTTCATAACGCGCCATTTTATCTGTGATTTGATAGGCTGCTGTAAAACCGTCTTTAGAAGCGGCTGTCACTTTCTCTTTTAATTCAGTATTAACTTCTGGTGCTACCCAATCTGATTCGGTTGGGTTAACCGCTGCTTTAAATGCTTTAACACCTTCGATTACAGCTTGAGATTGCTCATGACCATAAACAACAGCGCCAAGCATGACATCTTCAGATAATACTTCAGCTTCTGATTCCACCATCAACACTGCACTTTCAGTACCAGCAACCACTAAATCAAGTTGGCTGCTTGGTAATTCAGAAATAACAGGGTTTAACATGTATTGACCATCTTTATAACCAACACGAGCAGCACCAACAGGGCCTTGGAATGGCGTTCCAGCAATTGATAATGCCGCAGATACACCTATCATTGAAATAACGTCAGTTGGAATTTCTGGGTTAGCTGAAACCACAGTGATCACAACTTGTACTTCATTACAATAAGCTTTAGGGAATAAAGGACGGATTGGACGGTCAATAAGACGTGCTATCAAGGTTTCGCCTTCACTTGGACGACCTTCACGCTTAAAGAAACCACCTGGAATTTTACCTGCAGCATAGGCTTTTTCTTGATAGTTTACAGTTAATGGGAAAAAGTCACGCGGTTCATCCGATTTTTTCTCAACAACTGAAACGAGTACTGATGTGTCGTCCATGCTGGCCATAACAGCGGCACTTGCTTGGCGGGCAATCATACCCGTTTCTAAAGTAACAGTATGTTGGCCATACTGAAAAGAATGTGTAATTGGATTTAACATAGTTATCCTTATATTTTTAAATGAAAAATGAGTAACCGTTACCCAATTTCACTCATCTAAATACAGGACTTAGCTAGATGAAAGTACTCTTAAAAAAAGTACTTTCAACTAGCTACTGAGATCAAGTATTTAGCACGGGTGAATTTGCTTTCAAGTTACCTAAATAAAGTGTGGCTAGTATACGAAAAGATTTTAGAACCACAATTAATGCGGGCAAAAAACTAGGTAATTTAATGACAACTGCTTAAAAATAGCGCATCAAAATGAGCTAGCCTAACCCATATAACAAAAAAGAGCCTTGCGGCTCTTTTTTGTTTAAACGTAAAACTTAACGACGTAAGCCTAAACGTTTAATTAAATCTTGATAACGATCAGCATTTTTACGCTTTAAGTAATCAAGTAAACCACGACGTTGGTTAACCATACGGATCAAACCACGACGTGAGTGGTGATCTTTTTTATGATCAGCGAAGTGACCTTGTAGCTTGTTAATGTTGTGAGTTAACAAAGCAACTTGAACTTCTGGTGAACCTGTATCACCTTCTTTTGTCGCGTACTCAGCAACGATTGTTGCTTTTTCTTGTGCACTTAGTGACATATTTGACTCCAAATATTTAAATTAACGATTAGCCGATCACTAATTCAGCCAATCAAGAGGACGCGTATTGTAATGCAATCAAGCCCAAGCGCAAGTGAAAGTTGTTAATTTGTCGAAAGCAAACGTTTAGGCTGAATTAAACCATTGTCTTTGACTTCAACCAAGCCTAAAAATTGTGCCTGACAATAAATTCGGTGCAAGCCTAGTTGAGTACCGCTCGGGCTATAAAATCGTTGCCCTTGCCGCAAACGTTCAGCATGTTCACTATCAATGTCTATCGACGGTAAAGCCTGTACTGCAATATCCATTGGCAACAGCAATTTGTCTAATTCGTCCATGCTAATTGCCTGCATTTGCTCGAAAGTCAGCATCTGTGCAACGGGAAAATCACCAACTTTAATACGACGCAGTTGAGTGACATGTGCACCGCAGCCCAACTTCTCACCCATATCATCTATCAAAGTGCGAATATAAGTGCCTTTGCTGCAAATAACACGCATTCTCACAACAGGTAAAGCAACCTCCAACACTTCGATAGTATAAAAGTGAATAGTTCGCGTTGGCCGCGGCACATCTATGCCTTGTCTAGCATAATAATATAGCGGTTTCCCTTGATACTTCAGTGCTGAGTAGATAGATGGCGTTTGCTGCTGTTCACCAATAAAACTGTGAGCGGCATCAATCACTTCCTGTGCTTCTACATTAACCTCACGTTGCTCGACAATTTCACCATCGGCATCGCTTGTATCTGTGCGTACACCAAGTAATGCAGTGACTTCGTAGCCTTTATCAGCGTCTAACAAAAACTGACTGAACTTGGTCGCTTCACCAAAACAGATAGGTAACATGCCAGTCGCTAAAGGATCGAGTGCTCCAGTATGCCCAGCTTTTTTAGCTTGAAATAAATAACGCACTTGCTGCATAACATTGTTTGAGCTCGCGCCTTGAGCTTTATCCAACAAGATAACGCCGTTTAAATCTCTGAAGGTTTTCTTAGCCACTATTGATTGTTGCCTTGCTCGTCGTCTTCATCTACATCCGATGTCGTACCATGTTGGTTAGCGAGCGCCTTATCTTTAGCCAATGCTTGATCCACTAAATTCGACATGCGTATACCATCAATTAAACTGGTATCTAAATGAAAGTGAATTTCAGGTACGCTGCGCATACGCATCACTTTAGCTAATAAGCTGCGAACGTAAGGCTCACTTTCCTTAAGCGCAGCTACCACCTCTTTTTGTTTGTCAGCATCTTGCTCAAATGAACTAACAAATACTTTTGCATGGCCTAAGTCACGCGAGACTTCCACATCAGCTACTGTGATCATACCTAAACGTGGGTCTTTAATTTCTCTTTGGAGGATCAACGCAACTTCTTTTAAAATTTGCTGCGCCACTCGATCAGGTCGGGAAAAATTTCTTTTCATTACAATAATCTTTTATAACAAAAAAGGGCTATACAGCCCTTTTTTAAAATCGAACTGAAAAGTTAGAAGGCGATTAAAGCTCTCGCTTCACTTCTACTATTTCAAATACTTCAATCATATCGCCAACGCGCACGTCATTGTAGTTCTTAACACCGATACCACATTCCATGCCATTACGTACTTCACTCACATCGTCTTTGAAACGACGTAGTGATTCTAATTCACCTTCGTAAATCACCACGTTTTCACGTAATACACGAATTGGATTACTACGCTTAACGTTACCTTCAACCACCATACAACCGGCGATAGCACCCAATTTAGGCGACTTGAACACGTCTCTAACTTCAGCAAGACCCATAATTTCTTGTTTGAATTCAGGGGCTAGCTTACCAGACATAGCCTGCTTAACTTCATCAATCAAGTCGTAGATAACACTATAGTAACGTAACTCAACTGATTCAGTATCAACCACTTTACGCGCTGATGCATCGGCACGAACATTAAAGCCAAGAATAATAGCATTTGAAGCCGCGGCTAAAGTAGCATCCGTTTCGGTAATACCACCAACACCACTACCAATGATTTTAACTTTAACTTCATCAGTAGATAGCTTCATTAATGATTCAGCAATTGCTTCAAGTGAACCTTGAACATCCGCTTTAAGTACAACAGAGACTTCTTGAACCTCACCTTCAGCCATGTTAGCAAACATATTTTCTAGTTTAGCTTTTTGCTGACGGGCGATCTTAATATCACGTTGTTTAGCTTGACGATGACTTGCTACTTCACGTGCTTTACGCTCATCGACCACCACAGTAGCTTCATCACCTGCTGCAGGTACGCCAGATAAACCTAGAATTTCAACCGGAATTGATGGACCCGCTTGTTCAATAGGTTGGCCATTTTCATCACGCATCGCACGAACACGACCATACTCAATACCACATAATACGATATCGCCTTGGTTCAATGTGCCTTGCTGTACAAGAATACTCGCGACAGGACCGCGCCCTTTATCAAGACGAGATTCAATGACAACACCAGAAGCCATACCGGTATGAACCGCTTTAAGATCTAACATTTCAGCTTGTAACAAGATAGCTTCTAATAGCTCGTCGATACCTTCGCCAGATTTAGCAGATACATGAACAAACTGCACATCACCGCCCCAATCTTCCGGAATAACGTCTAATGCGCTTAATTCATTCTTAACGCGATCGGGATCAGCTTCTTCTTTATCTATCTTGTTAACTGCAACAACTAAAGGCACTTCAGCTGCTTTAGCGTGTTGCACAGCTTCTTTAGTTTGTGGCATTACACCATCGTCAGCTGCAACCACTAGAACAACAATGTCTGTCGCTTTAGCACCACGAGAACGCATTGAGGTAAATGCCGCGTGACCTGGGGTATCTAAGAAAGATATCATGCCGCCTTCAGTTTCGACGTGATAAGCACCAATGTGCTGAGTAATACCACCCGCTTCACCTGACGCCACTTTAGCTTGACGAATATAATCTAGTAGTGAAGTTTTACCATGGTCAACATGACCCATAATAGTAACAACCGGTGCACGGTTCTCTTCTTCAGCGTCATGGTCACGCTCAATTAGTACTGACTCTTCAAGCGCATTTTCATTAACGATAACGACTTTATGACCCATTTCTTCAACAACTAAGGTTGCCGTGTCTTGGTCAAGCACTTGGTTAATCGTAGCCATAGTGCCCATTTTCATTAACGCTTTAACAACTTCAGCACCTTTAACCGCCATTTTCTGTGCAAGCTCTGCCACTGTAATGGCTTCACCTATCTTAACTTCATGCACAGCATTCGCTACTGGTTTTTGGAAACCATGTTGCATACTCTTAGGTGCTTGCATACGCTTATTGCGCTTGTTACCGCGAGGAGATTGCTTCTGCTCGTCTGAATCGTCTTTTTTCTTCTTACGCTTACGACGTGAGCTACGCTCTTCTTTTTCATCCGCTTCGTCTTCTGCAGCTTGCGCATATTTAGAAGAGTGAAGGTGAACATCAGCAGCTTCTTGCTTTTTACGCTCTTCTTCTTCTTTAGCCCAACGAGCGGCATTTTCTTCCGCTAATCGACGCGCTTCTTCAGCTTGTTTTTCAGCTTCTTGTTCAGTTTTACGCTTAGCTTCTTCTTCTTGAGCTCGCTTAATTTCAGCCGCTTCTTGCGCCGCTTTTTCAGCTTCTGCACGCTCTTCATCTGTCATAGAGGCTTGAGCTTCTTTAGCAGCCTGTTCCTTAGCAACCTGCGCAGCTTTCTTAGCTTTTTCTTCAGCTTCTTTACGCTCTTTTTCTTCTTGAGCTTTCTTAGCTGCTTCTTCTGCTTTACGCTTGGCTTCTTCTTCGGCTTGCGCTTTTGCTTCAGCTTCTAAACGCGCTTGTTCTTCAGCTTCTTTTCTTAAACGCTCTTCTTCTTGTTGCTCTTCAATGGCGCTGCGCTTAACGTAAGTGCGCTTTTTACGTACTTCAACCTGCACTGATTTTTGACCATGTGCCCCTGAAACACTTAGCGTACTTTTGGTTTTACGCTTTAAAGTCATTTTACTAGGTGCGGCTGTAGCGCTCCCATGAGCTTTAGCAAGGTGATCTAGCAAAGTTTGCTTTTCTTCCTCACTAACCATACTGCTAGTATCTTTTTTGATACCTGCTTCTGAAAATTGACTGAGTAACTTAGTTACATCAGTCCCTATATCAGCGGCTAATTTTTCTATCGAAACATCTGACATTCAGTTTACCTCCGAGTGTCCGTTTAATTCTTACTCTTCGTCACCAAACCAGCAAATGTTACGGGCTTGCATAATCAAGTCACCAGCAGCTTGCTCATCAACTTCAAGCTCAGCAATTTCAACTAAATCATCAACGCCTTGCTCAGCCAAGTCTTCTAAAGTACAAATACCTTTACTGGCTAAAACAAACGCTCTATGACGCTCTAAACCTTCAAGGTTTAATAGGTCTTCAGCTGGTTCTGATTTTTCTAACGATTCTTCATTCGCTAAAGCTTGTGTAGTTAATGCCGCTTTAGCACGATTTCGTAACTCTTCAACCAAGTCTTCATC
Source organism: Saccharobesus litoralis (assembly GCF_003063625.1). Lineage (NCBI taxonomy): Bacteria > Pseudomonadati > Pseudomonadota > Gammaproteobacteria > Alteromonadales > Alteromonadaceae > Saccharobesus > Saccharobesus litoralis. Next base: position 3,307,582 of record NZ_CP026604.1, on the reverse strand, counting down.
GAAACCATCAATTTCTAACAACTCATTTACCGGAACGTAAGCAATCTCTTCAAGTGAAGAGAAACCTTCTTCAACAAGCACTAGAGAAAAGTCCTCGTCGATGTCTAAACGTTCCATAAATAAATCTACAACTTTTTTCGATTCTTCCTGATGCTTAGCATTCATGTCATCAACCGTCATGACGTTTAACTCCCAACCGGTAAGTTGGCTTGCTAAACGAACATTTTGACCGGCGCGACCAATGGCTTGCGCTAAGTTATCTGCCTCTACGGCAATGTCCATAGTGTTAGAGTCTTCATCAACAATAATTGATGCAACCTCTGCAGGCGACATAGCATTGATCACGTACTGTGCAGGATTGTCATCAAACAATACGATATCGATACGCTCTCCATCTAACTCACCTGATACAGCTTGCACTCGAGAGCCACGCATACCAACACAAGCACCTACAGGATCTAAACGCTTGTCATTGGTTTTAACCGATATTTTCGCTCTTGAACCTGGATCGCGCGCGGCTGATTTAATTTCCAACATTTCCTCGCCAATTTCAGGCACTTCAATGCGGAATAATTCAATTAACATTTCAGGACGGGTACGCGACATAAATAATTGTGCGCCACGCGCTTCAGCTTTGATGTCGTATAATAGACCTCGAACACGATCACCTGGGCGGAATGTTTCGCGTGGTAATAGCTCTTCACGATGGATAACGGCTTCAGCATTATTACCAAGATCTAAGATTACACTTTCGCGATTAACCTTTTTAACAACACCGGTTAAAAGCTCATTTAAGCGATCTTTATATTCTTCTACAATTTGCGCACGTTCAGCTTCACGTACCTTTTGAACAATAACCTGCTTAGCGGTTTGCGTCGTAATACGGTCAAAGGCAATAGATTCAATTTCTTCTTCAACATGGTCTCCTAATTGAATTTCAGGATCTTCATATTGAGCCACTTCTAATCCAGTTTCTGAATATGGGTTCTCTAAACCTGTATCAGAATCTTCGACAACTAACCAACGGCGGAAAGTGCGAAAATCACCTGTTTTACGATCTATGCTGACACGAACGTCGATATCGCCTTCGTATTTTTTCTTAGTAGCGGTAGCAATAGCATATTCTAGTGCTTCAAAAATTTTCTCACGAGGAACAGCTTTTTCATTCGAAACCGCTTCTGCGACTAATAATATTTCTTTATTCATGTTAAGCCTGCTTACCTAGTATCCATTAAAATTGCGGTATAATTTGAGCTTTATCGATGTTTTTATAAGGTATTGAATACTCATGTTGGTCGACTTCAACAACCACACAATCCCCCTCAAGACCTAGAAAAATTCCGGTGAACTTACGACGGCCATCAACAGGTAATCGTGTCTTAACTGTCATCTTATGCCCTTGATATTGTGGATATTGTTCTAATTTAAATAAAACTCTATCCATTCCAGGGGACGACACTTCCAACAAATAATTACTACTGATTGGATCTTCAACATCCAAAATAGCACTGAGTTGTCGACTCACTTCCGCACAGTCATCAACTGTTACGCCGTTCTCACCATCTACATACACACGTAAAGTGGAATGCTGACCAGCACGAACGAATTCTATTCCCCACAGTTCAAAGCCTGTTGCAGCCACTGCTGGGGCAATCATTTCTTCTAAAGATGAATCCAATTTAGCCATGTATTAAAATTTTCTTAAACGCCACAAACAAAAAGCCCCAATCAACTGACCGGGGCTTCGTTTCATATAAAACCGGTAATGTGGTTGCGGGGGCCGGATTTGAACCGACGACCTTCGGGTTATGAGCCCGACGAGCTACCAGGCTGCTCCACCCCGCGTCAATGGGCGTGCATTATAAAGACCTTGCCTAGTAATTTCAATCCAGTCACCCTAATTTGCTGGATTAAATTTTTATGCGCCAATAAAAAAGCCGAAGCTTCGAGCTTCGGCTTTAAATATTTGGTGCCGTGGGCGGGACTTGAACCCGCACGAGCATAGCTCACCACCCCCTCAAGATGGCGTGTCTACCAATTCCACCACCACGGCAAATATTTTATTCTGGAACGTCAGACTCTTTGTTAGTCGTCTCTGGCACATCTTCAACTAACGCTTCTACTTGCTCAGTGGCGTTAGCTTCTAAATCAGCCCACTCATCAGTTTGTTTAGTTTGTTTGCTCGATAAGTTACCTAACACCAAGCTCAAAACAAAAAATATCGTAGCCAAAATAGCTGTTGAGCGAGTTAGGAAATTACCAGAACCCGACGAGCCAAACATAGTTTGCGATGAACCCGCGCCAAATGACGAGCCCATGTCAGCCCCTTTACCGTGCTGGATTAAAATTAAACCAACTAAGGCAATCGCTACAATTAAAAAACAAACAAGCAGAATTTCGTACATCTTAAGTTTTGTCCAAATGCTTATCTAGGCTTTAGCAGCCTGACAAATTTCTACAAAATCGTGAGGCTTCAAAGAAGCTCCACCAATTAAACCACCATCAATATCTGGTTGGCTAAACAATTCTTTGGCATTTTCCGGTTTAACACTTCCACCGTATAAAATGCGTATATTCTCCGAGCATTCTTGCCTCATGGCCGCAACCATACCTCGGATAAATTTATGTGCTTCTTGAGCGATCTCTGGCGACGCTGCATTGCCAGTACCAATGGCCCATACAGGCTCATAAGCTAAGATAGCGTTATCAAAACAGTCTTTTCCTGCTAAATTAATAACGGCTTCTATTTGCGAAGTTAAACGAGAAAAAGCTTTACCTTTTTTTCGTTCCTCTTCTGTCTCACCCACACATAAAACGGGAACCAAGCCATTTTTTTTAGCTTGGATAAATTTTTTAGCAACAAGTTTAGACGACTCGCCATACTTATGGCGGCGTTCTGAATGCCCACAGTAAACCCAGTTACAACCAACATCTTTAAAAAGCTGAGCTGATAGTTCGCCTGTATAAGCACCATTATCTAACTGACTCATATTTTGCGCCGCTAGAATAACGTCTTTACACAAACTGTCCCGTTGTGTTTGTGTAAAATCAAGTAATGTCGCCGGAGGACTCAGCACAATATCAATATTTGTTGAGGCTCCCGAATCAGCAACTGCTTTTAAAAAGTCAGTGACTAATTGTTTGTTGCCATTCATTTTCCAATTCGCAGCAACAACAGGCTTTCTTATGCCCATAAAATCATAGCTCCTAATCTTGAGCGGGCGAGATTCTAACGGGCATTGTTAATAGTTACAAGCCTTAATCAGGAATTTATACATTCCTTAACCACTTCGGCTATTTTTTCAGCAGATTGTTGTACTAAGTCTTTATCTTTACCTTCAACCATAACGCGCACTAAAGGCTCTGTTCCCGACTTACGCAATAATACGCGGCCAGTATCACCTAGTTCTTGTTCAGCTTGCGCCTTGGCTTGTAAAACAGGCTCAGCTTCTAACGGCGACGCTTGTCCAGCTTGATATCGAACATTAATTAGTACTTGTGGATAAAGCTCCATGCCAGAACACAAATCAAACAACGACATACTAGAGCGAACCATGGCTTTCAACACTTGTAGTCCAGCAATAATGCCATCACCCGTTGTGGTTTGCTTTAAATCCAAAACATGCCCTGAATTTTCAGCACCGATAGACCAGCCTTTTTCTTGTAACAATGCTAATACATAACGATCACCCACTTTAGAGCGAGCGAAAGGTATACCAAGGTTTTTCAGCGCGACTTCAAGACCAAGATTACTCATTAAGGTACCAACAGCACCACCTTGCAGATCACCTTGTTTAAGGGCGTCTCGAGCTAATATAAACATGATTTGATCGCCATCCACCTTGTTGCCTTTATGGTCAACCATCATCACGCGATCACCGTCACCATCTAAAGCAAAACCAAGGTCGGCACCCACCTCAATTACTTTTTCTTGCAGTGCGGCTAATGATGTCGCACCACATTTTTCATTAATATTAATGCCATCAGGCGTAGCACCGATAGCAATGACATTAGCGCCTAACTCTTCTAAAACTTTTGGTGCTATGTGATAGGTTGCTCCGTGAGCACAATCAACAACAATTTTCAGTGATCTTAATGAATATTCACTCGGGAAACGACTTTTACAAAATTCAATGTAGCGCCCTGCTGCATCTTCTATACGTACAGCCTTGCCAAGACAATTAGATTCAGCAACAGTCATAGGTTTATCAATTTCTGCTTCAATGGCCAACTCAATATCATCATCTAGCTTCATACCATCAGCAGAAAAGAATTTAATGCCATTGTCATAGAAAGGATTGTGAGAAGCACTAATAACAATGCCAGCATCAGCTCGAAACGCGCGTGTTAAATAAGCAATCGCAGGCGTTGGCATGGGCCCTAATAGACAAACATTGATACCGGCAGCAGATAAGCCAGCCTCCAAAGCTGATTCAAGCATATAGCCAGAAATCCGTGTATCTTTACCTATTAAGACTTTTTTATTACCGTGCCGCGAAAGCACTTGACCAGCCGCCCAGCCCAATCTTAATGCGAATTCAGGTGTAATGTTCCCTTCACCTACTTTGCCACGGATACCATCGGTACCGAAATATTTTCTTTCCATTTTAGTCATCTCTAAAAATCAGTTTTTATTTATTTGTGTATGGTGCCAAACGGCTAATACATCGCGCGTTGCTTCTACATCGTGGACACGGATAATTTTAGCGCCTTTTTGCGCACAAATTAATGCCCCAGCAGCGCTGCCATAAATACGTTTTTCAACATCTTGACCGGTTGCTTCCCCTATCATGCGCTTACGCGAAAGGCCAGCAAGAATAGGGTAACCCAGTTCAGTTAAGCTATTCAGTTGGTTAAGTAATTTAAAGTTATCCTGCGCTGTTTTACCAAAGCCAAAACCAGGGTCTATTAGTATCTGCTGACGATCAATACCGGCCTCAATACAGACCTGCGCTCGCTCAGCAAGATACTGAGTAACATCGTTAACGACCAGACTGTATTGCGGATTGTCTTGCATGTTTTGCGGTTGCCCCTGCATATGCATTAAACACACTGGCTTTTGACACTTTACTGCGGTTTCTAAAGCATTAGGCTCTGTTAAAGCCCTCACGTCATTGATTAAATCCGCACCCACGTCAACACTTTGCTGCATAACATCAGGTTTCGATGTATCGACAGATACCCAAACATCAAATTCTCGCTTAATTGCTTGTATAACCGGAACAACACGCTGACGCTCTTCTTCAATAGAAACAATACAGGCTCCTGGTCGGGTCGATTCTCCGCCTACGTCGATTATGTCAGCGCCTTCATTAAGCATTTTTTCTACTTGAATCAGAGCTTTATCAATACGCGTAAACTGACCGCCATCACTAAATGAATCCGGCGTCACGTTTAAAATTCCCATAATCAAAGGAATTTGAGATTGTTGAATTTGTGTTATTAATGACATGCAGAAAATTTACGGAAGAATCTATTTAATAAAAAAGCTCACTACTAAGGCAGCGAGCTTTAAAATTGGATAATTAAAAAGAATTAATGAATGATGTCTTGATCAGGTTCGCTATCCGATGATGTTGCCTTGTCGCTAGTACTAGAGCTGTTGTCATCTTTTTTGCTACCCGAGTTATTTTGATTGCTCCAATCTTGCGGCTCTCCCACTGGGCGACGCGCCATTAAATCATCAATCTGCTTAGCATCAATCGTTTCATATTTCATTAATGCATCTTTCATTGCATGCAAGATATCCATGTTATCACGCAATAGTTGCTCTGCTCTGTCGTAATTACGATCAACAATTTTACGAACTTCTTCATCAATCGCTTTAGCTGTATCGTCTGACATGCTCTTAGCTTTTGCAGAGCTGCGCCCTAAGAAAACTTCACCTTCTTCTTCAGCATATAACAAAGGCCCTAATTTTTCTGTCAGACCCCACTGAGTAACCATTTTACGCGCAATATCAGTTGCACGCTCAATATCATTGGAAGCCCCTGTAGACACTTTTTCATCACCATAAATAATGTCTTCGGCAATTCGCCCACCATATAGGCTAGAAAGCATACTTTCTAAGTGTTGTTTACTATGGCTAAATCTATCTTGCTCCGGTAAATACATGGTGACACCAAGTGCTCGACCACGAGGTATAATACTGACTTTATAAACAGGATCGTGATCAGGTACTAAACGGCCGACAATCGCATGGCCCGCTTCGTGATAAGCAGTCATCTCTTTCTCGTCTTCGCTCATCACCATAGATTTACGTTCAGCACCCATTAGGATTTTGTCTTTAGCTTTTTCAAACTCTTCCATGCAAACTAAACGTTTATTGCTACGGGCAGCAAATAACGCTGCTTCATTAACTAAATTGGCTAAATCTGCACCAGAAAAACCTGGGGTACCACGTGCTATCACCCCCGCTTCAACGTCATCACCAAGCGGTACTTTTCGCATATGAACTTTAAGAATTTGCTCACGCCCACGCACATCGGGTAAACCGACAGTAACTTGACGATCAAAACGACCAGGACGTAATAATGCAGGATCTAATACATCTGGGCGGTTAGTGGCGGCAATAACTATAATACCTTCATTACCTTCAAAACCATCCATTTCAACTAGCATTTGGTTTAGTGTTTGTTCTCGTTCATCATGACCACCACCTAAACCAGCACCACGCTGACGACCAACGGCATCGATTTCATCGATAAAAATAATACAAGGTGCTGATTTTTTCGCTTGCTCGAACATATCACGTACACGCGATGCACCCACGCCAACGAACATTTCAACGAAATCTGAACCCGATATAGTAAAAAATGGGACTTTTGCTTCGCCAGCAATCGCTTTAGCTAATAAGGTTTTACCCGTACCAGGAGGACCAACCATCAAAACACCTGTCGGGATCTTACCGCCTAACTTTTGGAATTTAGTTGGGTCACGTAAGTAGTCGACCAATTCAGCGACTTCTTCTTTCGCTTCGTCACAACCGGCCACGTCGGTGAAAGTGGTTTTGATTTGGTCTTCGCTCATTAAACGAGCCTTGCTTTTACCAAATGACATGGCGCCTTTACCGCCACCACCTTGCATTTGACGCATGAAAAATATCCATACACCGATTAGCAATAACATTGGGAACCATGAAATGAAAATCGAAGTTAGAATGCTAGGCTCTTCCGGTCGTACCCCTTCAACCTTAACATTCTTGTCAATCATTTCATCGAGAATACGCTCATCACGCAATGGCATTACCGTTTCAAATTCTTCGCCATTGCGTTTTGTGCCTTTAATGATCCCTGTATGAGGATTAACTTGAGCGTCACGTACCGAACCTTGATTAACTGCCTTTACAAAACTGGTGTAATCAAGTGCTTTTGCACTGCCGCCTCCAGGTGTAAAACTCTTAAAAACCGTCATTAACACGACAGCGATTACGACCCAAAGGATCAGATTTTTTGTCATATCACTCAAGATACTAACCTCTTAAACTAAATAACAAACCCCAAGTTTGCTATTCAAATCATAAATTTGATAAATGTTTATTTAACCGAGTATAACGCTTATTTTTGTTAATGTTTATAACCAGTTGCAACAATATAGACTTCTCGTGATCGCGCGCGTGAAGAATCCGGTTTTCGAGTCTTTACAACCTTAAACGCATCGCGTACATCTTTTACGAATTGTTCGTACCCTTCTCCTTGAAAAACCTTAACAATAAAACATCCATTTTTTTTCAGAACCTGATGACACATATCCAATGCTAATTCAACTAAATACATCGCTCTTGGTTGGTCAGCACCTAAGTTACCGCTCATATTGGGAGCCATATCGGACATCACAATATCCACGTTTTTGCCACTTATTCGGTCCAATAAGGCATTTAACACGGCTTCTTCTCTAAAATCACCCTGCAAAAAATCTACACCGGCAATCGGGTCCATTTCTAAAATATCGCAAGCGATCACGTTACCGTCATCACCAACCACATCAGCGGCATATTGCGACCAGCCTCCAGGAGCAGCGCCCAAGTCAACTATTGTCATACCCGGTTTGAGTAATTTGTCTTTATTTTGAATTTCTTCAATTTTAAATACGGCACGCGAACGTAAGCCGAGCTTTTGTGCCTTTTGAACATAATGATCATCAAAATGTTCTTGCAGCCACCGCTTACTACTAGCGGTATGTTTTTTCTGTGACATATTAAATACAACTATCGTAACGCTAAAAACAATTACGACTTAATTAGTAATAAACCATAGATAGCGTTAAAATACAGAAATTCAACCTTTCTACGGCGAATTAGTATCAACAATGAGTTTAACTAAAAAACAAGTTCAATTTTTAAAAGCCCAAGCCCATAGTTTAAAACCTTTAGTTCAGTTAGGTGGTAACGGTTTAACTGAAGGTGTCATCGCTGAAATTGAATTTGCTCTTAGCCATCACGAGCTAATAAAAGTAAAAGTGCCAACCGATGACCGCGCAGAGAAACAATTAATTATGGATGCCATCGTGCGTGAAACCGAAGCTGAGCGTGTCCAAACCATAGGGCATACACTTGTGCTTTACAAACCATCAGACGATGCCAAGATTACTTTACCAAAAGGCTAAACGCCAACACCCCTTATAAGGATCATAAGTAAAGAACAAAAAAGCCGACAAAGAGTCGGCTTTTTATTATCTGGTAATTTAAAGTACTAGACGTACTCAACTTCCAATACTTCGTAGTCGACATCACCACTAGGTGATTTTAGTACGAATTCATCACCGCGCTCTTTACCTATCATAGCTCGCGCAATGGGTGAATTAACTGAAACTTTACTAGCTTTAATATCTGCTTCATCATCACCAACTATGGTATAGGTAGACTCGTCATCGGTATCACAATTAACGATAGTTACCGTAGCACCAAATATAACACGTCCGTTATTTGGCATTTTAGTTACATCAATTATTTGTGCATTGGATAATTTTGCTTCAATTTCTTGAATACGGCCTTCACAAAATCCCTGCTGCTCACGAGCTGCATGGTATTCTGCATTTTCCTTAAGATCTCCGTGTTCACGAGCTTCTGCAATATCCGCAATGATTTTCGGACGACGAACAGTTTTTAGCTCATTCAGTTCTTCGCGTAGCGCATCAGCACCCGCGACCGTCATAGGAAATTGAGTCGACATTATTGAAGTCTCTTGTGTAGTTCTTGTACAGAAGTCACTGTATTGCGATCATCCGCTTTATGAGCCATGCATGCCGCAAAGGCTGCATTCAGCGTAGTGGTATAGGCTACTTTATGTTGTAGCGCACTACGACGAATTTGTACAGAGTCAGTGATAGCCTGACGACCCTCTGTCGTATTAATGATATAGCTGTACTCATCATTCTTAATGTAATCAACAATATGAGGACGACCTTCTAATACTTTATTCACACGGCGGACTTCAATGCCAGCCTCAGCAAGTAAATCGGCTGTGCCACCTGTTGCATCCAATTGATAACCCAACTCGACAAGATTAGCGGCTAATTCTGCCACACGTGGTTTATCACTGTCTTTAACAGAAATAAGTGCACGACCTGACTTAGGTACCGTGTCATTAGCACCTAAGCTGGCTTTGGCTGATGCTTCAGCAAACGAGCTACCAACACCCATGACTTCACCTGTTGAGCGCATTTCTGGGCCTAAGATAGGGTCAACACCATGGAACTTGGCAAAAGGAATAACCACTTCTTTAACAGAGTAATAAGGTGGGATAACTTCTTGCGTAAACCCTTGCTCTGCTAGTGATTGACCGGCCATCACTCGCGCCGCAATTTTCGCTAAAGGCACACCGGTTGCTTTAGAGACAAACGGAACTGTACGAGCCGCACGCGGGTTAACTTCGATTAAATAAATCTCATCGTCTTTAATTGCGAACTGAGTATTCATTAAGCCATTAACACCCAACTCAAATGCTAACTTACGTACTTGTTCACGCAAGCGATCTTGCATTTCTGCACTCAAAGTATACGGAGGTAAAGAACAAGCTGAGTCACCAGAGTGAACTCCACATTGTTCAATGTGTTCCATAATACCACCAATGACGACTTGCTCACCGTCACAGATTGCATCAATATCAACTTCAACCGCATTGTTTAAGAATTTATCTAACAATACTGGAGAATCATTCGATACTTGAACCGCTTCGTTTAAGTAACGTTTTAAATCGGCTTCGTCATACACGATTTCCATCGCACGACCACCTAATACATAGGATGGACGAACAACCATAGGGAAACCGATTTTACGCGCTTCTGTTAACGCTTCATCAATATTTTTAACCGTGGCATTAATAGGCTGTTTAAGGCCTAAGCGTTCAACCGCTTGTTGGAAACGCTCACGATCTTCCGCGCGGTCAATCGCGTCCGGAGAAGTACCAATAACAGGTACACCCGCCGCTTCTAACTCTCGAGCTAACTTAAGCGGTGTTTGACCACCATACTGAACGATGACACCTTTAGGTTTTTCAAGACGCGCTATTTCTAATACATCTTCTAACGTGACAGGCTCAAAATATAAACGGTCTGAAGTATCATAGTCTGTAGACACAGTTTCTGGGTTACAGTTAACCATAATGGTTTCGTAACCGTCTTCGCGCAATGCCATTGAGGCATGAACACAACAGTAATCGAACTCTATACCTTGGCCGATACGGTTTGGACCACCACCCAATACAATAATTTTATCTTTATCTGATGGGTTCGCTTCACACTCTTCATCATAGCTTGAATACATATAAGCGGTAGAAGTAGAAAACTCAGCGGCACAGGTATCAACGCGCTTATAAACTGGGAATAATTTTAATGCTTGACGCTTTTTACGAACTTCGTTTTCAGATACGCCAATCAAGTCTGATATACGCTTATCGGCAAAACCTTTACGTTTTAAGCTATACAAGAAGTCTTTGTCTAAGCCTGCCAAACCTTTTTCAGTGATTTGCTTTTCAGCTAATACTAGGTCTTCGATTTGAACTAGGAACCAACGATCAATCTTAGTTAATTTAAAGATATCTTCGACTGATAACCCTAAACGCATAGCATCTGCGATGTACCATATACGCTCAGCGCCAGCATCCATTAACTCGTGCTTAACTTTAGTTAATGCATCAGGAGCCTCTAAATCAACAATAGGGTCAAAACCAGAAACACCAACTTCTAAGCCACGTAAAGCCTTTTGTAATGATTCTTGCTGGTTACGGCCTATCGCCATGACTTCACCAACAGATTTCATCTGAGTAGTAAGGCGGTCATTGGAACCTGGGAATTTCTCAAAGTTGAAACGCGGGATCTTAGTCACAACGTAATCAATCGAAGGCTCGAATGAAGCCGGCGTCGCACCGCCAGTAATATCATTCTTAAGCTCGTCAAGCGTATACCCAACAGCCAATTTAGCGGCGATCTTAGCAATTGGGAAACCAGTGGCTTTTGATGCTAATGCAGATGAACGCGATACTCGCGGGTTCATCTCGATAATAACCATACGGCCATCATCTGGGTTAATACCAAACTGAACGTTTGAACCCCCCGTTTCAACACCGATCTCACGTAATACCGCCATAGAGGCATTACGCATGATTTGATATTCTTTGTCAGTCAACGTTTGCGCTGGGGCAACTGTGATTGAGTCACCAGTATGGATCCCCATAGGGTCAAAGTTTTCAATCGCACAAACAATAATACAGTTATCCGCTTTGTCGCGAACCACTTCCATTTCATATTCTTTCCAACCAATTAATGATTCATCAATCAATAATTCATTGGTTGGTGAAAGATCTAAACCACGAGTACAGATCTCTTCGAACTCTTCCATGTTATAAGCGATACCACCACCGGTACCACCCATAGTGAAAGAAGGACGAATAATACATGGAAAACCAATACGCGAATTAACGTCGAGGGCTTCTTCCATTGAATGAGCAACTTCAGCGCGTGGGGTTTCTAAACCAATCGCTTTCATTGCTTTATCAAAACGGTTACGGTCTTCCGCTTTATCAATCGCGTCTGCCGTTGCACCTATCATCTCAACGCCGAACTTTTCAAGCACGCCGTGCTTTTCAAGGTCTAACGCACAGTTTAGTGCCGTTTGCCCACCCATTGTCGGTAAAACCGCGTCTGGGCGTTCATTTTCAATAATTTTTGCAACTACTTCCCAATGAATTGGCTCGATATAAGTCGAATCAGCCATTTCAGGATCAGTCATAATCGTTGCAGGGTTAGAGTTAACTAGAATAACTCGATAACCCTCTTCTCGTAGTGCTTTACATGCTTGTGTGCCTGAGTAATCGAACTCACAAGCTTGACCGATAACAATCGGACCAGCACCCAAAATCAAAATGCTTTGTATATCAGAACGTTTTGGCATGGTTGTTTAGTCTCTCACTTAGGCCTTGCGGGCTTGCATCAATTCAATAAAGTGGTCAAAAACAGGTGCTACATCGTGTGGACCTGGGCTGGCTTCAGGGTGTCCCTGGAAGCTAAACGCCGGTTTATCTGTACGATGAATACCTTGTAATGAACCATCAAATAATGATTTGTGAGTTGCTTTCAAATTAGCTGGCAACGTTTCTTCATCAGCTGCAAAACCGTGGTTTTGACTGGTGATCATCACTGTACCTTTTTCTAAATCTTGTACAGGATGGTTAGCGCCGTGATGACCGAACTTCATTTTCACGGTTTGCGCACCACTGGCTAATGCAAGTAACTGATGACCAAGACAAATACCAAAAACCGGAATATCGGTTTCTAAAATGGCTTTGATAGCTTCAATCGCATAAGTACAAGGTTCTGGATCACCCGGTCCATTCGATAAGAAAATACCATCTGGATTTAATGCCAAGACTTCGCTAGCCGGCGTTTGAGCCGGAACAACCGTTAACTTACAACCACGGTCAACTAACATACGTAAAATATTACGTTTAACACCAAAGTCGTATGCCACTACATGAAATTGACCTTCAGATTCAGGCGTTACATGACCTTTACCAAGCTCCCAAGTCCCTTCAGTCCATGAGTAAGTTTCAGAAGTTGTCACTTCTTTAGCTAAATCCATACCTTTAAGGCCCGGAAACGCTTTGGCTTGTTCAAGAGCGTCAGTCGCGTCGTCAGTACCTGTAATCAAACAACCGTTTTGCGCACCTTTTTCACGCAAAATACGTGTCAACTTACGCGTATCAATATCAGCTATTGCTACGATATTACGCTCAGCTAAGTATTCACTTAGATTTTGTTGATTACGAAAGTTAGACGCTAATAGAGGCAAATCACGAATGACTAGGCCCTTAGCCCAGATTTGTGAAGATTCTTCATCTTCTTCGTTTGTACCCGTATTACCGATATGAGGGTATGTCAGAGTCACAATCTGCTCTGCATAAGAAGGATCGGTTAAGATCTCTTGATAACCTGTCATCGAAGTATTAAATACAACTTCACCAACAGAAACGCCTTCAGCACCTATAGAAGTGCCTTTAAACACAGTACCATCTTCTAGTACCAGCAGGGCGGTTTTAGCCAAAACGACCTCCTGAATAGTAAAAAACGGGCTCCTAATATGGACTACCCGCTTAATAAAAGTTCAAAGTATAGCTCAAAAAAAGCCAACTAAATTTTGTATAAGGTAAATCTTGCGTATTCTAGTTTATCTACTGAGCTTTAGCTAGATAAATTTAGAAAAAGCCTAAAAAAAAGGTTTTGTGTAGATTATCAACACAAAACCTTTAAAAATAGCAAATAAGTTATAACCAACAGGCTATTTTTCAACTTGTAGATTTATATCTTTCGATAATATAACTAGTCTTTTAGACCTAACACATCTTGCATATCATATAATCGAGTAGATTTATCTTTTAACCAAATTGCTGCACGCACAGCACCTTTAGCAAAAGTTAAGCGACTTGACGCTTTGTGTGTGATTTCAATCCGCTCACCAATATCGGCAAACAAAGCGGTATGCTCACCAACAATATCGCCGGCTCGAATGGTCGCAAAGCCAATCGTTTCACGATCACGCTCACCGGTATCCCCTTCTCGTCCATAAACCGACACTTTATCTAAATCTCGATCTAATTCATCAGCAATGGCTTTACCTAGCATTAAAGCGGTACCTGATGGCGCATCTTTTTTAAACCTATGGTGCGCTTCCCAAATTTCAATATCTGAATGTTGCCCCATGACTTTAGCCGTCGTTTTGAGCAGGTTAACTAATAAATTAACACCAACACTCATATTAGCAGCAAAAACTACTGGAATTTGACAGGCTGCCTCATCAATTTTTGCAAGTTGTTCTTTTGATAAGCCCGTTGTGCCAATAACAACCGGCTTTTTGTTTTCGACACACCAAGCTAAGTTATTCATGCAGGCTTCAGGTAACGTGAAATCGATATACACGTCTGCAAGTTCATCTATCGCTTTAATTGTCGTTAGTGCTGAATCAATATTACCAATACCGGCAACTTGACCGGCATCAATCCCTTTAAAGCTAGATGACTCTCTCACTAATGCATGCGCTATATCTGCGTCTTCATTATTATGGGCGGCTTCAATTAACGCTCGTCCCATGCGGCCATTCGCACCGAAAATACCGACTTTGATTGCTTGACTCACAACTTAAACCTTTACTTGCAAAATTGCCGCGATTTTATGCTTTTCAATGCCATTTTTAAACTACATAACACGCAACAATTAAACTGATTCATTCTTTATTATAGTCAAAGCGATCTGGGGTTAAGCCAAGACAACAGGTTTTAATACCGAAAAACCTCAACATGCATTAGGGTAAAACAATTTACTTAACCTCAACTCTGGTTAAGAATTGCGACGATACTATATTTTTATCATTAATTTCAGTTAGTTAACAACTTTTGACACCCAGCAATAGGTCTTTTTTATTTCTGGAGAGAAATTTGAGCCAAGAACAAGGCAAGTTTACGCGTCAATAGCTAGCCTATTGCAAGTAAACTTAACGCAGTAATTGGTTCAAATAGCCTCCAGAAACGGATTTATTATCCAGAGTTGAGGTTACTTAGGACGATCTGACTTAAATACTTGCCCAAGATCAGCATATTCGTTAGCCCCCAAGCGAGCTAATGGGTCAAGTTGCAAGGCATTTATTTTGACACGCTGTTTGTCATCTAAAGTCACTATTTCATCATCGACATACACTTGATTAACTTTGGCAAACACCAACTGCATTGGCGTATCGCCTATTTCTTGGGTTTGATACAGCTCACAGGCAAAAGCTATTTTCGCTTGTGTGACTCGTGGTAATGGGCTGCCGGCAAATTCTGTCACTTCCAGATTAGTTAGCGTTAATTCAGATTCATCATAATCTAAGCTAGATGCTGATTGTGTCACTTGTTGCGCCAGATCAGCATGTGCGATATGGATCACTAAATTTTTTCGTTCAACCACATTACGAAACGAGTCTTTGCGTTCACCATTAGTTTTTTTACCTGTCGAATACATTAAAATAGGTGGCGCACTACTTATTGCCGTAAAGTAAGAAAAAGGAGCTAAGTTATATCCATTAGATTCATTTTCTGACAACACCCATGCAATCGGTCGCGGTACTACGCTTTGCGTCATGACATGATAAATATTGTTAGCGGATAACTGATTGAAATCGATAATCATTTTATTATTACCTAAAGCTAAATTAAGCACAGTGTAGCGAAATTAGTATTCAGCCGACATATTTAATATACTGCGCGCCCCAAAATTGAGTGAAATTTACAGCATGCGACCCGACACATTTGAAAATCGCTTTGGCGGCACTAGCCGCTTATATGGTCAACAAGGTATTGAAAAACTACAGCGCGCTCACGTAGCAGTTGTCGGTATGGGCGGGGTAGGCTCATGGATAGTCGAAGCACTCGCTCGCACAGCTATTGGCCAGCTAAGCTTGTTTGATTTAGATGATATTTGTGTGTCTAACACCAACCGCCAAATTCACGCCCATAGTGGAAACTTTGGTAAAGATAAAGTAGAAGCCATGGCACAAAGAGTCAATCTTATTAATCCAGACTGTCACGTCAATCAAATTGAGGATTTTGTAACGAGCGACAATGTTAGAGAAGTCTTCACAACGGATTTTGATTATGTGATTGATGCGACAGACAGTGTCAAAGCTAAAGCCGCCATGATAGCTTGGTGTAAGCGTAATAAAGTTAAAATAGTAACCATAGGCGGCGCCGGTGGGCAAATTGACCCAACGCAGATCCAAATAGGTGATCTTGCCAAAACCATTCAAGATCCACTGCTAGCCAAAGTGCGAAGCCATTTGCGCCGCTACAATAACTTTAGCCAAAATCCGAAACGAAAATTTGGTGTAGAAGCCATATTCTCAACAGAGCAATTACGTTATCCAACAAGTGACGGTCAAGTGTGTTTACAAAAGCCTGAAGTCACCGATAATAGCGGCCCAGCTAAATTAGATTGTGCATCTGGGTTTGGTGCCAGTACAGTTGTTACTGCTACGTTTGGTTTTTTTGCTGCTAGCAGAGTGATTAATAAAATCAGCGGTGTAGTGTAATACTAATGAAAGTACATTCTACAGTTATTCATAACGAGATTAGCTCGCTGTAACTAAACCGGTTGAATTATTACCCTAAGTTTAAATGCTTAACCCGTTTTTTCTGGAATATTTTTTAGTAACGCCAATAACAACTGCCAATAAAGCTCTACCGTTCGCACATTGACTTTTTCATCAGGTGAATGCGGGTAGCGGATTGTAGGGCCAATCGACACCATATCCATATCAGGATAAGGCTGTTTAAATAAGCCGCATTCTAATCCTGCATGGATCACCATAACCTTAGGTTTGTGACCATATAAATCTTCATAGACATCACGCACTATCGCCATAATGGGCGAATCATTATTAGGCTTCCAACCTGGATATGCGCCTGATAATGTAAACGCGGCTCCAGCTAGTTCGGCTAAAGCTTGGTGTTGAGTCGCTAAATTATCTCGGCCACTATCATCCAGTGAGCGAATTAAACAACATAGTTCAAGCGCATTTTCACTCTGGGACAGCACTCCCATATTAGTTGACGTTTCAACTACGCCACTGATCTCATCACTCATACGCATTACTCCATTAGGGCAAGCATGCAGTAGCGCAATGAGTTGTTTTTGACTAGACTGGCTTATCACTTGATCAACTGGTTCACTTTTTATTAGTTGCACTTGGCAATGAGGATCAGCTAGACCAAACTCTTGTTGAATTTCAGCCTGAAAGCGAGATAAAGACAAATTTAACAACGCTTCTTTGTTCTTAGGGATAGCAAATATAGCCTGACTTTCACGCGGGATAGCATTGCGCAACGAGCCGCCTTTTACTTGCGCAATACTCAGCTGTAACTCGGTTTGCGTTTGATAAAAGAAACGCGCCAACAACTTAATGGCGTTTGCACGGCCTAATTCAATATTAACCCCAGAATGACCACCACGAAGTCCTGAAATAGCTAAGCGATACCAAACAACGTCTGCCATGATGGGCTCATATTCCACAGGCAAACTAAAATTCGCATCAACTCCACCCGCACAGCCCATGTAAACTTCGCCTTCTTGCTCAGAATCAGTGTTGATCAACACTTCGGCTTGTAAGGTTTCGGCTTGTAAACCAAATGCCCCCGTCATACCGGCTTCTTCATCGACGGTTAACAGCACTTCCAAAGCGGGATGAGCAATATCATCTGCTGCCAGTACCGCTAAGGCTGATGCCATACCAATACCGTTATCAGAACCCAATGTAGTGCCTTTAGCCCGCACCCATAGGTCAGTTTTACCTTGCTCTGTTTCGGCAATTATCTCAGTTAGAATGGGATCGCGGGTAAAGTCATGCGGATTATCCGCATTAGCTTGCGGTACCATATCTAAATGCGCTTGGATCACCACAGGTTTACGTAGCGCCATGCCTTTTGTTGCGGGTTTACGCAATATCAGGTTACCAATCTCATCCTCAAACCATTCAATACCCTGTTGCGATGCCCATTGACTAATATAGCTTTTTAGTTGTGTTTCATACTTTGATGGATGTGGGATAGCACAAATATCGGCAAACCAATGCCATAAGCGGCTCGGCTGCAAATCACGGATAGATTGAACTGGTTTAGACATGAGATTTCACCGTTAGAGAGGCGTTTAAAATTCGCTTATATTCTGAATAAGTATAGGGGTTTCAAGGTTAGTAAGGCTTAACCGACTGACTCTAATACAACCGTCGCCACCGTATAATGCTTCTCATCACTAAGAGACAACAGCCAACTAACAGCAGATTGACTCCTAGCTTGCGCAATTTGGGCCGCTTGGCCTGACACCGTTAAAATAGGCGCACCGAGTTCATTATTGTGAATTTCAAAATCATGAAACGTTACTCCTTGAGCGATCCCTGTTCCTAACGCTTTGCTTGCGGCTTCTTTCGCAGCAAAGCGTTTAGCAAGAAATCGGTGTGGTTGGGCATGTTGCTGATACTGCACTAACTCATTGCTAGTTAATACGCGCTTAGCAAGGCGCTCTGATTGTTTGTTATCAAAGCGGGCGAT
This sequence comes from Saccharobesus litoralis, assembly GCF_003063625.1. Classification (NCBI taxonomy): domain Bacteria; kingdom Pseudomonadati; phylum Pseudomonadota; class Gammaproteobacteria; order Alteromonadales; family Alteromonadaceae; genus Saccharobesus; species Saccharobesus litoralis. The sequence continues at coordinate 3,289,016 of NZ_CP026604.1, read as the reverse complement.
TTCAGCTATATCCGTTCCCAAACCGATTATCGGCATGCTTAGCTTCTCGCTTCCAACATTAAACGTTTCATGTCAGCCACTGCATTGGCTAGGCCATCAATTGCTGCTCTAGCAATAATAGCGTGGCCAATGTTCAGCTCGATGATCTCAGGCATAGCGGCAATAGGTTTAACATTGTGATAATGCAATCCGTGGCCTGCGTTAACTTTTAAACCAATCGAATGAGCATATTGCACGCCTTGGCGAATACGCTCTAGCTCTTGTTCAGCTTCGGTTTCTGTTGTTGCGTCAGCGTAACAGCCCGTGTGGATCTCAATATAAGGTGCACCCGATGCTTTTGCTGCATCAATTTGCGCTTTATCTGCATCAATAAATAACGACACTTGCGTGCCAACGGCTTCTAAGCGTTGAACCGCAGCCGTGATTTTATCTAGCTGCCCTGCCACTTCTAACCCCCCCTCTGTGGTTAACTCTTCACGCTTTTCTGGCACTAAACAACAAAACGCCGGCTTAATATTTTCAGCAATAGCTAGCATTTCTTCCGTTACTGCCATTTCTAAATTCATGCGTGTTGCTAGCGTATCTTTAAGCAAATTAACATCGCGATCTTTAATATGGCGTCGATCTTCACGTAAATGAACCGTGATACCATCAGCTCCGGCATGCTCAGCTACCGCAGCAGCATGAACGGGATCGGGGTAATGGGTGCCACGGGCATTACGAATGGTAGCAATATGATCAATATTAACGCCGAGTAAAATGTCTTTCATGACTACAATAATAAGGAATTAATTTTAGATGGCGGCAGTATAAGCAATTGGTCAGTCGGGTGCGACTACTTTGTTTGAGCAAAAAATTTTCGGCTATTAAGCGGCTGACCTTTCAGATGAAATTGAATGAGCTCGCGCATTAAACGTTTAGCCAATTGTGGAGCATATTCTACCTGCCAATCTTGTTGCTGAATTGCATTTAACACTTTGCCTGAATATTGACTTTTCCGCCTGTCCCAGCCAAGCAGTGTGCCTAATTCAGGATCAACATGGTACAGACAACTATCTTCTATCTGCTCACCGGTTTCCGTGACACAAGTTAAATCCGGCCAGACACCCATTTCATCCAGCAACGTCATCTCAAATTGGCGTAATGGCTGTTCTAACGAGCCATCACTGACTATCGCCTTGAGAGTATTTTGATACTGCTGAAAAAAGTATTCGCTATCAGTTGTCCGTTTTAATAGTTTGACGATCAGCTCATTAACATAATAAGCGCTATATAAACGGTTACCCTGCAAAGCTAGGGTATCGCCGACACTATCCAACTTTTCAATAAAAAATAACTCGCCGTGGCCTGCTTTTAATCTGAGTGTAAGTGGGGTAAAAACTTGAAAAGGATTAGTGAATTTATGTTTATGCGCTAATACCGCAACACGACCATCTTGCTCGGTCAATAGATCACATATCAGGCTGGAATCACGATAAGGTTTAGCGTGTAACACATATGCAGTTTGAAACTCTGTTGGCTGCGTCATGTGTTACACCTAAGCAATAGTAATAGATAAAAATCAGTAATCTGAGCCGTAACCTAGGCTACGTAGAGCACGCTCGTCATCAGCCCAGCCCGATTTCACTTTAACCCAAAGCTCTAAATGCACTTTATTGTCTATCAAATATTCAATATCTTTACGCGCATCTCGGCCTATGGTTTTTAAGCGCTCGCCTTTTTTACCAATAATAATGGCTTTTTGACCACTGCGCTCTACTAGTAATAAGCCGTTAATGTAACAAACACCGTTGTCGCCAAACTCAAAGCGCTCTATTTCAACTGTCACATCGTAAGGTAACTCTTCACCTGTATTACGGATCAGTTTTTCACGAATAATTTCACTAACCATAAAACGGGTACTGCGATCAGTAAAATATTCTTCAGGGAAAAAGAACTCACAAGGTTTTAAACGCTCACGCACTAAATCAACAACCCGCTGAGCATGGTCAGTTTGGCTGGCTGAAATTGGTAAAATAGCGGCAAAATCATGCTTGGTCGCCAATTCCTGCAAATGAGGTAATAACTCTTCTTTCTCTTTTAATAAATCAACTTTGTTGATAACCAGCACGCAAGGCAATCCGGATTTTTTGATTTTTTGCAAAACCATATCATCGTCCGGCTCCCAACGGTTACCTTCAACTAAAAATAGCACTAACTCGACTTCATCTAATGAACTGCTAGCCGCTCGGTTCATTAAACGATTGATGGCGCGTTTTTCTTCAGAATGCAGGCCAGGTGTATCGACAAACACCATCTGATAATTATCTTCAGTATGAATACCTAACACGCGATGGCGTGTTGTTTGTGGTTTACGTGAAGTGATACTGACCTTTTGACCAATAATCTGATTTAATAATGTCGATTTACCAACATTAGGCCGGCCGACTATTGCTACTATTCCGGCATATTGCGTATCATTTGTCATTTAACAATTTGTCCAAAGCTTTTTTAGCTGCGTTTTGTTCAGCCTTGCGTCGACTGGTTCCTGTCCCAACAAATTGCATCTCTAACGCAGTCACATCACAGGTTACGGTAAAGGTTTGATTGTGTTCTTTACCGCTAATGTTATCTACTGAATACTCAGGCAGCGCATGTTTTCTATGCTGTAACCATTCTTGTAAACGGGTTTTACTGTCTTTTTGCGCTTGACCTGGCTCTATTGCATCTAAATGCTGCTCATACCAGTTTAGGATAATCTGCTGGGTATTTTCGAGATTTGAATCAAGATAAATCGCGCCAATTACCGCTTCTACAGCATCTTCCAATGTCGACGAGCGACGATGGCCACCAGACTTTAACTCGCCAGGGCCTAACAATAAATATTCACCTATCGAGAAGTGATTAGCCATTTTAGTTAGGGTTTCGCCGCGCACTAATGTAGAACGCATGCGCGACAGGTCGCCTTCTGCACAAGAAGGAAACTTATGATACAAAGCATCAGCGATGACAAAACTCAGTATAGAATCACCTAAGTATTCCAAACGTTCATTATGCAAGCCTTTTGCGCTACGGTGGGTTAAAGCCTGAACCAACAAATCAATATTATTAAACTGATAACCTAATATTTTTTGCAGTGGTTTATAGTTTTTTACGACTGGCATTTATTCGATCCCACCAATCCGTTCAAACCGTACGCCTGTTGGGATAAATTGCGGCAGCGCACTATCGGCTTCTCGCTCAAATTCAAAGCTCATCCAGATAGCAACCGCTTCACCGACGAGGTTTTCCCGTGGGACAAAACCCCAAAAACGACTATCTTGCGAATTATCGCGATTGTCACCCATCACAAAATAACTATCTTCCGGCACCACCCATTCATCGCGCTGCGTCGATGCTTGCTCAAAATAAGCATTAACAAAATCAGGCTGCATAGGGCTAATTAAAATATTGTGTTGTTTTTCACCTAATAAATCTTCATGTAATTCTTGTAAGCGATAAGAGCCTTTAGCAAAAACCTGCTCGCTTTCAACTGGCTCCATCGCCACTTGTTGATAGTTTTTAGAACAAGCTTGGCCTTCTTGACATTTAGGTAAAATATATAAATTTTTATTGCGATAAATCACGCGGTCACCCGGCAAACCAATCACTCGCTTAATGTAGTCAATAGTCGGGTTATCAGGGTATTTAAAAACGGCAATATCACCACGCTGCGGGCCTTCAAATTCCACTAAATTTGATGAGTCCAACGGGTTTTTTAAACCATAGCTAAACTTCTCAACTAAAATGAAATCGCCAACTAACAATGTCGGCATCATTGAGCCTGACGGTATTTGAAAAGGCTCGTATAAAAATGAGCGCAATACAAAAACAAACGCAACGACAGGAAAAATTTCAATGGCAAATTCTGACGCACCATTTTGTTTATTAAATTTGGCAACCGCTTCTTGCGGTAATTCTCCGCCCGCTTGGGCTTCAGCATCTGCAATTGCCAGCTTGCGCTTTGGTGCCCAAACAAATTTATCTAACGCCCAAACTACCCCTGTCACCAAAGTGGCAAAAAATAGGAAAATTGAAAAATATCCAGCCATTTAAACAGCTTCCATTATTTTGTAATAAGTGTGTACGCTAGCACAACTGCATCGCTGGCTAGCCTTGCTTTCGATAAAACGTATTATTTAGAGCCTGAACCGACTTTCAGTACAGCTAAAAACGCATCCTGTGGTACTTCAACGTTACCCAGCTGCTTCATACGTTTTTTACCTTCTTTCTGCTTTTGCAGTAGTTTTTTCTTACGACTCACGTCACCACCGTAACATTTGGCAATAACGTTTTTACGTAACTGCTTAACAGTTGTTCGGGCAATAACATGGGTACCAATTACAGCTTGAATAGCAATATCAAACATTTGACGAGGAATAAGTGTACGTAGGGCTTCTGCTAATTCGCGGCCACGTGATTGTGAATTTTCTCTGTGGGTAATAATGGCTAACGCGTCAACGCGATCACCATTGATCAAAATATCTACCCGCACCATGTCGGCTGGTTCAAACTTCTTAAAGTTATAATCTAGCGACGCATAACCACGGCTAGTTGATTTCAATTTATCAAAGAAATCCAAAACAACTTCTGCCATCGGAATTTCATAAGTCACCGCCACTTGATTACCGTGGTAACTCATTTTGGTTTGCATACCGCGTTTTTCAACACACAAAGTAATGACATTACCTAGGTATTCTTGTGGCACGAGAATATTGGCTTCAACGATGGGTTCGTATATTTGTTCAATATCATTAACTGGCGGTAAAGCCGATGGGTTATCAACCAATAGTTCTTCTTGCTTGGTAGTTAATACTTTATAAACCACGGTCGGTGCTGTAGTGATCAAGTCCAGATCATATTCACGCTCTAAGCGTTCTTGAATGATCTCCATGTGTAGCATACCCAAGAAACCACAACGGAAACCAAAGCCAAGAGCGGTTGATGATTCTGGTTCATAGAACAAAGACGCATCATTCAAGCTTAACTTAGTTAATGCATCACGAAAATCTTCGTAATCGTCACTAGAAACAGGGAAAATACCGGCATAAACCTGTGGTTTGACTTTTTTAAAGCCGGGTAATTGCTGTTCAGCAGGCGCGCTTGCTAAAGTAATGGTGTCCCCGACTGGTGCGCCTAAGATCTCTTTAATACCGGCAATGATATAACCCACTTCACCGGCTTTTAATACATTGGTATCCGTTTGTTTAGGAGTAAAGATCCCGACTTTGTCGACAACATGGACTTGTCCAGTCGACATCACCTTCATCTTATCACCTTTGCGGATCTCGCCATGCTTGATACGCACTAAAGACACAACGCCTTGATAGTTATCAAACCAAGAGTCAATAATTAACGCTTGTAACTTGTCGTCACGATCGCCTTCAGGGCAAGGGATTTTTCTAACAATGGCTTCTAATACATCTTCAATACCAATACCAGTTTTGGCTGAACACTGCACAGCATCTGTCGCATCAATACCGACAATATCTTCAATTTCTTCTGCTACGCGATCAGGATCGGCTTGTGGTAAGTCAATCTTGTTTAAGATAGGTTCTACTTCTAAATCCATTTCAATCGCGGTGTAACAATTTGCCAAGGTTTGCGCTTCAACACCTTGCGCCGCATCGACAACCAATAATGCGCCTTCACAAGCCGCTAATGAGCGTGATACTTCATAGCTAAAATCAACATGGCCAGGCGTATCGATAAAGTTAAGCTGATATGTTTCACCGTCTTTCGCTTGATAATTAAGCGTAACACTTTGCGCTTTTATGGTAATGCCGCGCTCGCGCTCTAACTCCATCGAGTCAAGTACTTGCGCTTCCATCTCACGATCAGAAAGACCACCGCAGTGCTGAATAAGGCGATCCGACAGAGTCGACTTACCATGGTCGATATGGGCGATGATCGAAAAGTTGCGAATATGTTCGTGTTTCATAAAAGGCAAATACCACTAAAAAAGACTGTCTAACAATATAAGGGCGCCGATTTTACCGGAATATCTGGCGTGAAGCGAATTTTTGCGTATGCTAAATTTAGATGGGAAACACGTAAAGCGACTAGCTACGCATATATTCACTAAATATAAAATGTTGAGCTAGAGTAAGTTATTAAGCGCGATGCCGATACCAAATCGCGTTTGCTGATGATCGTAATCAATTAAACTATCACCATAGCCATTAAATAATTGCGCATATCCGCGCAGCTTACCGAACAAAGGGAAAGTAAAGCCAAGCTCAATCGCTCCCTTTCCTGTCGCAAAATTTAAACGTTGAACAGCACTTATTTCATAATGAGTCCAACTATAGGCTCCACTTAATTCATAATGTCCAAAGTAATCCGCAATATCTGGGTTATCATCACCACTGGGGTCTAACGGGTACTGTTTGGCACTTTCTTCTATGCGCCACCAAGGCCGAAAAGACAAAGCAAAATTTTGCTTTTCATACAATAAATTCAAGTAAACGCGGTTCCAGCTACGCGATATACCATTAATTTGACCATTGGATTGATGCTCAATACCAACAGCCAAAGCGGTATTGCCGCCAGCAAATCGCCAGTTTAGCGGCATTAGGTAAAAAATTTCTGGGCGGTAATTGGTTTCACGAAAAGGTTTCGAAATCTCGCTAGCATACACCTGCCACCAAGATTGAATAGTAAACGCAAAATATAAGCCGTCATACTCGGTCAATAAATCAGCGTAGTTAAGTGGTACTTTTAAACTCAGCTGAAATTTAGATTCAATATTTTTAAAGTTTTCGGCAAACGCATTATCCAATATTTGGTAGGGTTCCCGGTTGACGGACGACGTATAATAAACAGGTAAAATATAATTGGTAAGATGGGGCGTCAGCACATAAGGGCTAAATTGCGTACCGCTTTCGTGGATCAAACGTCTTGATAAAGCACCAGGATTAAAATCTTCAACAAGATCGGCTTCGTTTACAACTTTACCAGCAAGCGCTTTTTTATTTTTAGCAATAAGCGAACTTTCTCGTTTACAAATTTTATCCAGCGCAACAATATCAATCACTTTAGGTTGATTGGCAATTCGGTCAGTTAAACAGCGCTTATATTCTGTAAACTCATTTGCCCAACTGAAATTAACGAAAAAGAAACCTAAAATAACCCAGTTGAATTTCACAACCTTCCTCTACATGCATGTAATTATCACTAGGATACTATGACAGTGTTCAAGTTAAGGTTCAATGCAAGTGAAAATGGAAGTATTAGGCTGTTCAACCACTTGCGGATAAGGATTAAATTTTTTGCTAATTCCCTTAGCCATAAATAATCCCAAAGCGAGGCCTATAAAACCGGCGACAATACTGGCTAACTCATTTTGCAAAAGCCACTCAATGGCTAACATGAGCAAAATCATCATAATTAATGGCAAGCCATATAACACAAAAGCCCCTGCCAGCATATTTTGTTCACTCACTTGCAAAACCACTTGCTGCTTGGGCGCTAATGTATGACTACACAGCGCTTTGACGCGATTACTTTTTGGGGTCAATGATTTAGCAATAACACCTGTGCCGCACTCACTATTATGCTGACAAGCATTACAACTGGTTTTAATTTGCGTTTCGACCCAAATAGTGTGCTTATCTATACGCTCAATAAATGTGGCATTTTCGTACAACATAAAATCATTTTCTCCTATGTCACTCTGACTAACAGCCTAGCATGTATTAACGTTGAGTAATCGACTGCGCTAGCTTTTTCGCAGTCACCATAGGAATTGCCCCAATCACTGTCACTTCAAACTGGCCAACCACTTCAGTAATATAGGTTTCAGCCCCAGAACTTAAATAAGTACTATGACCATTTGCATCCGTAACCTGACCTAAATCACGAATATAAACCGAAAACCAAACAAGACCGTCAGATAACATCACATAATCAACCCATTCTCGGTCGCCCATTAATCGGTGACGATTTAATTTAGTAGGAACAAACCCTCTCGGCACCCAACGCAATTGCCAGTCGAAGTCACTAATATTCTGCTGAACTTGCACTAAATTTTGAGTGGGCAATTCCATGGCAGCTAATTCATTGATCACAGGATCAACATCCTGTGACACCACAAAGCTAGTCACTTGAACTTGGCGCAGAACTTCACCTTTACTGCTAACAATAGCCATTTTAAGCGGTAGGGCACTCTCTTCGTGTAACCATATCCAAGTTGAATAACGTGTGTTATCACGGGCAACTATCCTTATTAATTGCGCTTTAAATCCCGCCACCCGACTTTTTCCAACACTCGTAAATTCGTAGTTTGCGCCAACCTGTTGTAAATCGGTGCGTAAAATATCCGGCAACGGACTGTGTGACAGGCTGGCTTTAACACTGTATGGCTGCTGACCGAAACCTAAATAGGTGATCATATCTCCCATACGTACGATTTGTTTAGTCGGCCCATTGAGCGAGGTTAATAACTCTAATTCTCGATATGACATTGACACAGGTAAATCTTGCGCTTCGCTATTAGTGGGTAATTGCTCTGTTGCATGGCTATCAACACGGCTATCAACACTACTATCAAGATTAGATAAGTGCTCGACACCATGTAACCAGTGCCAAGGGTGCACTTTGTTATCTTCAACCACAACTAGCGAAATATCGTAATTTAGCTGCTGAATCGCGACCTGCATCCGTTTAAGCCAATCATATGCAGAACCTGACGGTTCTTGACCAGTAACAGAAAAGCTAATTAGTAAGAGAAAGGAGCAAAGTGGCCTAAAATAGCCACTTGCTAGAGATATCAAGCTATTGAACAGATTGTGCGGATGGGTTTTGCTGTGGCTGTTCAGAAACTGCATGCTGTCGATTCTTTAATTGACGAGAGTGATCAAGTAGGTAAGAGTTTACACGACGTTGTTGCTCTTGTATGCCCACTGGATTGATAACAGTACGCGAGCTTTCTGCACTAACAGGATCTAAGCTAGTTGCCAACGGCATGGTATGCAACACTGGCTCAAAACCAGCTTCTTGCGTTTCTACCTGCTCAGCTTGAAAACCCACCACTAAAGCAGCGGCAAACGAGGCCGCAATACCATATTGCGCAACAGGTTTAAAAAATGAAATCACTTTTGCTTTTGTGGAAGGCTGAACTTGATGTGAAGTCTGCTCAGACACAGCGGCCGCAAACGCCGCATTCGGTGCCAAGACAACAGGCTCTTTTTCGATTGCATTTGCAATCGAGTCGGCCAAATCAAGATGAATATGTTCTGGCGCTTCATTGCGCAAAACATCACCTATCAAGTTATAACGACCAAACGCGCCTTCTAACTCTTTATCTTGCTTGAGACTATCAATGACTTGGGCTGTCTCCGGCTGACCATCAACAAAGGCAGACACGTTTTGTTTAACTTTTTGACTCATATAAATCAACTCGTAATTAGCGTTGTAAAATTGGTTTCAGGTTTTTGTCGATAACTTCTCGAGCGCGAAAAATACGTGAACGCACAGTGCCCACAGGGCAATCCATGATTTCAGCAATTTCTTCGTAACTCATGCCGTCTATTTCGCGTAATGTGATGGCATTTTTTAAATCATCCGGCAATGTATCAATGGTGCTAAACACCACCTGTTTGATTTCATCTGTTAACAACAAGTTTTCTGGCGTTGCAGATTCTCGCAGCCCAGTTGCTGAATCAATAAACTCAGCTTCTTCAACCTCAATATCACTCGACGCTACTTTTTTAGCAGTAGACGTTAAGTAGTTTTTTGCACAATTCACAGCGATCCGATACAGCCAAGTATAAAAAGCACTTTCACCACGAAAGCTTGGAATTGCACGATAAGCTTTAATAAAAGCTTCTTGAGCTATGTCAGCTACGTCGCCTTGTTGACGAACATATCGCGAAATCAGGTTAATCACTTTATGTTGATACTTTTGCACCAACAAATTGAATGCCTGTTTATCGCCGCGCTGAACACGCTCAACGATTTGTTGATCTGTATATCCGACACTCATAACCGAGTCGGTACTCCCATAAAAGTGTGATTGAACTCAGCAGTTTTTACTGCTCATTTGCTAATAGTAGACTGAGCCTACTTAAAAAAGTTCTCAAAATCTGCAGAAAGTGCGAAAATAGTTGCAATCAAAACGTAACAAAAGGCCGTGTTTGCTTAATAATCAAAGGCTTAGCGGTTACTCATGCAGATGGAAAAAATTGAACATCAGTGCCAAGTATTGGTGATTGGCGCCGGAGCAGCTGGGTTAACCCTAGCTTTACGCCTTGCCGACCAGTCTGACATTATTGTCTTAAGTAAATCCAACCTAAGCGAAGGCTCCACCTATTATGCTCAAGGGGGGATCGCGGCGGTTTATGATGAAAACGACAGTGTTGAATCTCACGTACAAGATACACTCATAGCCGGAGCTGGACTTTGTTCTGAAAAAGCCGTGCGTTTTACTGCCGAAAATGCCAGAGCCAGCTTGGAAACCTTAATAAGCTATGGTGTACCTTTTGACAAAGAAACTACACCTGACGGCGATGAGCGATTTCATTTAACTCGCGAAGGTGGACACAGCCATAGGCGTATTTTACATGCTGCCGATGCAACCGGTAAAGCAGTACAAAATACTTTAAATAATGCCACCAAGCAGCACGCCAATATTCGCGTGTTGGAACGTTACAATGCCGTAGACCTAATCACAGGTGCCAAACTTGGCGACAACGCCTCTGACAAGCGAGTATATGGCGCTTACGTTTGGAACCGTAACACCGAGCAAGTCGAAGTGATTAAAGCCAACGTTGTTGTGCTTGCTACGGGTGGTGCAAGTAAAGTCTATCAATATACATCTAACCCAGATGTTGCCAGTGGCGATGGTATTGCTATGGCTTGGCGTGCGGGTTGCCGCGTAGCCAATATGGAATTTAATCAATTCCATCCAACTAGTTTATTTCATGCCGATGCGCAAAACTTTTTACTCACCGAAGCCTTGCGAGGCGAAGGCGCTTATTTACGACGTCCAGATGGCAGTCGATTTATGCCTGAATATGACGAACGGGCAGAACTCGCGCCAAGAGATATTGTCGCCCGTGCGATAGACAAAGAAATGAAACGCCTTGGGGCTGACTCGATGTTTTTGGACATCAGCCACAAAGATAAAGCTTTTATCAAAAAACATTTTCCGACCATTTATCGCCGATGTCGAATGCTGGGCATTAAAATGCATGAACAACCCATGCCTGTCGTACCAGCCGCCCATTACACTTGTGGTGGGGTAAAAACCGATCTCAACGGTAAAACAGATTTAGATAATTTATATGCGGTGGGTGAAGTTGCTTACACAGGCTTGCATGGCGCAAATCGCATGGCGAGTAACTCTTTATTAGAATGTTTAGTCTTTGCCGAGTCTGCAGCTAAACACATTCAAAAGCATGACTATCATCAAGCTGAAAGCGCAGTCATTCCGGTTTGGGATGAAAGTAAAGTCAGTGATTCTGACGAAGCTGTCATTATTCAACATAACTGGCACGAACTGCGCCTATTTATGTGGGATTACGTCGGGATTGTTCGCACCAATAAACGCTTAGAGCGTGCTATGCGACGGATTGAGTTACTACAACAAGAAGTTCAAGAATACTATTCTCATTTCAGAGTCAGCAATAACTTGCTGGAACTGAGAAATTTATTAGATGTATCAGAGCTCATTGTGCGCAGTGCGATATCACGTAAAGAAAGCCGTGGCTTACATTACAATCAAGATTACCCTAAAACGAAAAGTCGCAGTAAACCGACCGTTTTAACTCCAGATAACTGTCCGATTAATTTTGCTGATTAGCCTCTAAAGGCTGAGCCCGTAGTCGTTTAATCACCCGTTTTAAGCGACTACGCGCGACAGGTTCCATATTATCAGGGGCAAATAAACAATAGGTTTTTTCTTGACTTAATTGACTAACATAAACTGTAAATATCCAAGACAAAAAATAATTGGATTGTGGTGAAAGCTGATATTCTACATCTTCAATCACAAGGTTACCGTTAAGCGCTAATGACCATACCTGCTGGGATATTAATGCTTGCCTACCAATAGAGATTACACAACCCCAAGCAACGAGCGCAAATAAACCTAAATAGATAATTAAATACCAGTCGAATATTTGCCAAATAAAAAGTGGCTCAAAAATCAAACTGAAAAGGCACAGATAAATAATTAAACACAACAAAATGGCAAAGCGAGAATACGCCTTGCCTGAGGTAAACTTAAGGCTAAACCTTGGCACCATTGAGTTTGTGGATTTTTTTAATTAAAGCGGCAAACTCTGGTTTTGGGCAGTCTTCATGTCCCATAAACCAAGCAAACAACTCGGGATCATCACAGACGAGTAACTTACGAAACGTCACTTGCTCCTCTTCAGGCAAGTTAGAATAATGATTTTCAACAAACGGATTAAAAATTACATCCAACTCCAGCATACCGCGACGGCAAGCCCAGCGTACTTTATTTAATGGGATGTCTGACATGTATCACTTCTTTTAAGAAAAATATTGCAGCAAATATAGCAATTCATCGCAGATAAACCAAATACCTTGATTTATAACCTACATAAATCACCACTATACCCTTTGTTAGATGGATTCTTATATGGATTAGACTTGTAAGCTTAAGTCTTTGCCCTAATATAAGACTCATTAGTTCAATAATTCAGATATCTATGTCAGAACAAAGCTCATCCTTGATCAAACTATCCAGTTGGGGCGCCATTAAAATGAGTGGAGCCGACAGTCGAACCTACTTAAATAGCCAAGTAACTGCACACATTAGTAACTTAACAGCGCAACAAGCTTGCTTTGCCGCTCACTGTGACGCAAAAGGCAAAAGCTGGAGCCATTTTTACTTTGTTCCAACCGGTGATGACTGCCAATTATTTCAACGCCAATCAACAATAGAAAAATCACTCGCCGAGCTCAATAAATACGGTGTGTTTTCTCGCACTGATATCACACATAACACCCAACTTCATTGGTATGCTCAGCTTGGCAATAACCAACTTGAGATAAACCAAGTATCGCAAGACGACACGACCTATCGTGTAGCGCTCTCGTCAAACATCACACTGATTGCAACTGAAACGCAACTTGATGCTAATAACAATGAAGCATTATTTGAAAAGGCCTTAATCGACAATGGTATTATTTTCTTGCATGCTGAACAGCAAGGTGAATATGTGCCACAAATGCTTAACCTGCAAGCCATTGACGGTATTAGCTTTAACAAAGGCTGTTATATGGGCCAAGAAACCGTGGCTCGGATGCGTTACCTTGGTAAGAATAAACGCGCTGCATTTCCCTTTAGCGGTCATGCCGACAATATAAATGTTGGTGATACATTAGAAATGCCTGCAGGTGAAAATTGGCGACGCGCTGGTACAGTAGTTAGCGCATGTGCAATTGACGGCCAGATGTATGGCATGGCAGTATGTGCAGCAGATTTAGATTTAAATACTCAACTTAAGTTAAAAAACCAAGATACAAGTCAATTCACGTTAAGTGAACTGCCTTACACTCTTGAATACAAGGCATCAGAATGAAAATAGCAAACAACTCAGTGGTAACCTTACATTATTTAGTTAAAGACAAAGAAGGAACGGACATAGACAGTTCTTTCGATGGTGAGCCACTGGTTTTCCTACAAGGTCAAGGTTTTTTAATTAAAGGCTTAGAGGAAGCATTGACCGATCGCCAAGCCGGTGAAAAGTTTAGCGTGGCTGTAGATGCTGAAAATGCTTATGGCGAAAGACACGACGGCTTTGTTCAAGAAGTACCACTTTCCATGTTTGAAGGGTTTGAAGACCAAATACATATTGGTATGCAACTACGTGCCAGTACAGACGGTGGCGAGCAAACAGTGATCGTAGTTGACGTAGCAGAAGATACGGTCACAGTTGATGGCAATCATCCGTTAGCGGGTATTGATCTTGAGTTTGACGTTGAAATTGTTGATGTGCGAGCAGCAACCGAAGAAGAAATCAAGCACGGCCATGTACATCAAGAAAAAGCAAGCTGCTGCAATGATTCAGGTTGTAGTAGTAATAAGCACTAATTAACCAGAGTTGAGGTTAGTTATCAGTTTAGATTGGCGTAACAATCAATTTTAAATAAACGTTTAAATTAATAAAAAGCCCAAACCGATAACCTGTTTGGGCTTTTCTCTTTAATCTATTAATAGCAGACTGCTAATCTTGCTGCTCAATTTTACTTGAGGCACCAGCGACTATTTTCTGCTCTAACTCTGCAACTTTCGCTTCCAAGTCTACTAATTTTTCACGAGTGCGCATCAATACCCGAGTTTGTACATCAAACTCTTCGCGACTCACCATATCAAGCTTATTTAACTGGCTTTGCAAAACTTGCTTAGTTTTATCTTCCACTTCTTCTGCAAATTTTTTAACCCCAGTGGGCAAGTTATCTGTCACTTGCTTAGCAATTTCTTCGAGTTTTTTGGTATCTATCATAAGAAAATTTTCAATAAGAGTTTAACGCTACGCTTCCTAAGGGTTGCGCACTAATTCAATACACCTAAATTAAATATTTCATTTAAGGCTTCGATACGATGTGTTGCTAGTCCGAGATCATCTTGACCTCGACTATAGTGAGAGTCGAGTAAAATACGAGTACCTACCCCAGCTAAATCTGCGGCTTTCATATCGGATATTTTATCGCCAATCATTATCGACTTAGCTATATTTATACCTTGCCGTTGTGCCGCTTCTAGGATCATACCTGGTTTAGGCTTACGACAATCACAATCTGTTTTGTATTCATTAACCGCTTTTTCAGGGTGATGCGGGCAAAACATAATGTCATTAATTTGCACATCATTAGCAGCAAATTGATCAACCATCCATTCGGTTAATACGTCAAAATCATGCTGTGAAAAATAGCCTCGCCCAATACCAGATTGATTGGTGACGATAATCAACGAATAGCCCTTAGCTTGAGCGGCTTGGCATATTTCAAAAATACCGTCTATAAATTCAAATTGATCTATCTGGCTAACATAGCCATGATCAAAGTTAATAACCCCGTCTCGGTCAAGAAACAGAGCTTTATTTTTAGCCAAGTTAATCACACGCAAACACCCAAGCTAATTTTTAATCTTGTTAATGATATTCGTTGTGGAGCAACCATCAACAAACTCAATTACTTTCACTTCACCGCCATTATCCCAAACTATATCAGCGCCAACAATGGTATCAGGCGTATAATCCCCACCCTTCACTAATACGTCAGGCTTAACCTGTTTGATCAAATCGTACGGTGTATCATCATATTCGTTGCCATTGACTTCGCCAAAAGGGATAACCCAATCAACGGCTTGTAATGCTGTCATCACGGTAGCGCGTTGCGCTAACGGGTTAACTGGACGGCCCTCACCTTTTAAACGGCGAATGCTTTCGTCAGTATTTAAACCCAGTACTAATCTATCACCTAAGGCTCGTGCTTGTTCTAAATAAGATACATGGCCCGCATGCAATATATCAAAACAACCATTAGTAAAAACGATTTTTTCGCCACACTGACGGGCAAATTCAATATGTTGTAACACATCTTCAAATGGCACTTGATAATGTTGTTGAGCCTTATCCCGAGTTTGATTAACACGACGCATTAGCTCCTCTGGGGTCACACAAGCGGCACCTAATTTACCCACAACAATGCCGGCAGCTAAATTGGCAAGTTTAGCGGCTAAGGCAGGCTCAGCACCAACCGTTAGGAAACAGGCCAAAGTTGCAATAACCGTATCGCCAGCACCTGTTACATCGTTCACTTCCAACACCTGAGCAGGTAAATCGACCTTGTGCTGGGCATTAATTAACGACATGCCCTGCTCACTACGAGTCAGTAACATATTATCGATATTATGCTGGGCGATTATTCCACGTACACTCTGTGCTATCGCGTCTTCAGAACCCGATTCACCACCAGCATCAATAAATTCTTTCAGGTTTGGCGTGACATAACTGGCTTTCGCATATTTGGATAGATCTTTAGCTTTAGGGTCGACTAAGACTAATTTACCCAATGCTCGCGCATCAGCTATCATTGATGTGACGTGGGCTAAGGAGCCTTTATTGTAGTCCGAAAATACCACGCAATCATAATTGGCTACAACTTGCTTAAACTTTGCTTGCAACGCATTGGCGGCTTGCAAACTAAATGTTTGCTCAAAATCTAAACGAACCACTTGTTGCTGACGACTCAATACACGTAGCTTAGTTATCGTAGGCTGTTCCGGCTGCTCAACTAACTGTGAGTCAATGTTATCTTTAATAAGCTGTTGCTTTAAAATTTCACCATTTTCATCCGTGCCAATAATGCCAAGTAAGCCAACTTTGCCATCTAAATGAGCAATATTACGCGCAACGTTGGCTGCGCCACCGACTTTATCTTGGCAGCTCGCCACTTTAACAACTGGAACTGGCGCTTCAGGTGAAATACGCGACGTATCACCTTGCCAGTAGCGGTCCAGCATAACATCACCAACCACCAAAATATTGGCTTGTGATAAACGTTGAAAATAACTCAATTCCATTAGCTATCTGATCCCGCTGTCACTAATTCGTCAATCGCTTCACAGATATAATGACCAATAAAAATATGCGCTTCTTGAATATGGGCGGTCACATCACTGGGAACAATTAAACTCAATTGCGCTATATCTTTAACCGCACCGCCGTCACGCCCAGTAAACGCAACACTATATGCACCAATATTATTAGCCGCTTCCAACGCTAAATTAATATTAGGGCTTTGACCTGACGTTGTAATGCCTATAACAATGTCTTCAGGCTTAGCGAGCGCCTCAACTTGGCGAGCAAAAACTTGGTTAAAACCATAGTCATTACCCCCTGCGGTTAAGATAGATGTGTCTGTAGTGAGTGCAATAGAGGCTAAAGCTCTGCGTTCTTTTTTATAACGAACGACAAACTCAGCCGCAAGATGTTGGCTGTCAGCTGCACTGCCGCCATTTCCCATGAAAAGAATTTTTCCGCCCTGCTGCAACGCTTGATAACAACGTTGAGTCAACTGAGATATTTGCGGAGCAAGCACCGGAAGTTTAGCAAAAACATCTTGATGCGCTTGTAAATTACGCTCAAATAGTTGCTGCAAATCAGTCATATATGATTTCTTACTTGAAAGATGGCAGCGCTTCAACATCACTGCCACACTAAATATCAATTGACTAACTATATCAATTGGCAGCGCAGAATGCATGAGGCTGGCGACAAATATTCTGTTATTTTGTCGCTAAAATTTGTTCTAACTCAGAATAATTTGATTGTTGATTAACCAACTGACATTTGCGTTTACGGCTTAACTTTTTGATTTTAGGCTCGATTGCTGCAGCCTGACGATGAGTTAAATTATTAAGTTGCCAAGCGACTTTCACAGGTTGGCGGCCTCTAAAGTATTTAGCGCCCTTACCGGTTTGATGTTGTTTAAAACGCCGTTCAACATCATTGGTGATCCCACAATATAAGCTCGTGTCGCTCGCCAAAATCAAATATACACTCCACTTTTCTCTTGCATCTAACCTAGCAAGTGAAATGTTCATTTTTTCAATTTCCTTTACCGTCACACTTACCAACCCAATAAATCGTCAAGCCAAGATTTTTCTTGCGGCTTGTTCGGGGCGGCAATAACTTCTTCAATACTCGGCGCATCTTCACAGGCAATTGGCGCAGCCAACCCATATTCAATAACAGGTAATAACAAAGTATCAGGACAACCAGGATCGACATGATATCCAGAGTCACTGCTGAAGTAGCGCATCGCTATACTTTGTGGTTTAGGAACCACTAAACTGACAGGTTGACGTTGCTTTTGATATTCACCAAAAATACGTAAAGCGCCTGACGAACCGGTCAACTGAGTACTGGTATTATCATCTTTGCCTACCCAAATCACCGCCAACTCGTTCTGATCATAACCAACAAACCAAGAATCACGTAATTCGTTTGTCGTACCCGTTTTACCTGCAAATCGAGTTTGACTATACATATTACCCAACCAGCGCGCGGTACCTTTGCGCGTAATTTCTTGCATGGCATAATTGATTAAGTACGCGCTTTCAGCAGTCAAAACTTGGCTTTTTGCTGTCTTATTTTCCGCCACTTTTTTACCCTGAAAATACACGCCTATCACAGCATTAAGTGAAAACTTATACCCTTGATTGGCAAGCGGCTGATAAACTTGAGCAACTTCAATCGGCGCCATTGAAACCGAGCCTAACAACATGGCTGGATACTGCGGAATAGGTGAATAGGCCCCCAACTCTTGCAATTGTTGTGACACTGAACTTAAACCAAGGCGCATTCCCAAATTAACCGCCGGTACATTACGACTTGTCACTAAAGCGTCAAGTAATGTTACTTGCTGTAAGAAGGTTTTATCATAATTATGTGGTTGCCAAACTTTTCCTAGATCACTGGTTAGGGTAATAGGTTTATCATCTATTAACGTGGCTAAGCCATATTTTTCTGGTTGACGAAGCGCGGCTAAATAAATGGCCGGTTTCACTAACGAGCCTATATTGCGTTGAGTATATAAGGCTCGATTAAAACCATTGTAGTGGGCTTGTTTATCACCAATAATAGCTTTGATCCCACCAGTTGAGCTGTCAACTAACACGACAGCGGTTTGCAAATCACTCACTTGCTTCTTAGACTCTAGCAAAGGCAGCTGTTTATCAATTGATAACTGCGCACGACGCTGGGCGACAGGGTCAAAATGAGTGTAGACTTTTAATCCATTAAATTGATGCGCTTTTTCTTTTAACAGTAATTTGAGTTCTTGCTTTACCTGCGTCATGTAACTGGCATATCGACCGCTTGACACTTTTGCCAAATCAATAATTTTCAACGGCTTTACCACATTCAATTCGTACTGCTCTCGACTCAGTAAGCGATTTTCCACCATTAAACGTAATATTAAATCTCGTCGTTCAAGCGCAATACGCGCTTTGTTTCTTGGGTTATAATAAGACGGACCTTTAACAATACCAACCAGCAGCGCTATTTCGTCAGGTGCGAGTTCATTTACATTTTTACCAAAATAAAACTGCGCAGCTAAGCCAAAGCCATGAACCCCTCGCGCGTAATTTTGTCCTAAATAAACTTCGTTAACATACGCTTCTAAAATCTCTTCTTTACTGTATTGTGCATCCAGTAATAACGCTATATAAGCTTCTTTTAACTTACGCCACAGGCTCCGCTCGTTAGTTAAAAACATATTTTTAACTAACTGTTGAGTTAATGTACTTCCACCTTGCACTGTACGACCTGCTTTTATGTTTTGCAGCAATGCTCGAATAATGGCTAGCGGAGATACGCCATGATGTTGATAAAAATGCCTGTCTTCGACTAACAGTAAGGTTTCTTTAAAAAGTTCAGGAAAATCAGCCAATGCAATAAAATCACGATCTTCTAAAGTAGACGTTTGTAACCTGTCAATCACATAGGGCTCTAATCGAAATGCGGTAACAGTCGAATTTATCGTCAAATCTGTTACCCGCTTTATACGGTTTTGTTGAAAATCAACTTTGAGCAAAGTGGCCGATTGTTGTTGCTCAACCTGCTGTTTTGCCACAGCGTAGTCAAATGCGCGTCGGTAAACTACAATACTTTGTAATGTAAAACTATAATCCCCCGGCTGACGCACCTGCTTAACCTTACGGTAATTTAACCGCCCCAAATATTCCTGCAACGCGTTAGCATTAATTGCGTCTCCCGTTGTGAACATCATAGGAGCACCCAATACTTCGATGGGCAATTGCCATTTATTACCATCAAATTTGCGTTCAATTTGTGCATCTAAATAGATGCCCCAAAACGCCAAAATACAAATAAAAACTAAGCTGAGTTTAATGAGAAAAAAGCAACAACGCACAGGCCAAGATCGCCTTGGCTGGATCATTTGTTTACTCACGAGTTAGTCCTTTGTCTTTTAGTTTGTAATCCCGGTTCAGCATGTTGTGGTTCGTCTGGCCAAAAATGCTTGGGGTATCGACTTTTCATGTCTTTTTGCACGTCTTTATAACTACCTAACCAAAAACTATTGATATCGTTAGTCGTTTGAATGGGACGTTGCGCTGGCGATAATAACTCCAGTGTTATTGCTATTTTACCATCAGCAACACAAGGATGCTGTTGTATTCCATAACAAGATTGCAATCGTAAACTGGTTTTAACTGGGTGCTCCCCTGCATAGTCCAGTCGATAATGATTACCATCCTGTGTTTGCCATTGGCTAGGTAATGCCTGTTTCAACCAGCTTTGCTGTTCATATTGTAAGCCACTGGTAACACAGCTTATCAAATCTAAATTCAATAATTGTTGCAGATTCTTTAT
Source organism: Saccharobesus litoralis (assembly GCF_003063625.1). Taxonomy (NCBI): domain Bacteria; kingdom Pseudomonadati; phylum Pseudomonadota; class Gammaproteobacteria; order Alteromonadales; family Alteromonadaceae; genus Saccharobesus; species Saccharobesus litoralis. Next base: position 3,268,623 of record NZ_CP026604.1, on the reverse strand, counting down.
TTGCGTTAAATGTAGACCAAACCAATGTTGCGCGTTGTTTTGTAACTCGTCGCTAGTGACTACACTAGGAAATAATGTCGAATTAATTTGATTAGCTAAACGCAACCGAGCCAATAACTGCTGCAGCTTTTCACATTGCTTAAACTCTTTAAACCCTTGGTTTTGAATATATTCCAACCAAGCTTGTTGCAGTTGCTGGGTACTGGGTTTAGATGTCATTAAACGTTTGTCTAACTCCAAGTTGCCATAACGCACAACTTCATAAAACTGCAATTGACCACTTTTATTATTTATTTCTAAATGGGTTGTTAAATTAGCTGCAGGTTCAATATATTCAGCAACATTTTGCTTGGTTAATGCTAGGTATTGGCGGATCACACCGGAAGCTTGCTTATCGGAAAAGCTAGCGCCTAGAACAAGGATAAATTCAATGTCTTGACTTATATGACTTTCGGCAGGAACTGAAACCGCAGTACCTGAGGCCATTAGATATCCTGCACCGCGTTTTTTGGCCACTCGCATAGGATAAGCCACCAAGGCTGCTTGCACTAGCTCATCTGGAATGATGTGATTAGGCGTATACTTATCGCTAGTTCGCCAGCGTTTAAGCAAACCTTTAATGTTGGAGTAGTATTTATAACTCGATTGGATCTGATTTATCACGTTAATATCATCTCGTCCCACCTGACCTCGAGGCATTTGTTCAAACAACCAAGCCGCGAGCACTTGAGAAGAATAGTTCGCTTGCTGACGAACTAACGCGATATCAATAGGTAAACCTTGTGAAGCTATACGTTGGCCTAACAAGGTAAGCTTGTTTTTCCCCAATTGCTCGGTTATCAACCCTTGTTGTTTCAAATAACTAATAGCTAGGTTAATTTGGCTATCACTAGGAAGTGTTGGCCAATTGAGCTCGGTAAAACTTTGGGCTCCCCAGTTAAGTAACTCTAGGTACACTTCGCTAATATCTGCTGTTTCTATCTCAGCTGGGTATTGTGTGCGCATTCTTTGCTGTTCATCTCGTGACCAAAGCCGATAAGCTATCCCCGCTTCGATCCGCCCTGCGCGCCCCTTGCGTTGCTCTGCTGACGCCTGAGATATCCGCTCGGTAAATAATGTACTAAAACCATTTTTGGGATTAAATCGCACTCGCTTATGTGTACCGCAGTCAATCACAATTTTAATGCCCGGAATAGTTAAACTGGTTTCTGCAATATTGGTCGACAATACCAACTTTCGCCTTCCTTGCTCATCCAAACTTAAAATTTGTTGCTGGTCATTTAAAGCAAGCTGGCCATGTAAACTCTGACAAACAATGTCTGCTGGCAGAATAGGCATCAATGCGCGCTGCGCTCGATTGATTTCACCAATACCAGGTAAAAACACTAATATATTTCCCTGTTGATCTAATGCCTCACGCACGACCTGTATCAGCTTGTCTTGCCATGACATTCTGCCCATAGGCCGATACGCAACCTCAACAGGAAATTGACGACCTTCTGTTTGGATCAATTTGGCTGCGGGTAATATTTTTTGCGCTAGTGGCAAATCTAATGTCGCGGACATCAAAACGAGCTTTAAATCATCTCGTAAACCTTGCTGAACTTCATACGCAAAGGCAAACGCCATATCGGCTTGCAATGAACGCTCGTGAAACTCATCAAACAAAATTAAATCGTAACCGCTTAGCTCTGGATCACTTTGCAACATACGGGTAAGCACCCCTTCCGTTACCACCTCTAAGCGGGTCGCGGCAGACACTTGCGTTTGCCCGCGCATTCGCAACCCTATTGTCTCACCGACTTTTTCATTCAAGCAGCTCGACATATAATTGGCTACTGAACGGGCAGCAACACGCCTTGGTTCAAGCAATAAAATTTTACCCGCAACCACATTTTGCGTTAATAATTGCAAGGGCAACCAAGTTGATTTACCAGCACCAGGGGGGGCTTGAATAATCAATTGGTTATCAAGAGAAATGGCTTGCTTTATCTCAGAAAAGCTAGACTCTATAGGTAACAAAAGCACATTGGGAAAACTAACCTTAGGTGGCCGCTATCTTAGGCCAAAACTGGTTAAATTAACAGGTATGAAACAGGACAATTATCAGAAGCGCTTTTTTATTGGTATCCAAGTACCAAAAGACATCTCTCTCGCAATAAGCCAATGGCGAAGACAAGCGTTTTCTGTATATGAACATACTCGCTGGCAGGCTGTTCACCAAAATGATTTACATGTGACGTTAAGGTTTTTAGGTTGCCTTAATGATAAAGAGGTAAACGAATTATCCACGTGCCTATCTCATTTACCCGTTCACTTTTTTACTATTGCAACACAAGCTCTTAATTTGTTTATAAAACCACAAGTTTTATACCTATCTACAAGTTGCAGCCCCAGTCATTTACATCTATTTGACGTTATTAACCAAACTATTGCACAACAATTCCCCGAGCTAAATAGACGTATCCAATATACTCTTCACGCAAGTTATCAACCCCATGTTAGCCTTTTTCGTAAAGTTAAATCACTACCTTTGTTAGATCCTCCGCCTGAATGGCTTTGGTCTGTTAATCAATTTCATTTGTATCAATCACAACCAAATTCTGATGGAAGTAAATACCAAATTTTAAATAGCTTCCGCTTAGAACCTAAACACTAAATTTGAGTGATGCATATATTTTATCCCAACCCTTTGTAAGTAATATCTCACAAAATCGTAAGATAACTAGGTTAATTCAACTTGAATTTAACTACACAAAACAAAAAATAACTATATTTTACATAAACTTACGTTGATTTATTTCAAAACACTAATGATACAATCACTATTTTTTGGTTATGGTGGCCTAGTAAAAAAGTTTCAATAACATAGACTTATTCATGTCGAAACGGTGCTAGGAAAGCAATTCAAGGACAATCGGCATTAAGGAAAAATTAGGTAACAGGAATAGGAACAACCGTAGGAAGCGGTTAGCTAAGGACAGTAGGGAAAAATGGAACAACAAGGAAGGTAATTGCAGGATGCAATCGCTAGGAAAGCAAAAGGAAAATGTTTGCATGAAGCAAACCACGGACAAAAAACCGATATGGATGGGGTCTGGTTTGGATGACCAGTCATTGTTAACAGGATAGAACAAGAAACCAAGCATTGGATGCGTCAAGGACACGAATGGATAACAATGGTGACAGCATGGCTGCTGTTTCGTTATAGGATGTAACATAAGGGCTTTTTGAGTTAGCGCGTATATACAGGATATTTTTCATCAAGGTTGATGAGCGCGCCTCAATATAAGCTACCTCATTTCTATCATTTTCATTTCACATTGTGTTTATCCCCTTTCATTGCTAATGATTTCCTCCAATGACTCATTTTCCGAGTCACTACAGTTTGTTTATAACTTACCTTTAGTCATCTGAATTTTTAAAATCACATAGTTGATATTGCTATTAACGCGGTAAAATATTACCAATTGCGTTATATGCAGGTAGCAATGTAAGAAATATCTCACATTTACGTAGGAAAATCGGGAAAGATCTGACGTCCCACACCATAAAAAATTTAAAATAGCCTTTTATTTCATTACCTTATCTGCCAATTTAAATTATGAAACCTTAATGACGACTATTTTTATTGATTAAACATGATGGCAATAAAAAACGAATTTAATACACTAATCATCGTCGAAAAGGTGCTAGGACGGCATTTGAGGAAGTAAGACACGGTTTGGTAATAAGGTAATAAATTCAGGACAAAGCAGGATACAGCCTAGGAAAGGCTTTAGCAGGAAGCTCAGGAAATAATGGACAAAGTCAGGATTGACTAGGATACAGTTGGATTAAGCAATGGAATGTAGAAGCAGGACAGCTTAACGGAATACTCAAGGAGTTTGAGCAAAAGGACAACATGAAAAGAAGGATTGGGATAAGGATTTAGTCATAGGAAGACAGAAGCAAGGTTGCATAAAGGAGTATCATGGAAGAAGTATTAGGACGATACAAATACATTTATTAAGCGCGTTAAACACGGATTTTACATCAGGTATGATGAACGCGCCTCCTCTTTAAAGATAACACCCCATCATTCACGCTGCCGCAGTGATATAACCATATATGTAATTAAATCAAAAATTTAAACTATACATTGCACTTTTTTACCGATTTAATCGTATATAGTTTTGATTAAATTATTTGCGGCAATCGGTAGGCATGACTAAATACTCAATTTTAACCCGCATATTGCATTGGCTAAGTGCGATAATCCTATTAAGCCTGTTTGCTCTAGGCACTTGGATGGTTGATCTCAATTATTATCACGACTGGTATAAAACAGCGCCTGATATTCATAAAAGCCTAGGTATGCTACTCTTGCTAATCACAGTCATCCGACTAATTAACATAACTCAACACCGTAAACTCACGCTCTCGCCCGATATTGCAAAATGGCAAGTACTCATCGCAAAAGGCACTCATTGCCTTCTTTACTTACTGATATTCTGCTTACTCGTTTCAGGTTACTTAATTTCAACCGCCGACGGTAGAGCTATCTCTATTTTTGGTTTGATTGACATTCCAGCACTATTAAGCCAAGGAGAAAGCCAAGCTGAACTGGCTGGTTTAGTTCATGAATATCTAGCTTACAGCATAATTAGTCTTGCTATTGTGCATGCTTTAGCCGCATTAAAGCACCATTTTATTAACCGTAACGACACCCTTAAACGTATGTTATAAAGGAAAAACCACTATGAATAAAACCATTATCGCCAGTGTGTTGGCATTAGGAACATCTATTTTCAGTACTGCACAAGCTGCTGACTATAAAATAGATACACGTGGCGCGCATGCATCAATTGAATTTAAAATAAAGCATTTAGGCTATAGTTGGCTGACCGGACGTTTTAATCGCTTTGAAGGTGACTTCAGTTATGACGCTGCTAACCCTGAGCAAGCGAAAATATCAGTTACTATCGACCCTGCCAGTATCGACTCTAACCACGCAGAACGAGATAAGCACCTTAGAGGTCGAGACTTTCTTGCTGTTAACTACTTTAAAGAATCCAAATTTAATAGCAGTAAAATCGAAGACCTAGGTAACGGTAAACTCAAAGTATATGGCGACTTCACTTTGCATGGTGTCACCAAACCTATTGTGATCAATGCTGAAAAAGTGGGCGAAGGCAAAGACCCATGGGGCGGATACCGTGTCGGGTTTACAGGTACAACAGAATTTAAACTAGCAGATTACGATATGACATACGATCTCGGTCCTGCGTCAGCCAATATTTTTATTACATTGAATATAGAGGGGATTAAAAAATAATCTTTTCTGACTAATATCCGCACACGTACGACGTTTTAACAACAAAACGTGTGCGATATATCTTACAATACTGTAGGAAACAGTGGTTTTGACCACCCGTCAATTACCTATAACATATTCTATGCCATTGATATAAAACAACTTTTAACCACCTCCATTATCCACTCCTCTCAAAAAGTACATTTATTGTTTGTTTTAAGCAATTGCAGTAATTCAACCACAAGCTATTATTAAATCATCTTCTGAAAAGGAACTGGTCGCTCAAGGAGAGTGATAACAGAATACAGGAAGTAAGCACAGGGTTGGTGCGAAAAAATGAAGGACAGCTCTCTTAATCAGGAAGATTGGAGACAAGGATGTAAGGACAAGCAAGACGCGAAATTAGTCAGGATGATTAATGCATGGAGCTAGAGGTAGGATCCTCTATTAAGGAATAAAAGCAGCTAACCGTTTATCAAAACGCCCGTTTACGGGCGTTTTTTATTTGTACTTGCAATAATCCCCTTCCTCACCTGCAAATATTAACAAATTGTTAAAAAATAAATTGCACCCCAAAAACCTTTCTGCTATAGATAGCCAGCTTTTTAATACAAATGCTTGATTGATTAATTTTTTAATCAAAAACTATTTATGGGGTTGAGTTTTATTATCTTGTCTCCATATTTGCGTTTATTAGGTGCTGCACGCACAAACAACAATCTCAAGCAAGTAATATGCTAACAGCGTTTGCTTTGTTATTAACGACAAAGCAATTAGGAGAATCGGAATTATGCCTACTGGCACAGAAAAAAAATCATTAGGTATTATGGCTATCGCTGGCCTAGAGCCATATAAAGAGCAGCCAGGCGAAGAATACATGGGTCCAGCTCAACTTGAGCATTTTAAAAAGATTTTAGCAGCATGGCGCAGCCAACTTCGTCAAGAAGTAGACAAAACCATGAGCCATATGCAAGATGAAGCAGCTAACTTCCCAGATCCTGTCGATCGTGCAGCTCAAGAAGAAGAGTTCAGTTTAGAATTGCGAGCCCGTGACCGCGAGCGCAAACTGATCAAAAAAATTGAGAAAACATTACAGCTAATCGAAGAAGACGAATTCGGTTTCTGTAAAGAGTGTGGCATTGAAATCGGTATCCGTCGTTTAGAAGCACGTCCGACAGCTGATTTATGTATTGATTGTAAAACCTTAGCTGAAATAAAAGAGAAACAGTTAGCGGGTTAATCAAAAATATGCTCCTTTATTAATATAAAAAGCTTCGCTATGCGAAGCTTTTTTGTTTGCATTTATTAGCTTATGTACATTGGTCGTTTTGCCCCTTCACCTTCTGGTCCTTTGCACTTTGGTTCAATTGTCGCAGCCCTTGCGAGTTACTTAGATGCCAAAGCCAACCATGGAAAATGGCTTGTCCGTATTGAGGATATCGATCCCCCACGCGAACCTAAAGGTGCCGCCGATAGCATACTGTTTACTTTAGATAGCCTAGGGTTACATTGGGACGATAGTGTTTTTTATCAAAGCCAGCGCAATCAAGCTTATTTAACACAATTAAATGATTGGTTAGCCACAAAGCAGGCATATGCCTGCAGCTGCACTCGGCGACGCTTAAAAAGCTTGAGTGGTCAATATGATCAGCATTGCCTTACAGCCAACTTACCGATAAGCGGCAATGCCGTGCGTTTTCTTAATCATTCACCCATTCAGCAATTTAACGATGGTTTTCTCGGTAAACAAATAGCGAAAAATACTAAATTTAGTGAAGACTTTTTGATCCACCGGCGTGATGGTTTATTTGCATATCAATTAGCCGTAGTACTCGATGATATTGAACAAGGCGTCACTCATGTTGTGCGCGGACAAGACATTCTCGAAACAACCTTTTGGCAAATAGTCCTATTTCATCAATTACATAAAACACCTCCCACCTACTGCCACATTCCTCTAGTAATGGCTGAAGATGGTCGAAAATTAAGCAAACAAAACCACGCGCCTGCCGTTAGCTTAGCTGAAAAAAGCCAACTATTAGTTAATGCGTTAAGATTTCTTAAGCAACCCATTTTGGATGAATACCAGCAAGTTCCGCCTGACAAATTGCTAACATTAGCGACGCAAAACTGGCAACCGCTAAATTTTATATAAAAAATAGGTAATAATTCTCGCAGTCCCTTTATTTCTCTTGCATACGGGATTTGCAAAAAACCTTAGCTGGTATATCATTAGCGCCACTGTGGATTGTGTATAGCAATGAGATTAGCGTTATCCGAAAAGTAATAGAATTGTGTAAAAAAGTGGTCGGTAAAGGAGCCAAACGATCAGGTAGCAACACTGGCAAGCTCCAAATCATTCCTCGCGACCAGCACAATATTTCCCGTCAAAATATAGGCAGAAATGCCCTTAAGGTTTTATATCGGCTAAATGATGCAGGTTATGATGCTTATTTAGTCGGTGGTGGCGTTCGTGATTTATTGCTTGGTTTAAACCCCAAAGATTTTGATATAGCGACTAACGCCACTCCAGAGCAAATAAAAAAACTATTTAATAATTGCCGCTTAATTGGCCGACGTTTCCGTTTAGCTCACATTGTATTTGGCCGTGAGATTATTGAAGTAGCCACGTTTCGTGGCCACCATGAACCGGCTAAACAGCAAGATGCCGTCTCTCATCAAAATGAGCACGGTCAATTACTACGCGATAATGTATACGGCAGTATAGACGAAGACGCTGAACGCCGTGATTTCTCAATTAATGCGTTGTATTACAGTGTAGCTGATTACTCCATCCGTGATTATTGGGGGGGTGTACAAGCCATTGCTAACAGAGAAATTAGTTTAATTGGTGATCCAGAAATACGTTATCGCGAAGACCCTGTCCGTATGTTACGTGCAGTCCGGTTTGCTGTTAAGCTCGATATGCAAATTGCACAAAAGACAGCCGACCCCATTAACGAATTAGCCAGCTTGCTTAAGAATATTCCACCAGCTCGTATTTTCGAAGAATGCCTTAAATTATTTTTAGGTGGTAAAGGTCAAGCGACATTTGATGCTTTATTAAAGTATGAATTGTTTCAACAAATTTTTTGGCCACTAAAAAACACCATGAAAGATAAGCTAGGCCATCCATATCAAATGTTCAGCTTAGCCCTAGCTAATACCGATGACAGGATCTCTGCCGGTAAACGCGTCACTCCAGCCTTTTTGTTCGCCACTTTATATTGGCACTTAATTGATGCAAGAAAACATGAATTACAAAACGAAGGGGGCTTATCCACTTATGATGCTTATCAAGTTGCCCTAGGTGATATTTTAGATACGGCAGCCAAAAGTGTCATGATCCCAAAACGTTTTGCATCTATGATCCGCGACATATGGCAGTTACAGCCTCGCTTAGAGCAACGTCATGGCAATAAGCCATTTAAGTTAATAGAACACCCTAAATTTCGCGCGGCTTATGACTTTTTATTACTGCGTGCAGAAGTAGAGAAAGGTCACCTAGTCGAACTCGCACAATGGTGGACGGAATTTCAAACCCTTGATGATGCACAAAAGCGTAGTAGCGTGCGCAATAACAACACCAGCGATGATAAAAAGCCACGCCGTCGTCGACGTCGAGTCCCAAGAAAACGTAAACCAGCATCTTCTGAATAATGATAACTGTATATTTGGGTTTGGGCTCTAATCTTGCGACACCCATTGAGCAACTCAATCATGCTTTGCAAGCAATAGCTCAGTTAGATAAAGCCTGTGACCTATCTTGCTCTTCTTTTTACGAAAGCTTACCCATGGGGCCACAAGATCAACCTAACTATGTTAATGCGGTCGCTTGCTTAACGTGGCAAGGAGAAGCCATTGAATTACTTAACGCCTTGCAAAACATTGAATTAACCCAAGGCCGTGTACGCAAAGCTGAACGTTGGGGGCCAAGAACATTAGATATCGATATACTATTATACGGTGAGCAAACTATTAACCACCCTCGACTTATCGTACCTCACTACGGCATGTACGAACGAGAATTTGTTTTATACCCTTTAGCGGAAATAGCACCTAATCTAATATTACCCTCTGGGCAACCGATTAGCGCTCTGTTAAAAGCGTGTGCTATTAATGGCCTTAAAAAGCTGAACTAAACTGCCTTTACGCGGAATGAGCAATGAAAAAAAAGACTTCCATTACTTCACTTTTAAAGAAAAAACAAAACGGTGAAAAATTTACAGCACTAACCGCTTATGACACAAGCTTTGCGCAAATTTTTGATGAGCAAGGGATAGATGTGATCTTAATTGGTGATTCATTAGGCATGGTGTTACAAGGCAATAATGACACGTTAAAAGTCACCATTGATGATATGGCTTACCACACTCGCTGTGTAGCTGCAGGCGCAAGTTCAGCTTTTATTCTTGCTGATATGCCATTTATGTCGTATGCCACGCCAGAACAAGCCTGTTTAAATGCTGCAAAATTAATGCAAGCGGGTGCGCAAATGGTCAAACTTGAAGGCGCCGCTTGGTTAAAAGAAACGATAGAAACATTAACTCAACGCTCCGTGCCCGTTTGTGCGCATTTAGGCTTAACCCCACAATCAGTACATGTGTTTGGCGGTTATAAAATCCAGGGTAGAGAAAACAATGCTGCACAACAGATGATCCAAGATGCTATTGATTTAGAAAAAGCCGGCGCGCAAATGATTTTATTAGAATGTGTACCGGCCTCACTCGCTAAAGCTATTACAGAAGCAGTTTCTGTACCCGTTTGTGGGATTGGTGCAGGTGCAGACACTGACGGTCAAGTACTTGTAATGCACGACATTTTAGGTATTTCGAGTGGTTATATTCCTAAATTTTCTAAAAACTATTTAACTGAAACAGGCGATATTCGTAAAGCTGTTACACAATTTATCACAGAAGTCAGTGAGGGTGCTTTCCCTGCGACTGAACATATTTTTGAGTAATAATATTAACGCCTCCTATTCCTAGAGTGAATGATGCAAACAGTTTCAGATATTAAACAATTACGTAATCAAGTGGCTAATTGGCGACAACAAGGATTAAAAATTGCCTTTGTACCTACCATGGGTAATTTACACAACGGTCATTTAAGCTTGGTTGATAACGCGTTTATGCGAGCCGATATTGTTATCGTCAGTATTTTCGTTAATCCAATGCAATTTGGCCAAAATGAAGATCTGGATGCCTATCCGCGAACAATGGAAGCCGATAGCCAAGCGCTAGCAGAGCGTGGCGTTAATCTACTTTACGCCCCAACAGTAAAAGATATTTATCCTCGGCCACTCGCTGAGCAAACCTATGTTGAAGTACCAGAGCTCGGTAATATTATTTGTGGAAAAAGTCGTAATAGCCATTTTCGGGGCGTTACCACCATAGTTAATAAACTATTCAACATAGTGCAACCTGATGTCGCTTGCTTTGGTGAAAAAGACTTCCAACAACTATTTTTAATTAAGCGCATGGTAGAAGACCTCTCAATGCCTATTGAAGTTGTAGGAGTACCAACAGTACGCGAAGAGTCTGGTTTAGCCATGAGTAGTCGCAATGGCTATTTAAGTGACGAAGAAAAACAGCAAGCAACGGCATTGTATAAAAGTTTAAAATACGCCAGAGATTACATTAAACAAGGCCATAGAGATTTTCGGCATATTAAGCAAGCCATGCAAACCAATATTGAGCAATCACAAATGCGCCTTGACTATGTTGAGTTTCGTGACGCTAATACCCTGCTAGAAGCTAACCATAATACAACAAGTTTTGTTGTTCTCGTTGCCGCCTATTTATCCAGTGCCCGATTAATCGATAATATTTACTTCGATATTTAGCTTACCTGTTACACGCTACCTGGTCTATGGTAGCGTTCGTTCCTTTCCCAACGATCATTGCTTTATATTAATTCTGCCTGTTACTTTTTCTAAATCTTAAAATAATGCTATCCGTATAAATAACCTCGATTCTGGATAATAAATCCGTTTCTGGCGGCTATTTGAACCAAGCTCTTGTAAAAAATTGGGCGTTAAGTTTGCTTGCAATAGGCTAGCTATTGACGCGTAAACTTGCCTTGCCCTCCATGGATGGAGGGTAAGAGATAATGCATGGAGCAATTATCTTTGTTCTTGGCTCAAATTTCTCTCCAGAAATAGGAGGGAATTCTGTTGGTTATCAAAACTTGTTAACTAACTGAAATTAACGGTAAAAATAATTATTGTCGCAATTCTTAAACAGAGTTGAGGTTAATTACTAGACAAAATCAACTTGGCAAATTTTAACACCAACATTATACTGTATATAAACACAGTTAAATATTAGTGTTATTATGGATCCATTAGAACAACTGAAAAATCAAAACTTGATTTGGCAAGGCTTACAATCACAACGAAAAATATCACGTATTGCCAGTCAATATCCTGAACTGGATGAAAAATTACAAGGCGGTTTGCCTGAACAAGGGGTAATCCAAATTGATTCTGTCACTGGCATTGGTGAATTACGTTTATTTATACCGTATTTAAAACATAAGCAAAATCTAGGATTAATCGTTTTCGTCAATCCTCCCAATGCATTAAATGCCGAATTTTTTGTCCAGCAAAATATAGATTTACAAAATATATTAATCGTTAAACATAAAGACGTAAAAAGTGATTTGTGGTGCGTCGAGCAATGTTTAAAAAGCGGCTGTTGCGCTACAGTTTGTTATTGGGGAAGTAATATAAGTCAAGCTCAAGCCCGACGCTACATGTTAGCAACAGAGTCACAAAATACTAGTCTATTGTTATTTGCACAGGAGATGCGTTCTGTAGATTTAGCCATAATAGACTCCCCTCAAATTTCAACAATATCTTTGCCTATCACATTAAAAATAAACCTTACACCTTCCAAATCAGGTTTGTGGCTGCAAGTGATTAAACAAAAAGGCGGCCAAGCGTTAACGAAATTTCATATAGACTACTTAAACGTTTGGGCTGACTTATACATACCTAACACTAATCAAACCCTGATAGCAGAAAAAGTAGCGTTACAACAACGCCAGCAGTTGCATTAAATAATCTCAGTCAATTTTTATGTTGTGGTTATATCTTGATTTCCCTCAAATCCAATTAGATAACTTACTACTAGAGCAAGCCAATCAGTCAGTGGCAATCATCATTATTGATGCTAGCGAAAATAATATAGTGCAATTAAACCAAACTGCACTTAATGCCGGTATAAAGCCGAACATGGGACTAGCTACCGCATTGGCATTGCATCATGATTTACATCCTTTGGAGTACAACGAGCAACTAGAACATCAACAGCTTAAGCAAATTGCTGAATGGCTCTATCAATACAGTGCCGATATCGCACTTAATTCACCTAAAGGCCTGTATTTAAAAGTGGATAGCATGCTAGCTTTATACGGTAATTTTGCAAACTATTGGCAAAACATTCAGCAAGTACTCAATAGCCTAAACTATCAATTTAATTATGCGGTTGCGAAAACACCTTTAGCGGCAAAAATTTTGGCTAGTACTCGTAGCCAAACCTTTCTATTAAAAGAAACACAGCAACAAGCACAACTAAAATGCATGCCAATAGAAGTACTATTCCAACAACGAAAAACAGTCCAACAACTACAACGTATTGGCATTAATACGATTGGTCAGTTGCAAACCTTACCAATTAAAGAATTGAATAGACGTTTTGATAAGAACACCATCAACCGCCTTTATCAGCTTAGCGGACAACAGCATCATGGTTTAACTTTTTTTGAACCAACTCTAATTTTCAGACAAGCGTTAGAATTACTATTTGAAGTGACCAATAGCAATTTATTACTCACTCCCATTCAAGCGCTACTCAAGCGCTTAACTCTATTTTTAATACAACGCAATTTAGTCACGCAGAATATCAAGCTGCACTTAACACAAAAAGATCATGATGCCTTACAAATAAATATAGCAAGCGCAAAAGGTCAACAACAGGCCGCAGCATGGCTACGTTTGATTGAACTCAAATTCGAATCTGTCGTTTTACAAAGCCCAGTTACAGACATCTGCTTATCATGCAATCAGTTTGAGCCGCAACATTCCATCATGCAAGATATGTTTAATCAACAAGAGTCTGGCCTCGCCCCAAATGAGTTAATCAACCAACTCGAAGCAAAGCTAGGTGAAGACTATATATTTAAATTATCGTTAAAAGACACTTTCCACCCTGCCTTAGCTAGCCACGAGCAAAAAGCGATTTCAGCTGTACACTCAGCTTTACCTTTAAACAAGCAAAACAGGCCATTACGACCAAGCTTTGTCCTAAATAAACCACAAGTATTATCCGAACCGGTCGAGTTAGTATTAGGACCCGAGCGCGTACAAACAAATTGGTGGGATAAGCACGAACTATATAGAGACTACTTTGTCGCTCGTAATAACGCCGGACAACTACATTGGATCTATCGCCAACCGAATGGAAATTGGTTCACGCATGGTTTATTTGCTTAGGAGTTTAAAAAATGTACGCTGAACTCGTTTGTCAAACAAACTATTCGTTTTTACAAGCCGCTTCTCACCCTGAAGAGCTAGTTCAACAAGCTTGTTTTTACGGGTACTCTGCCATAGCGATCACAGATGAATGCTCTGTCGCTGGCGTAGTCAAAGCCTATGCCCATATCAAACAAAACAAGTTACCCATTAAATTAATTATAGGGGCTAAATTTACCTATCAGCAAACCCTTAACTTTGTATTATTGGCGCCTGATCGCCAAGCTTATGCTGAATTATGTCGTACCATTACTAATTGTAGAAAGCGAAAAAGCAAGGGGGAGTACGAAGTATTAGAATGGGATATACGTGCTATTCAAAAATGTTTTTTCTTATTTTTACCCAGCCAAGAGCAAAAACAAAATCAAGAATGGTTGACTTGGTTGCTAACCGTCAACAAATCAATCAAATCACGTTTATGGCTAGCGATTAAACGCCACCTCATTGCTAACGAACACAAATATATTAATCAAGTGGAATCCCTTGCCAAACTATTTGAATTGCCTATCACAGCAGCCGGTTACGTACTGATGCACGATCAGCAACGTTTACCTTTACTACACATTTTACATGCTATTCAGCAAAACTGTACCGTTGAACAACTAGGCACCAACACAGTGAGTAACGCTGAATCTTGCCTCAGATCAACTAGTAAACTGAGTAAACTTTATAAAGCAAGTTGGCTACAAGAATCTATTAATATTGCGCGAGCATGCTCGTTTGATATGAGCGAGTTAAAATATGAGTATCCATCAGAACTAATACCTAAGAACAAAAGTGCCTCTGAATACTTACGTCAACTTGTTGAACAAGGCATCCAATTTCGTTTTCCGCACGGAGTTAAACCTCACATTCGCGCCATAATTGAAAAAGAACTCACACTCATTGCCGAACAAGGCTACGAACATTTTTTTATCACTATTTACGACATTGTGCAGTTTGCTAAATCCGCAAAAATTTTATACCAAGGCCGAGGATCTGCAGCTAATTCAGTTGTGTGTTACTGCTTAGAAATCACTTCAGTCGATCCTGAACAAATATCTGTTTTATTCGAACGCTTTATCTCCAAAGAACGCGCAGAGCCGCCAGATATTGATGTCGATTTTGAGCATCAACGAAGGGAAGAAGTCTTTCAATACATTTACAAAAAATACGGCCGTCAACACACGGCGATTACCTCAACTGTTGTGACATACCGTTTAAAAAGTGCAATACGAGAAGTTGGTAAAGCGCTCGGTATTCGAGAAAGTCAGCTCGATTTTTTTATTAAACACATCAATCGGCGTCATTTTCAAGATTCTTGGGCAGAGCAAATTTCTGAACTGGGCTTATCTCCGGTCAGTAAAAAAGGGGCACAATTTATTGCTCTGGTAGATACGATCCGTGGCTTCCCTCGACACTTATCTCAGCATGTAGGTGGTTTTATCATTTCATCTGGCCCGCTCTATGAACTTGTCCCCGTCGAAAATGCCGCAATGGAAGAGCGAACTGTCATTCAATGGAACAAAGATGATTTAGAAACACTAGAATTACTAAAAGTAGATATATTAGCGCTTGGCATGCTAACAACAATTAAAAAAAGCTTTGCTTTAATTGCTCAGCACTACCAGCGTGTTTTGAGCATTGCCCAAATCACAGCGATGCAAGATGATCCAAAAGTTTATCAAATGATCCAACAGGCAGATACGGTTGGTATGTTTCAAATCGAATCCCGTGCACAAATGAGTATGCTGCCACGTCTCAAACCCAGATGTTATTACGATCTCGTGATTCAAATAGCGATAGTTAGGCCGGGACCAATCCAAGGAGGCATGGTGCATCCCTATTTAAAACGACGAGATGGGATTGAAAAAATAGATTACCCTTCTAAAGAAGTAGAAAGCGTACTGGATCGTACATTAGGCGTGCCTATATTTCAGGAGCAAGTGATTAAATTAGCTATGGTTGCCGCTGGTTTTTCAGGAGGACAAGCAGAGCAACTCAGACGAGCTATGGGAAAATGGGGACGGGACGGAAAGTTACTTCAATTTCGAGATAAATTATTAAATGGAATGCAAGAGCGCGGCTATAAACTCGCATTTGCAGAAAAGATCTTTGATCAAATATGCGGCTTCGGCGAGTATGGATTCCCAGAATCTCACTCCGCCAGTTTTGCCGTACTGGCCTATGTATCAGCTTGGATAAAAACCTATTACCCAGAAGTTTTTTATTGTGCTCTACTCAACAGTCAACCCATGGGGTTTTATAGTCCATCACAATTAATTCAAGATGCACAGCGGCATAATATAAATATTTCACCCATATGTATTAATCATTCAGAATGGGATCACCAAGTTGAGTATGTTAATGGGAAATTAAGCCTGCGGCTAGGAATGAGATTAGTAAAAGGACTACATCAGACAAGCGCTAAAATTATAGCATCACAGCGTTCAAAATCAGGCTATCAACATATATCTGAACTAAAACAATTAGGTATTAGTCATCATGAACTGCAAGCCTTAGCCAGCGCTAATTGCTTTTCTTCTATTAGCAATAATCGTTACAAAACACGTTGGCAATTAATGGATAATGAAAATGAACTACCGTTATTACAGTTAACTCCCAATAACGATGCCTATTATTTATCGCCTAGCCAATTCGATAATCTTATCGAAGATTATGCCTCAATAGGCTTAAGCCTAGAACAACACCCTATCAAACTATTAAAACAGCAAAATAAACTCCAAAAACATACACCTGCTAATCAACTAGAGTCACTTAGGCATAAGTCATTAGTCACAGTTATCGGAGTAGTAACGGGGCGACAAAGCCCTGGAACAGCCGCAGGGGTGACCTTTGTTACCTTAGAAGACGATACGGGCAACATAAATGTTGTTGTTTGGAAAGCAACGGGCAAAGAACAGAAAAAGCACTTTTTAACATCAAAGATACTCATGGTAAAAGGCATATTAGAAAGAGAAGGTAAAGTCATCCATGTGATTGCAGGAAAACTTAGAGATTACACACATTTACTCACTGGGTTTAATACACGCTCACGTGACTTTAGGTAAGGATAATTCAGTCTAGAAGATAGGTAATCGTTAATAGAGCTTGCAAGCATAAATGCTCGCCTACCTCGGTATAGTTTTAGCCTGAACGCAAAAAGCCCTTAGCTAACGCTAAGGGCTTCTTTTGGAATAAGAGCCTGACAGTGTGCTACTCTCACATGGGACCTCCCACACTACCATCGCCGCAATTGCGTTTCACTTCTGAGTTCGAGATGGAGTCAGGTGGTTCCGCAATGCTATCGCCGTCAGGCATAAACTGTTATGTATTCAACTCTTGAGTTAAATACCAATTAGGCTTGTAATAAGTTCGTTCTTTATAGTTCGTTTAGTATTTATTAATAGGGTCTTTAGTGTCATCTCACACAAAGCCACTTCGGCGTTGTATGGTTAAGCCTCACGGGCAATTAGTACAGGTTAGCTCAAAGCCTCACAACTCTTACACACCCTGCCTATCAACGTTGTAGTCTCCAACAACCCTTTAGGGACTTAAAGTCCAGTGAGAACTCATCTCGAGGCTCGCTTCCCGCTTAGATGCTTTCAGCGGTTATCGATTCCGAACATAGCTACCCGGCAGTGCACTTGGCAATACAACCGGAACACCAGAGGTTCGTCCACTCCGGTCCTCTCGTACTAGGAGCAGCCCCTCTCAATTCTCAAACGCCCACGGCAGATAGGGACCGAACTGTCTCACGACGTTCTAAACCCAGCTCGCGTACCACTTTAAATGGCGAACAGCCATACCCTTGGGACCGACTTCAGCCCCAGGATGTGATGAGCCGACATCGAGGTGCCAAACACCGCCGTCGATATGAACTCTTGGGCGGTATCAGCCTGTTATCCCCGGAGTACCTTTTATCCGTTGAGCGATGGCCCTTCCATTCAGAACCACCGGATCACTATGACCTGCTTTCGCACCTGCTCGACGTGTCTGTCTCGCAGTTAAGCTGACTTCTGCCATTGCACTAACCGTACGATGTCCGACCGTACTTAGTCAACCTTCGTGCTCCTCCGTTACTATTTGGGAGGAGACCGCCCCAGTCAAACTACCCACCAGGCAGTGTCCCTATTCCCGATTCAGGGAACGAGGTTAGAACATCAAACATACAAGGGTGGTATTTCAAGGATGGCTCCACAATATCTGGCGACACTGCTTCAAAGCCTCCCACCTATCCTACACATGTAGGCTCAATGTTCACTGCCAAGCTGTAGTAAAGGTTCACGGGGTCTTTCCGTCTAGCCGCGGGTACACAGCATCTTCACTGCGATTTCAATTTCACTGAGTCTCGGGTGGAGACAGCGTGGCCATGATTACACCATTCGTGCAGGTCGGAACTTACCCGACAAGGAATTTCGCTACCTTAGGACCGTTATAGTTACGGCCGCCGTTTACCGGGGCTTCGATCAAGAGCTTCTCCGAAGATAACCCCATCAATTAACCTTCCGGCACCGGGCAGGTGTCACACCGTATACGTCATCTTGCGATTTTGCACAGTGCTGTGTTTTTAATAAACAGTTCCAGCCACCTGGTCACTGCGACTGTCGTTCGCTTACACCGTAAAGGCTTAACAAACAACAGCGTACCTTCTCCCGAAGTTACGGTACTATTTTGCCTAGTTCCTTCACCCGAGTTCTCTCAAGCGCCTTAGTATTCTCTACCTGACCACCTGTGTCGGTTTGGAGTACGGTTCGAATATATCTGAAGCTTAGCGGATTTTCCTGGAAGCATGGCATCATTCACTTCAACTCCGTAGAGTCTCGTCTCGTATCTCAGCCTTAGAAAACCGGATTTGCCTAGTTTTCCAGCCTACATACTTTCACGTGGACTACCAACGCCACGATGAATTAGCCTTCTCCGTCCCCACATCGCAATATATTCAAGCACGGGAATATTAACCCGTTTCCCATCGACTACGCCATTCGGCCTCGCCTTAGGGGCCGGCTTACCCTACCCTGATTAGCATGGGATAGGAAACCTTGGTCTTTCGGCGTGGAGGTTTTTCACCCCCATTATCGTTACTCATGTCAGCATTCGCACTTCTGATACCTCCAGCAAGCTTTACAACTCACCTTCAACAGCTTACAGAACGCTCCCCTACCCCACATGCAAAGCATGTAGCCGCAGCTTCGGTGCATAGTTTAGCCCCGTTACATCTTCCGCGCAGACCGACTCGACCAGTGAGCTATTACGCTTTCTTTAAAGGGTGGCTGCTTCTAAGCCAACCTCCTGGCTGTCTATGCCTTTCCACATCGTTTCCCACTTAACTATGACTTTGGGACCTTAGCTGGCGGTCTGGGTTGTTGCCCTCTTCACGGCGGACGTTAGCACCCGTCGTGTGTCTCCCGGATAGTACTCATTGGTATTCGGAGTTTGCAAAGGGTTGGTAAGTCGGGATGACCCCCTAGCCTTAACAGTGCTCTACCCCCAATGGTATTCGTCCGAGGCTCTACCTAAATAGATTTCGGGGAGAACCAGCTATCTCCCGGCTTGATTAGCCTTTCACTCCGACCCACAGGTCATCCCCTAACTTTTCAACGTTAGTGGGTTCGGTCCTCCAGTTGATGTTACTCAACCTTCAACCTGCCCATGGGTAGATCGCCGGGTTTCGGGTCTATACCCAGCAACTCAACGCGCAGTTAACACTCGCTTTCGCTACGGCTCCCCTAAACGGTTAACCTTGCTACTGAATATAAGTCGCTGACCCATTATACAAAAGGTACGCAGTCACAACACGAAGTTGCTCCCACTGCTTGTACGTACACGGTTTCAGGTTCTATTTCACTCCCCTCACAGGGGTTCTTTTCGCCTTTCCCTCACGGTACTGGTTCACTATCGGTCAGTTAGGAGTATTTAGCCTTGGAGGATGGTCCCCCCATCTTCAGTCAAGATATCACGTGTCCCGACCTACTTAATATGGACATTACACTTTTTCGCATACAGGACTATCACCTACTATGGTCAAACTTTCCAGAATGTTCTGCTGAAGTGTAATATCTCGGCTGAACCCCGTTCGCTCGCCGCTACTAAGGGTATCTCAATTGATTTCTTTTCCTCCGGGTACTTAGATGTTTCAGTTCTCCGGGTTCGCCTCTTACACCTATGTATTCAGTGCAAGATACTCCTAAGAGTGGGTTGCCCCATTCGGAAATCCTGGACTCAACGCGTTTTATCAACTCGTCCAGGCTTATCGCAGATTAACACGTCCTTCATCGCCTCTAACTGCCAAGGCATCCACCGTGTACGCTTAGTCACTTAACCATACAACCCGAAATAACCTTTCGATTATTCAAATCGTATAAATCAAAATGACACTTTCACGCGCCTATTAAATTTTGAATACTAAATTCACTATATGGATGAACTTATTACTTTTGCCTAATTGTTAAAGAACATTTGGTTGCTTACTTTCGTAAGATATCGACCTTCACAATGAAAAATCGACAATAAAAAACCAAACATAATCAAACGAGGTAAATTCATTACTGAACCTATCAATCGATTAGGTTTGGTTTCTTGTGTAGAGTTAATGTGTTTTTATTTCCATGACCAATCCCTAAGAAAGGAGTTGGTGGAGCTAAGCAGGATCGAACTGCTGACCTCCTGCGTGCAAGGCAGGCGCTCTCCCAGCTGAGCTATAGCCCCATTTTCCCGATAGATCAACTATCTAAAAACAGTTGCGAGTCTTTTTAACTTTAGATTTAAATCTTTTGTAGACAAGGCGTTTGATGAGGACGTTTAGTTCACTAAACGACGATTCAAACAACGCAGTATACAAGAGATTTTGGTAGGTCTGGGCAGACTTGAACTGCCGACCTCACCCTTATCAGGGGTGCGCTCTAACCAGCTGAGCTACAGACCTAAATCTTCAGCCTCGGCACTCAGCCGAATGACTCTCTCTTCAACCACTTTGGTAACTTCTTATCTGTGTGAACACTCAGTAAATTTCAAGTCTTAGGTAAGGAGGTGATCCAGCCCCAGGTTCCCCTAGGGCTACCTTGTTACGACTTCACCCCAGTCATGAACCACACCGTGGTGAACGCCCATTATTAAGCTATCCACTTCTGGTGCAGCCCACTCCCATGGTGTGACGGGCGGTGTGTACAAGGCCCGGGAACGTATTCACCGCAGCATTCTGATCTGCGATTACTAGCGATTCCGACTTCATGGGGTCGAGTTGCAGACCCCAATCCGGACTACGAACGGCTTTAAGGGATTCGCTAACCATCGCTGGCTCGCCACCCTCTGTACCGTCCATTGTAGCACGTGTGTAGCCCATCCCGTAAGGGCCATGATGACTTGACGTCGTCCCCACCTTCCTCCGGTTTGTCACCGGCAGTCTCCTTAGAGTTCCCGACCGAATCGCTGGCAACTAAGGATAAGGGTTGCGCTCGTTGCGGGACTTAACCCAACATTTCACAACACGAGCTGACGACAGCCATGCAGCACCTGTCTCTACGCTCCCGAAGGCACAAAAGCATCTCTGCTAATTTCGTAGGATGTCAAGGGATGGTAAGGTTCTTCGCGTTGCATCGAATTAAACCACATGCTCCACCGCTTGTGCGGGCCCCCGTCAATTCATTTGAGTTTTAATCTTGCGACCGTACTCCCCAGGCGGTCTACTTAGTGCGTTAGCTGCGCCACTCACGTTTCAAGAACACAAACAGCTAGTAGACATCGTTTACGGCGTGGACTACCAGGGTATCTAATCCTGTTCGCTACCCACGCTTTCGAACCTCAGCGTCAGTCACTGTCCAGGGGGCCGCCTTCGCCACTGGTATTCCTTCAGATCTCTACGCATTTCACCGCTACACCTGAAATTCTACCCCCCTCTACAGGACTCTAGCCAGACAGTTTTGAATGCACGGCCGAGGTTAAGCCCCGGTTTTTCACATCCAACTTATCTAGCCGCCTACGCTCGCTTTACGCCCAGTAATTCCGATTAACGCTCGCACCCTCCGTATTACCGCGGCTGCTGGCACGGAGTTAGCCGGTGCTTCTTCTGTTGCTAACGTCACATCATACGGGTATTAACCGCACAACTTTCCTCACAACTGAAAGTGCTTTACAACCCTAAGGCCTTCTTCACACACGCGGCATGGCTGCATCAGGGTTTCCCCCATTGTGCAATATTCCCCACTGCTGCCTCCCGTAGGAGTCTGGACCGTGTCTCAGTTCCAGTGTGGCTGATCATCCTCTCAGACCAGCTAGGGATCGTCGCCTTGGTGAGCCATTACCTCACCAACAAGCTAATCCCACTTGGGTTGATCTAAAGGCGAGAGCTAAAAGCCCCCTTTAATCCGAAGATTCTATGCAGTATTAGCCATCGTTTCCAATGGTTATCCTCCACCTTAAGGCACATCCCCAAGCATTACTCACCCGTCCGCCGCTCGTCATCTTCTAGCAAGCTAGAAATGTTACCGCTCGACTTGCATGTGTTAGGCCTGCCGCCAGCGTTCAATCTGAGCCATGATCAAACTCTTCAAAAAAGTAAATCTGGGTCTCAATGAATTCTGATTTTTTACTCAACAACCAAAGTCGTTGAAGCAAGTTTTAAGACTGTATAAGTCACTCATTCTTCATCAAGTAATTTTTTATACCTGAATATTTACGAGTGCCCACACAGATAAGTAAGCTACCAAATTGTTAAAGAACTTGCCGAAACCTTTGGGAATAAACCGATTTGTTTCGACTGCTTTGTGAGGCATTCCTCTCAAAGCGGGACGCGAATAATACGCCCTTATTTTTCAAAGTCAACTTTAATTTTCAAAACATTTAAAATTAATTTTAACCTTGTCGATTTGGTTTCAACTCTTGTTGAGGCCGCCTCGTTTGTGGGGGCGCATTATAGGGAGGAATTTAATTAGGTCAACTAAAAATTAGTAAAAAATAATAGTTTTTTTAGATTTACTCTTAAATGCTCATTATTTATACTAATCGACTGTTAGCTACTTATTTAATGAGTCTTTTCTTATACTCAAATCATTTATTAAGTCTGTTGGTTAGCTTATCTTTTCAATTAATGAGAATTAAAATTTCCGCTTCTGGGATTAAATTTATGTCAAATATTACTAAACAATTAGCAGTTACAGTTATTTTAGCTGTCGTTGTATTTATTTTATTGCCTGTGTTAGGTTTGCAATTAGAAACAAATATTGCTTTAGCTGCAGGTGTTTTAATTGGTGGCTTTATAGTGTCCTTTATACCTAGCAGTTCAGATTCAGATAGTACTGACTCTCCTCAGGTTTACAAAGGTGCATCAAAAACATTATATGTTGGAAACTTACCTTATCGCGCCAATGAAGCCGCAGTAAGAGAGCTATTTAGTAAACACGCTAAGGTCGTATCAGTTAGATTAATGAGAGACAGAAACACTGGTAAACGTAAAGGCTTTGGTTTTGTTGAAATTGCTGAAAAAGACGCTGAGAATGCCATTAGTGCATTAAATGACGCTGAATTTCAACAACGTACGCTTAAAGTTCGTGAAGCAAAAGATCGACCAGCACCTCAACAGCAGGATGATGCAAAATTAGCAACTGAATGATCTAATTAGATAGAGCTTTTAAAATTAAAAAAACTCGCCGTGGCGAGTTTTTTTATGTCCGTTAACAGTAATCTTAACTAAACATTAAAACGGAAGTGGATGACATCGCCGTCTTTAACTATATAGTCTTTCCCTTCTAAACGCCATTTACCAGCGTCTTTAGCACCTGCTTCACCTTTAAATTCAACATATTCGTCATAACCTATCACTTCAGCTCGAATAAATCCTTTTTCAAAGTCAGTGTGGATTTTTCCAGCGGCTTGTGGTGCTGTAGAGTTAACGGGTATTGTCCAAGCTCTTACCTCTTTCACACCAGCAGTGAAGTAGGTATGTAAATTGAGTAATTCATAGCCTGCCCTGATCACACGATTTAGACCTGGCTCTTCAATACCTAAGTCTTCTAAAAATTCATCGCGCTCTTCGTCATCTAATTCAGCAATTTCAGCTTCTATTGCTGCGCAAACTGCGACCACAACGGCATTTTCTTCAGCTGCAATCTCTCGAACTTTATCAAGATAAGGATTATCGTCAAAGCCATCTTCATTAACGTTTGCAATATACATCGTCGGTTTAAGCGTTAAAAAGTTTAGATAGCTAATTGCTTCTAATTCTTCTTTACTTAATTCTAACGTTCTCAGCATTAAACCTTCATCTAATGTGGGTTTAATTTTTTCAAGCACCTGAACTTCAAACTTAGCATCCTTATCACCACCTTTAGCTCGCTTACTTTGACGATGAATAGCACGCTCAGCGGTATCTAAATCCGATAAAGCAAGTTCAGTGTTTATAACATCTATGTCCTCAGACGGATCAACTTGCCCTGCAACATGAACGATATTTTCATTTTCAAAGCAACGAACTACATGACCAATGGCATCAGTTTCGCGAATATTAGCTAAGAATTGGTTGCCTAAACCTTCACCTTTAGATGCACCTGCCACTAATCCGGCTATATCAACAAATTCCATTGTTGTAGGCAATATTTTTTGCGGGTTTACGATGTCAGCTAATGCATTAAGACGCGTATCCGGAACTGGTACTACCCCTGTATTAGGTTCAATTGTACAAAACGGAAAGTTTGCTGCTTCGATACCAGCTTTAGTTAATGCATTAAATAAAGTGGATTTACCTACATTTGGTAAACCAACAATACCACATTTAAAACCCATAATTTTGTGTCCTATAATTTAACCTTTAAACGAATGCAATCTATTCATTGCTTTTGACAGATCTTGTTTATACCAAATATCTGTACAACGTAATGACTCATCAATAGCCGCATCAATTAAATTTTGTTCTGATTGAGAAGCTTTACCTAAAACGAACCCCGATACGCGATTTTTATCACCGGGGTGCCCTATACCTATACGCAAGCGTAAAAAGTTTTTATTATTTCCTAAGCAACTAATTATATCTCTCAATCCATTATGACCGGCATGACCTCCACCGCGCTTAAACTTAGCGACTCCTGGATCAATTGCCATTTCATCATGAGCGACTAGGATCTCTTCCGGTGAAATTTTATAAAACTGGGCAAGGCTAGATACAGCTTGTCCACTGCGATTCATGAAAGTAGTTGGGATTAATAAACGAACGTCTCTGCCTTGTAATGTAATACGAGAGACTAAGCCATGATGTTTTGGCTCTACTTTAAGTAAGGCGTTATGATCTTTCGCGAGTTGGCGAACATACCACTCGCCAGCGTTATGACGGGTATTTTGATATTCTGAGCCTGGATTACCCAGGCCCACAATAAGTTTGGCAAATTCAGCCATGTCGAATCAACTACTTATTCAGCAGCGTCTTCGTCTGACTCTTCTGCAGCACCTTTAGGCTTATCAATCGTTACAACTGCAACATCATGGCTTTCACCTTTTGCAAGTTCAACTGAAGATACACCACCAGGTAATACAACGTCAGATAAATGTAATGTTTGACCTAATTCTACCTTAGCCACGTCAACTTCGATGAACTCTGGTAAATCTTTAGGTAAACAAGTCACTTCAATTTCGTTTGCATGATGCGCGATAACACCACCTGCTTTAACTGCAGGAGCGCCTTCTTCGTTAATGAAGTGAATTGGTACAGACGTGTGTACTTTATGATTTGCATCTACACGCTGAAAATCTAAATGCATAATTTTCGGCTTGAAAGGATGACGCTGAATATCTTTTAAAAGTGCTTCAACTTTTTCACCATCAACGTTAAGCGTTAAAATGTGTGAGTAAAAGCCTTCAAACTCAGCTGCTTGAGCAACTTTGTTATGCTCAAGTGTTAATGAAACAGCATCTTTTTCACCACCGTATAATACAGCTGGTACTTTATCAGCATGACGTAGGCGGCGGCTCGCACCTTTCCCTAACTCTGTACGTACAGCTGCATTTAATTCATAAATTGCCATTTGCAATTCTCCAATTTAATAATTATAGACTTGTTATTTTCGCGACCAAAAATAACACTAACCCTGAAAAAAGGGCGGCGCATTCTAGCACCTTGAACAAACTGTCTCAACAAAAAGGACTAAGATACAGTGAAATTAATTAAGTAATCACACTCACCTCGCATTTAGCTTCAATATAGGTGTCAAGATCAGGGAATTCAGCTATAGTAAATTGAAATTACAATAAAAATTAACTTTGCAGTTCTGACTAAATAAGTTAAAAATATGAATAACACTGTTAGTTTTAATCGAAAAAATGAGCAGATACCCTAAACTTTTTGCTTTTTAATGTAACAGCAATAGCGAAATATAATTATTTCCAGCTATATTAGTGATTAATGCGCATTTAACAGGCTATGTCTACGAGGAAAAAAAAATGAGTTTGACCAAAAGCTTAGCTGCAGACGGCTCTACTTTTACTATTCAAATTAAAGGTAAGTTTGACTTCAACTTAGTTCAAGATTTTCGCGCTGCTTATGCCGATATAGGGGATAGTTCGCCAAAAGTCATTATTGATTTACGCGAAACTGAATATATGGATTCTTCCGCTTTAGGGATGTTACTCAACATGCAAAAGAATCTAGGTAGTAAAGTATCGGGTATTCGAATTGCCAATTGCCGGCCACAAATCAAGAAAATTCTACAGATTTCTCGCTTCGACAAAAAATTTGAGATTGATTAATTCAACTAATCATTTGTATGGCTGAAAGGAAAAATTAAGTATGCGTATTTTGGTTGTCGATGACCAAGATCTAAACCGCACCATGTTGCAGTTTATGTTGGAATCGGAAGGATATGAGGTAATACTTGCCGAACATGGTAAAGTAGCCATTGATATTTTTGATGATGTTCAACCTGATATCGTATTACTTGATGTTGTCATGCCTGTAATGGACGGTTATGAAACAGCGCCGTTATTAAAGCAAAAAGCGGGTGACATACATTTACCGATTATTTTTATCACGGCATTAGATGATCAAAAATCCATGCTTAAGTGTTTAGAAGTCGGTGGAGATGACTTTTTAGCTAAACCATTCGATAAGGTCATTCTAACCGCTAAAATCCGCGCTCATCAACGTAACCGCGAACTATCTCAAAGCGTTACTGAACAAAATAAAACACTTCTTTACCATCAAAACCAAACCGAACGCGAACACCTTATAGTTGAGCATATATTTTCAAATGCACTAAACAACAATAATTTTGTTGAAAATATAGTCGACTATCACCTTTCTCCTGCGTCCATGTTTAACGGTGACCTTTTCTTAGCCAATCGTTCACCTATGGGTGGTTCTTATATTTTACTCGGCGACTTTACGGGGCATGGTTTAGCCGCTGCAGTTGGAGCGTTACCAACTGCGCAAACATTTTTTGCAATGACAGCGAAAGGGTTAGCGGTTGGAGATATAGCCAAAGAAATTAACTCGCAATTGCTTCGCTTATTGCCAGACGATATGTTTTGCGCGGCTTGCATCATTGAACTTTCAAGTCACGGCAAAGCATTATCCGTTTGGAGCGGAGGCATGCCTGATGTACTGCTAATCAACAAAGAAAGTGGCATCAAGCAACGCATTCCCTCTCAACACATGGCATTAGGGATTTTAGAGGATGATGAGTTTGATATTGATTCATACAATTTTGAAGTTCACCCACTAGATAAATTAATCGCCTTTACTGATGGTGTTATCGAAGCGCATAACGCGCGTGATGTTATGTTTGGTCAGGAGCGCTTAGAGTCACTATACCAAAGCAATCCTGAGGCTAATATAAGTGATGTAATAGAAACCTTAAGAGCGTTTTGCGGAGATATTGAACAGCAAGACGATGTATCAATGTGTCAAGTAAACTGCTTGCCAATTGAAGATGAATATCGCGATCCAGAAGAAAAGCTCGCGCCATTGCCTTGGCAGTTTACATTAAACGTTTGCCCTGATCATATAAGAGAAACCGATCCAGTCTCTCATATCCTTGATATGATCTCTGGTATTAAAGGTATGACGAAGCATAGATCAACATTATTTTTGGTCTTAGCTGAATTATACAATAATGCCGTTGACCACGGTTTACTTAACCTTGACTCTAAGCTAAAAGACGGTGAAGACGGATTTTTTAACTATTACATGCAACGTCAGGAAGCATTAGACAACCTTACCAGCGGGCAAGTCACCTTAACCGCGTCATACGACCCTGATGAGCACTTAGTTTGCTTTATAGTAAAAGACACTGGCAAAGGTTTTAACTGTGGATCAGTAAATAAAGAAAACCACCTAGACAACCAGCATGGTCGAGGCATTAGCTTAATTGGTGAGCTCTGCCAAAGTATTGCATACTCTGATAACGGAACTAAAGTCGAAGTTAAATACTCCACCGATTCGACTTCAGCTGAAGATATGCATTATTCAATATAAATTTATGTATTTTTGATACTCAATTACTATAAAGCTGCATAAGCATTTACCTTACTTTACACTTTTCTAACAATTATTAGCGCGAGGCTATGCCACACTTACGGCAACTTAAGCCTTATTTGATCGCTTAAATTGCAGAATATCATTGTTTCAGTTTCGACAAATATAAGCTTAATTTCTGCATTTAGAGCTCATCTAATTTATTGGCGTAACCTTCAGCAAACGTTACACTTTATATGCAAACAAGTCAGCTTTGCATTTGCTGAAACCAGTAACAGGAAAATATTAATAATGACAACATCTACTATTAAAGTTTGGCTAATCGACGACGACGAAAGACTAACAGAATTACTAACTGAATATTTATCTGCGAATGACTATAACGTACAGTCTTTTAATAGCGGCCAACCTTTACTCAACGCACTAAGTTCTGGTCAACGCTCTGACATTATGGTGCTTGATATAATGATGCCGGGGTTAAGTGGCCTGCAACTGCTTCCTGCTATTCGTAGTCATACT
This sequence comes from Saccharobesus litoralis, assembly GCF_003063625.1. Lineage (NCBI taxonomy): Bacteria > Pseudomonadati > Pseudomonadota > Gammaproteobacteria > Alteromonadales > Alteromonadaceae > Saccharobesus > Saccharobesus litoralis. The sequence goes on along the minus strand of NZ_CP026604.1, from coordinate 3,239,838 downwards.
GATACGCCAGTTATTATGCTGACTGGGCGAGGTGATGAAATAGACCGAATAATAGGTTTAGAAATGGGTGCGGATGATTATGTAGCTAAACCATGCAACCCACGTGAATTAATGGCTCGGATCCAAGCTGTTGTCCGTCGACATAAAGCAACACCCGAGCCAGCCGCAACTCATAACAAAATAGACTTGCACGGTATAAAATTAGATCTTGGCATGCTAACGTGTCATTTCCTAGACACCCCGATTGAATTTACCGGTATTGAGTTTTCTGTACTAGCCGAGTTAATGAAAAATGCCGGACAATTGTTGAGCAAAGAGATACTGACAGAAAAAATATTACACAGAAAATTAACGGCCTACGACAGAAGTATTGATGTACACGTCAGCCGAGTTAGGCAAAAATTAAAACAAGCTGGGTTTGATAAAGACATTATTAAAACTGTTCGTGGTCAAGGGTATCAATGCGTAACCTAATCGATAAGCCAAAACAAACCCTTTTTTGGAAAATATTTGCGCTAGTATGGTTAACAAACCTCGTTATTATTGGCGCAACTATGGTGGTGTTTGTACTCAGCTTAGAGAAAGAAAAACAACAAGCAAAATTTGAGCGCTACTTAGAGCGAAATATTTTGCCAATTGTCTTACGTTACGAAGACAACGGTCGCGTACCTAAAGCGAAGCAAAAGTTAACTCAGTTTCTCGATGTATATGAGGTAGCGAAAAGCAAAGTAGTGTATGGCCGTATTCCGCAAGCGCAAATGGCCAACATTGCCGAATATAAATTAGATACCGGTTCGGGAAGAGAGTTCTTAATCCGCTATGTACCAGTTCCACTCAATCGCGAAATTATTAAAACCTTATCTCGGCAATTCTCTAATGATAGATTAATAATCAGTTTAGTCGTCATTAGTTTATTCAGTTTTATTATTACAGGATTGGTCGCTCAACCCATCAAGCGTTTAAAAAAACATATATCACTATTAGCGGATGGTGATTTGGACGCCAGAGTATCGAGTACGCTAACCAAAAGAAAAGACGAGATTGGGCAGCTAGCCACTACGATTAATTTCATGTCAGATAAAATTGCCAATCTGATTAATGATAAACAACAATTACTGTATGACGTTAGCCATGAATTAAAAGCCCCATTAGCCCGCATGCAGGTAGCAAACGCAATTTCAGCTCAAATAGCTGAACAAGCTGGAATGAGCACAAAAAATCAAATTCGCATTGATAAAGATATTGTGCATCTAACCAATATGATTGACGAGTTGTTATCTTTAGCTCGTATGGAACACGGTGACGAAATTAAAAAGAAAGAAAAGCACGATTTAAAGCAACTAGCTGCCGAAGAAATCAATGCTTATCAATATACTTGGCCTCATCGCAACATAAAGCTGCTTGGTGATGAAGGCAGTACGCAAATAGACAAACAGCTGTTTATTATCACTCTGACAAATTTAATGAACAATGCACTTAAACATACGGAAAGTGATATAACCATTGAAATTAGAGAACAGGAAACTCAATGGCAATTAAAAGTAATGGATGAAGGTAGCGGTATCCCAGAAACGTTAATAAAAGATTTATTTAAGCCATTTAAACGTGGAGAAACAAATTCACAGGGCTTTGGGCTAGGTTTGGCTATAGTTCAAAAAGCCGTGGCTCGACTGGAAGGAGACGTGTTAGCTTACAATTTGCCCAGTAAAGGGTTATGTGTACAAGTTAACTTGCCTAAAGTATAAACCTAGCCGCTTTAATCTAGCACTGAGTTCCTGCTAAAATAAAATCATATTGTTCAATTTGTCTAAATAAGACCTAAAACCTGTAAAACACATTGCAAATAAGCCGTTTTTTTCACCACAAGTTCAAATTACTACTTATCTTAATGGCACTACTTGCAGGTCAAGTTGCGACTGCCAATGTGTATAAATGTCAAAATGGTAATCGAACAGAATATAGAGACACACCATGCCATTATCAAACACCATCAGCACATTCTAATACCGCCCAATTTAAGAACGATACCAAAAACAAGAACAATCGAGAGTATAAAATTGAAGGGCTTTGGTGCCAATATGCTACAGCTAAAGAAAAAATCGCACCACGTTCAGTAACCAGTCCTCGACAATGGCGATTTAAAAATCACAATCGCATTGAATTTTTTGTGCCAGGCCAAACGAAAAAACTTGTCGGTGAATATAAATTGATTGGCAATGAAATAAAAATAAGCAATTCCAGTTTAGGTCATTGGCTTATTAAAAACTACAAAGGGCAAACCATGACCTTAATGCAAAAAGAAAAAGCTAGCACTTACCGCTATCTAAAAAGAGGACAATGTATCACCAACCTTTATCGTTAAATCAAAAGAGTTCGATGTCATCATCCTCATTGGCTTTTGACTCTAATAAACTCTGGCGGTAAATTTCCATCGCTTCATGCGCGCTCGAACCTTTCATGATACTTTCAAACATTAAATGCTCTTCTTTCATCGTATAGTGTTGTTTAATTTTCTCACGAAGCGCTTGCCAACCCTGAGCATCAATAAACTTGCCGTCGTCAGTCAACAGTTCAGCTAGGTTTTCTAGACTAGAGGCGACATGCTCCATCCGCTGACATAAGCGGTCATAAAATTGGAATGCCACAATAGCACTATTAATTTGCCCTGACATATTTTCAACTTCACCTACAATAGAAGCCATAGATGTGCTTTCATCATTTTTAGCCAGTTTTTCTACATTCAAACAAATATTAGCTAATTCTTGAAACGAAGCTGACAGAGTATTAATAGAGTTATCCCCTTCAGTCAAACTCATATGAATTTGAGCAATTGATAGGGCAAGTAAAGTAGTCGTTTCAGAACGGAAGCACCATTCTGATTCAGAGCCAAGGCTCACTTTTTTATCTGTCATTTAACATTATTCCGTTCACGTTGATGTATTAAATATAAATGCATTCAAGCATTTAACAAGCAGCAAAGGGGATTTTAATAAAAAATATCATTCCTATTTATCTAATTGAACTATTTATCCATTCAAAGCGCTTGTAAAAACTAACGGAGGAACTTGCACTCAAGCAACGACAAAATTAACATGGCTCAAGACGGCATACACAGAGGGAAAATTATGTTGCAATGGCAAAACCTTTTGAACCCCAAAAGGCGTAAAGATAAGTTTGGCACAGCGAGTCAGGTTCACTCGGCCAATGGCAGAGTGGAGCTAGAGCGTGATTATGATCGCATATTATTTGCGACCCCAACACGTAGAATGGCTGATAAAACACAAGTATTCCCTCTGGAACGGAACGACAGTGTGCGTAACCGTTTAACTCATTCCCATGAAGTATCCAGCTTAGCACGTAGTATTGGCACGCGATTAGCCTTTGAACACGGAGAATCAATCTTCGACGGTTGTGACCAAATGATGATGATACGCTGCGTGCCTGCTCTTCTCTCTGCCATAGGTTTAGTTCATGACTTAGGTAACCCGCCATTCGGCCACCAAGGAGAAGCTGCTATACAGGCATGGTTTAGAAAAAACCAACAATCTATATTCGGTACTGAATCAAAATTAGCTCATGACTTTGTCAATTTTGATGGTAACGCGCAAACATTCAGGTTAGTCACAAAATTACAGGTGCTCAACGATAGTTTTGGTTTGAACTTAACTTATGCCACGTTAGCATCAATGATTAAATACCCCATCGACAGCCAACATTTAGCTGATACGGATTGGAAAAAACACGGCTACTTTGCATCAGAAACCGATATTATAAAAGATATCTGGCAAGAAACAGGGTTAAACCAAGATGTACGTCACCCATTCACATACCTTATGGAAGCCTGCGATGACATAGCCTACTCTGTACTCGATTCTGAAGATATCGTAAAAAAGGGCTTTGCCTCATTTTCAGATATCATTGATCATTTAGATTCACTCAGAGAAAAAGATCCTGTCACAAATTGGGTCACCAAGAACGCAAAAGTTAAAAATAGTGAATTTAAGGCTGAACGCTTGTCACCAAAAGAGCTTAATGATGTATCAATGCAAATGTTCCGCGTTTACGCCATAACCGCATTAGTCAACGCCACTATTAACCAGTTTATAGAAGACAAAGACTTTATATTATCAGGTGAAGCGCCGCCAAGTTACGACTTGATCAGCAGTTCACCAGCCCGAGATTTTTGTCGTTCAATGAAACAGTTTGATCGGGCTCACGGCTACAACCACAAAAGTGTCTTAGAATTAGAACTAAAAGGTAATAATTATATACACAACATTATGGACATGTTGTGGCACGGTATCGAAAATATGCACAATGGCCAACACCCCAGTTTATTTAGTAAATATGCTTATCAACGCATATCGGAAAACTATCGACGTGTATTTGAGCAAGGCGACACCCATATGCCAATTGCATACCGAAAAGCACAGTTATTAACCGATGCAATATCAGGTATGACGGATAACTATTTAATCCAAGTACATGACGAGTTAAAAGCACTCTATGGCTAAAACAGCAGTTAACCGTACGGCACTAACCCAACGCCTACGGCGCTTTTTTTATTCGCACAATACAGGACGCCGCCAAGTTAGCGAAATAACCAACCAATTGCTCGACATTGGCAAGGTTTATTTATTTGGTGGGGCAATTAGAGATATTGCATTAGAAGGCGTCCGAAATTTTTACTCTGATTTGGATTTCGTCGTAGATTGTGTACCTAGTGATCTCGACACGCTGATGCAGCATTTAAGCAAAACTTACCCAGTGACCAAAAATAAATTCGGAGGTTATCGTTTACTATGTAGTAAATGGTGGTTGGATATTTGGGCTTTATCTAATACTTGGGCTTTTAAGCAAGGAGTTGTTAAACTGGAATCTCCACAAAGCTTACTCAATACAACCATACTTAACTGGGATGCCATTATTTTCGATATGCAAACCGAACAGCTCGGTTATAAAAATGGCTATTTTCAACAACTTCAGCAAGGTTTGTTAGATATTAACCTAGTCTCCAATCCAAACCCGATAGGAGCATATGTTAGAGTATTACGATGCCTAGCCAATAAAAAAGTAGATTCACTCAGTTTAAGTTTACGACACTATTTAAATGCCAATAATTATCTCACTCATGATGAACTGATAAAGTACGAAATACAGCACTTTTCCAGTTGTTACCTACAAGAGTTCAATTGGCAAGCGTTAGAGCAAACTCAAAAAAACAACCAATCAACACCGGTTAAATGGCTTGGCTCTGAAAAAAATTTACCTCTTTTGATCGACGACCAATAACATGCCCAATATCAAACCTTTATATTTAATTTGCGCTGCCGGTATCCTATTTTTTGTTTTGACTGTCTTGTCATTTCAAATTTGGTTTTCTGAAAACCAAGAAAATATTAGCCAAGCGGTTGAACAAGGAAAACAACAAGCATTAATATTTGCCAAAGGCAAAAATCAAAACGACTGCTTAGAACAAGCGATCAAAAAAATAAGTGAATGCCGAGATGCTACTTGCAGCGCTGAACACGACCAGTTTCTCACTCAATGCTTTATTAACAGCCAGTATTCACAAGACCTTTGTCAACAAGCGCCAATGGCTGAAGACTACTTTGGTACGGTCAGCTGGTCTGTTTCACAATGTCGAAAGCGCAAAGTTAAAAATGGCAACTGCCCTAACTTATTAAATAAAGTCCCCAAGCTTTGCCAACTCACTCACCCGAAAACAGTTTAGTATGAATAAAAAGAAAATAACCCTGTATTACGTCATCGCGCTAGCACTTGCATTTATAGGTGGTATTTATTTGGCCAACCTTTTAATAGCAAATAAACATAATAACAGTTCACTTTGGCATCTCACCTACGACACGAATATTGTAGAGACTCAACTGGGGCAAATTAATAGCGACTACCTTGTTCTCGATTTTTGGTCTAGTTGGTGTAAACCCTGTGCCAAATCATTGCCGTATTACCTATCACTATTTGATCAGTACCCAAAAGAAAAAATCCGTTTTATCACGATTAACCTAGATATCGATAACAGCCAAGCATTAAAGTTTTTAGACGATAATAACTTAAACGCATTGCCAATTTTCTTTGATCCCAATAATAAAACAAACCAATTTATCAATATATCAGGCTTACCTATGCTAATTATCTACGATCAAAATAGACAAGTGATACATCAAAAAATGGGATTTAAAGAAGCAAGCAAACATGAATTAAAGCAAAGATTAGATAAACTCTTAAAAAGTTAACAAGCAGAAAAAAGATAAATAGATCAGCGCTGTAAAATCATTCACTTTATTCAAAGACACTGATCAGCAGATAACATTCAATCCAACTCAGCGGGGTAAACAACACCTAATTGTTGCCTTACAGCATCCATTATCTGCATAGTTTGCAGTGTGCGCTGATGATCCATAATAGAGCTTTGTAATTGCCCTGCTCTAACACAAGCTTCTACTTCAGCAATCTGATACTCAAAACCGTTTACAGCAAAAGGAGTATGTATTTTGAGTTCGCTATTATCAACTAGTAAAGTAACGGTTTCAGCTTCCCAAAATAACGGTCCGATATGAATTTTCCCTTTTTCGCCGTGGATCACTAAATCATTTTGTAAGTCAGCTAAAAAGCTACAAGACAACTGACTATAACTCATATTGCTGTGCTTAAAATTCATCAAGCACAACTCATCAACTCCTGTGCTACCAACAATGCCGCTCGCCTGCATTGTTTCAACAGATTGCTTATGAAACCACAAACTAGTAGCAACATTGTAAACGCCCATATCCAGTAAAACACCGCCGGCCAATGCTGGATTCAACCACCTATCGTTTTCATCTCTGTCAATCTTACAACCAAAGCTTGATGTGATAAATTTAATACGACCTATTTTGTCAGCACTCAGCCAATCGTCTACTTGCCTGTAACTAGGCAAAAACAAACTCCACATTCCCTCCATCAAAAAGACTTGATGCTTTTTGGCAAGATCCATTAGGGTTATCGATTGCTTTGCGTTGACGGTAAGAGGTTTTTCTACCAGCACCGATTTTCCAGCCAAAATACACGCTTTTGCTTGTTCAAAATGAAATTGATGCGGCGTAGCTATATAAACAGCATCAACATTAGGATCAGCTAACAGTTGCTGATAATTGTCATAACAAACTTTGCCGTTGTGCTTTTGCAAAAACAGTTGAGCCTTAACCAAATCCCGACTCGCCACTGCATACAACTCACCAACAAAGTTAGCCGTTAATGCCGAAGCAAAACGATTAGCGATACGACCAGGCCCAATAACACCCCAACGAAAAGAAGCACTCATATTAACGATATTCCGCTTATTCAAATCTCAACAGCATAACTAACAATGTATATTTTTTTAAACAGCAATCTCAACAAACCATTAAAAACGCCATATTCATTGGCAAACTATGTCCATATAGCTAAAAATTAACAATTACTCAAAAAACATCAAAAGTGATAAAACTAAATCTATAGCATTTTATATCATCCACGCATTTATAAAGTTTAATCTTCAACTACCTTTTTTAATCATTTACCTAACTTTTCTTATGTGTATCGGTCATTTATAACTTTGACCTACATTGTTATATAACTATTAGAAACATTTTGTTCTAAATTTATCGCATTACATTATACCAAAAAAGGTCAAATTCTATTTTTTTTGGTGACTTACCCTCAGTTTTTCCTTAAAATCCCTTGTTCAATATTTAAGCCAAAATAAAAAATAGAAAATACCAAACATATGTCGATAATCAGAGTATGTTGCGTATGGCTTCTAATGTTTAGTATCCCGGTTAGCGCTGACAACTGGAACAAGGAAAAAAATGAGCTTAACAGCTCATTAACATTCGAGCACAATAGCAATTTATTCAACAGCCAAGTTAAAACTGCAGATTCAAGTCTGAGGCTAGCGGCTGACTACAATTTGGTAAAACTTTTTGAAGGCTATGGTATTCAACTACCAGTCAATATTAACCGTGTAACTTATCAAGATAACAAACAATTAAATAATACAGCTTACTCAGTATCCCCCGCAGCCCGTTTGTTTCTTAGCGAATCATCTAATTTAGAATTTAACGTTTATAAAGCTGAAACTTACTCATTACCAGGGCAACAAGCTAACGAATTCAACCAAAATGCGGCAATCTATAAAACAGATAACCAAAGCGCATCTGTCGGCTTAAAATTAGGTAAAGCACCGCAACAAGCATTTTTAAATAGTCAATTAGCGTTAACAGAACGAAGCCGTGATTCTATCGAAAACAATCAAGCACAAAAAATACGCTCTGCAAAACTTGCACTGACCTATGGTTTTAAAATTTCTGAAGATACTTATTTTCTCAGTAATTTAGGTTTTGATGACGAAAGCCGCCAGCAACAAGATAGCCAACATGGTCAACTGGGCTTAGGTTTTTACACCAAAGCGGGCGGCTCTCATAACTTGAGTTTTATCATTGGTAAATACCAGCGTGAACAAGATAACCGTCAAGATGGTATTTATTGGCAATTACAAGATAATTGGCAAATCGCTGAAAACATAGGTTTAACTTTATCGAGTTATCAATTGTCTGAGGTCTCTTACGAAACCAATTCGTTAAGCCAATTACGTATTCAAAATTCAGCGGGGCTAACTTACATCGCTTCAAACGAGCATCAATTAAATATTGGTTTAAGTCATAATAAAGTTGAGCTAGAAAACGACAGCCAAACTAGCAGTCAAATCAATTTATCACTGGGGTGGCATTGGCAATTATTGGACTATTTCAGTGTTAGTTCATCTATCAAGACTAATCAATCTAAATACGATTTTGCCAACATAGACGCAAAAATAGATCAAACCTTAGCTAGCATTAGAGGACACTTCTCATGGTGATAACTCGTACGCTTAGCTTGCTTTGCCTCATCCTCAGTTTATTGAGTTTCTCTACTCAAGCTTTAGTCACCGCGGAAGAAATAAAACAAGGCTATAAATTTGGCCCAGGTGATAATATAAAAGTGTCGGTATACTTAGAGCCTGACTTAGCTTACGATGGTCAAATAAGCCAAGAAGGTAAAATTGACTTTCCTCTATTAGGCAGTGTCGATTTTACTGGCTTGACTCAAACCGAAGCTAAGCAAAAGTTAGAGTTAATGCTCCGTGATGGCTATTTAGTGAACCCTATTGTTGCCATACAAGTTAAAAAATATCGCCCATTCTTTATTTATGGGGAAGTACGTAACCCTGGCAGCTATGACTATCAACCCGATATCACCCTTGAACAAGTTCTTGCCTTGTCAGGCGGGCTAAAAGATCGTGCATCGCGTGAGCAATGGACCATTCAACGTGGCTCACGGAAGTTAACATTTAAAGCACAACCCCACACGGTTATATTACCTGGCGATATCATTAAAATAGATAAAAGCTTCTTCTAATAATGTCGTTAAATGCGCAGCCCACGACTCAGGCAGAAGACGAGATAGACCTAGGCGAACTTCTCGCTTTTCTATGGTCTAAAAAGTGGTTTATCCTTATCATAACCAGTATTGCAGTGGTCGCGGCACTACTGGTTGTTAAACGCTTACCAAATATTTATCAAGCTAAAGCTTCGGTAATGGTTCAAGGCCAAAAAAGCCAAAACCCACTAGCGGGTATGATCCCTGAGCTAACAGGTGGTTCAAATGACCAAATGGACACCATCATTAAAGTCATTAAGTCACAACAATTTGCTAACGAACTTTTTTACCTAATTGACGTAACGCAGTTTAATTTAACCGACCCCAATTGGACACCCACTGCATTACAAAATGGTATATCGGTCAACACCACGAAAAAAAGTAATATTCTTGAAGTAAAATTTGAACATGCCTCCCCTGCCTTAACTAAAAAAGTGGTCGATTTAGTTGTCGATAACTTAACCGGCTTTCAACAGCGCATGCTCAAACCAACAAGCCAAGAAAATAGCGCATGGCTTAACAAAAAGATTGATGAAATTACTCGTGAAATTGAAACTTATGAAAATCAAATGGCCGAAATGCGCGAGCAACATGGCATTATCGATTTAGCAGGCTATGCAAAACAATTAAAAACTGAACTAGAACAATTGATTGGTGAAGACAGAAAACTCACCAAAGAAAAAACTAAACTCAACTCGCTACTAGAACAAATTGAACTGGCTAAACAAACGCCTTCGTTAATCAGCGGTAATCACAATTTAGCCGCCTCAGCTGTATTAAAAAAACTGGTAGATACATTAGCCATCCAAAAAGCTGAACTTGCACAGATCCAACTAAGATACTTGCACAAACACCCCAAGCATCAATCAATCATTAAGCGCATTCAAGAGACCGAAAGCCAACTAAAAGTGGCAGTTAAAAATCTTGAAATGCGTTACATTAGTCGCTTAGAAGAAATTCAAGATCTCATTTTAGAGAACAGCGCAAGCCAACGGAAAGTCAATCGAGAATTAGAAGAAACCATTTACCTTGGTGCAGAGCAAACGAAATTACAAAAGCTAATCGAAAAAGACATGCAGTTACTTGAATCGATAGCGAAAAAGAAAACTGAAATGGAACTGATCCAAGATATGGATCACACCAAAAGCATTATCATCATTGACCCTGCGTCGTTACCTGAGCATCCGATAAAACCGAAAAAGAAGTTAATCATTGTTATGGCGGGTATGCTAGGCATGATCATTGCCATCGCTATCTCTTTAGTATTACGCATTTTCACCGACAGTCATGTCAGACATCGTCAAACCATCATCAGCAATGGTTACAAAGTATTAGGTGAGTTACCCAAATTACGCATTAGTCGCAAGAAAAAACACTTACCCATTTTAACCGGCGCAGGGAATCAATTTGAAATATATAAAGAGTCTATCCATGCCATTCGTACGCGTTTTTCCTTGTTCCCCGAACTCAGTCATACCAAAATATTAGCAATAAGTTCATTAATGCCTAATGAAGGTAAATCCACTACCTGTCTTCACTTAGCAAAATCGTTTGGTGAACTAGAGCGCGTGGTTATTATTGATGCCGATTTACGTGCGCCTTCAATTGCCGAAACTTTACAGCAACCACTCGGGCGACCAGGGTTAACCAATTTACTCGCACAAACTCATAGTTTCAAAGAATGTAAGTTTTATGACGAACGCTTAGGTGCCGACGTCATTACCTGTGGCCGTAAGCCACGTAACCCTTTGCTATTTTTCTCGCACAAACGCTTTGCGAAGTTACTCGAAGTATTACAGACTAAATATGATAGGATTATTCTTGAATGTCCGCCGATATTGTCTGTTAGTGATGCTTTGCTCATTAGCAAATATGTTGATGGCATTAACTTAGTTACCGATGTCACGCAAAATACACCCGCCAAACTTAACCATGACTTGCAATTACTCAAGCATTCCGGCACTAAAGTCAATGGTGTGATCCTTAATCGCATTAAAAGTGAATCAAGTAAACGTTACTATGGTGTACCTTCGGTGCCGCAAGGTAACCTTAAGCGCGCTTAATTTTAGAACGCGTTAATCTTATTGTGCTTTTTATTTGTGTCTAGTACAGCTAAGCGCTTAAAATAGACGGTTATTCTTCTCAATAATCATTGACTATGCTCGGCACCATAAAAAAACTTACCGCCCAACTGGACTGCAACACTCATAAAATCACTTATCAATTACCTTTGAGCGACGATGCTATCGAGCTTAACCCATTAATTGGCCAACCAATAAAAATGCGTTACACAGGTGAAATTTTTTGTTGTCATTGTGGCCGAAAAACCAAAAAAAGCTTCTCGCAAGGTCATTGTTACCCGTGTATGCAAAAATTAGCGTCATGTGATATGTGCATTATGAAGCCCGAAACTTGTCATTATGAGCAAGGCACATGTCGTGAACCCGAATGGGGCCAAGCCAATTGCATGATCCCGCACTATGTTTACCTTTCAAATACCTCAGGTTTAAAAGTCGGGATAACACGCCATACGCAAATTCCAACACGTTGGATTGACCAAGGTGCCACGCAAGCGTTACCTATATTCCAAGTAAAAACCCGCCAGCTTTCAGGCTTAGTTGAAGTTGAACTCGCTAAATTTATCGCTGATAAAACTAACTGGCGCGCTATGTTAAAAGGCCTAAATCCGCAAATAGACCTAAAACAAGCGGCAACTGAGCTAAAACCCCAGATTCAGCAAAAATTAACAGAACTGCTAAGTGTGTATGGCAGTGATGCCATAGAAGAGTTAAATGCTGACGTTGTCGATTTAGATTTTCCGGTTGAACAATATCCAAGCAAAGTCACCTCTTTTAACTTTGATAAAAACCCAGAGGTTTCAGGTATTTTACAAGGGATAAAAGGCCAGTATTTAATATTGGACACAGGCGTAATTAATATGCGCAAATTTACCTCTTATCAAATAGAGTTCAGTTGCGAGGCTGATAACTGATTACCAACTCCAATTTTTCTAGTGAATGCCTTTACACGAGCAAAACAACATAAACATAAGGGATTAATCAAAATGCCAGAAATTAGCGCAATCTATATTTACCCAGTCAAATCTCTTGGGGGAATCAAACTCAAGTCAGCCAAACTAGGTGTTCGAGGTCTTGCCTATGATCGACACTGGATGATCACTGACGAAAATTATGAATTTGTTACCCAGCGTTCACTGGCTGAAATGGCATTAATTGAAGTATGGTTAAACGACAGCCACTTAACGCTAAGTAAAGTCGGTTTAGAAGATTTAATCATTCCATTGGATAAAACGTTTTCCAGCTCAGACAAAGTCTTAACCAAGGTATGGCGCGACAAGGTACAAGGCTTAAACGAAGGATTGGAAGCATCAGAATGGTTAACTAGAGCATTAGGCCTCTATCGTGGTCAACCATTACAACTTGTGCGCATGCCGGATGGTGAACACCGCCAAGTCGACAGCAATTACCTTCCCAAACAATCTGACTACAATGCCAGCCTAGATACAGAAAGTACCCAAACCGCATACTCTGATGGTTTTCCATTTTTAATAGCCAGTGAAGATTCGTTGCTTGATCTAAACACGCAGTTGTTAAAAAACGGTTCACAAGGTGTAGCCATAACCCGTTTTCGTGCCAATATTGTCGTAAAAGGTTTAACGGCTTGGCAAGAAAACCATATCGACACCATTGCCGTTAAAGGTAAACAGGCAATACGTTTTGCTCTATGTAAGCCTTGCGAGCGCTGCCCAATAACCAAAATTGACCCATTAACCGCTCAAGTTCCAGATAAGCAAGAACCGTTACAAACCTTATCAACGATGGACACTCAAGTGAATTTTAAAGGCGCTTACTTTGGCCAAAATGCGATATTACTAGACGGTGATAAGTTGGAAATTGACGTTGGATCAGCTTTTGAATTTACAAATAAATCCACTACGAGCTAAAGCGCTTTCAATTGGTATTGGATTATTTTATTAGTAAATTAGGCTGGGCAACACCAGCCTAATTTAGGGTCTATTATTTCTGACTATTAAGCCACTGTTTTTAGTTTCTCTTGAGTATCTGTAACGCCTTCATTTGCATCTAATGCGTTACGCTGCCTACTCTCAGCACGACGCTGTCGCCAACCTGTAAACTTAATATGGACATTATGCCCTAGCGCCAATAAACACGGAGTAAGTACTAACGTCAACAAAGTAGCAAACGCTAATCCGCCAGCCACCGCCGTCGCTAACTGCGACCACCACTGGGTGGAAGGAGCACCAAATTCAGTCGTACGGTTGACCAAATCGATATTCATTTCCAGTACCATAGGCATCAAACCAAGTATGGTAGTGACTGTAGTCATCAGTACCGGACGTAAGCGCTGCGCTCCGGTTCTAACTATTGCTTCCATGGCGGCAACACCTTGGCGGCGTAATACATTGTATGTATCAATGAGAACAATGTTGTTATTCACGACAATACCTGCCAGTGCAATGACGCCAATTCCTGACATAACAATACCAAAAGGCTTTTGTGCGATGAGCAAGCCCAAGAATACACCGACAGTAGAGAATAACACCGCGCTAAGAATTAAAAACGCTTGATAAAAGCTATTAAACTGAGTCACCAAAATAATCGCCATAATAAACAAGGCAACCAAAAAGGCTTTTTTTAAGAACTCCAATGATTCCGCTTCTTCTTCGTTTTGTCCTTTGACCCGCACTTCCACAGTAGGATCAATACCCAATTCTGCAAAAGCTGCTTGCATGCGTGGTAGTTCTTGATTGAGTAAATAACCCGGCGCCATGTCCGCCGTTACAGATATGACTTGGCGGCTATCTACTTTTTTAATACTATCCACTTTTTGCGCAGCGACTCGCTCAACAAAATACTCGATTGGCACTAAGCCATAAGGTGTTTGTACATTAAGCTCGTCAATTTTGCCTAAATGCCGATTTTCAACCGGAAAACGCACACGAATATCCACTTCTTTATCGACATCATTAGGCCGAAATTCTCCAACCCGCAAACCGTTAGTGACCATTGCCACTGTATTACCCACTAACAAAGCATCTGCGGCAAAACGAGCGGCATTTTCTCTGTCTACTTTCAGTTGCCATTCGATACCTGGTTTACTAGCATCATCTTGCACATTAACGAATGCATCGTCAGCCATTAACGCGGCTTTCATTTTTCTAACTGAATCGGCAACACGTTCAGGGTAACGAGAGCTAAGCTCTATATTAACGTCTTTAGCCGCACCGCCAGGACTGTTTTCATCACGGCGAATTTCTAATTCGACGCCATATAAATCTTCGGTTCGTTGATAGACTTCTTCAACAATCGCATCCAACTTACGACGATATTGCCAATCAACTGGATTGAGACGAATATAACCAACATTGCCGTATTGTCCGCTTAGTGCATAGCGTGTTTCCACTTCTTGCATCGAATCTATACGCGCTTCCACTTGCTTTAAAATTTTATCTTTTTCGTAAATGGATAAATCACCTTCTGAGCGTACGTATATATTCACGCCACCAGCGTCTACATCAGGAAAAAACTCAGCGCCTAGCTTGGAAGCACCATAAGCCATAAAAACCAATACAGCGATAACAATACTAGCCAATAATATTTTAATTGGGTGACGAATGGCTGTGTGTAACATTCGTACATATTTACCCGTAAAGCCTGTTAGTGTTGTTAATTCTCCCTGCTCAGCTTGGATCATTTGCTTGCGAGTTTGGGCACTAACCGGCCGAGCTTTACCAAATAAAGAACCTAACGTCGGGACAAATACTAAAGCCATAGCCAAAGATGCGGCCAAAGTAGCAATTAGGGTGATTGGCAAGTATTTCATAAACTCCCCCATAATCCCCGGCCAGAAAATCAATGGCGCAAAAGCAGCGAGTGTCGTGGCTGTTGATGCAGTAATAGGCCAAGCCATACGACGTGAAGCTTCAATATAAGCTTTGCGTTTATCCATGCCTTCGCTCATACAGCGATCGGCATACTCAGTGACCACTATGGCGCCATCAACTAACATTCCCACCGCCATAATTAAGGCAAAAAGCACAACAATGTTAATAGTTAAACCAAAAATAGATAACACTAAAATACCGGTTAGAAATGAACCTGGAATTGAAATGCCAACCAAGGCAGCCGTACGCGCGCCAAGAATTGAAACAACCACAATCACAACCAACAGCACAGCAGATAACACGTTATTTTGCAGATCGGTCAACATCATTTTCACGTCTTTTGATTGATCACCTGTGTAAGTGACAATTAACGCATTGGGCCAAATCGGTAACTGCTTGGCGGTCTCGACGAGTTGCTTAATTTTCTCGACTGTTTGAATGATATTTTCGCCTGGTCGTTTTTTAACTTCTAACGACACCGATGGCTCGCCATTGAGTCGCGCAAAAGTAGTTGGGTCCATATAAGAGCGGCGCACTTCTGCGACGTCTTTAAAGGTAACCACCCGATCGCCATTGATTTTGACCGGTAATTGCCAAATATCTTGCAAGCTTTCAAAAACAGAGGGGACTTTAATAGCAAACCGACCTTGACCCGCATCTAACGTACCAGCGGCCACTAAACGATTGTTTTTGCTGATTAAATCAAAAATATCCGCTTGTTCAAGGCCATAACTTTCCAACTTAAGCGGATCGACTATCACTTCGAGAATATCTTGGCGATCACCACCTATGGATACTTCTAGTACCTCATTCATTCCTTCAAGCTTATTTTTAAGCTCGCGCGCAACCGTTAGCAAGCCTCGTTCACTTATCGGTCCTGATAGCATCACGGTCAACACTGGTTGCATACTAGCCATAGTCACTTGATGCACAGTTGGCTCTTCTGTGTCTTGCGGTAAATAACCTTTAGCAACCGCTACCTTGTCACGCACATCTGCTAACGCGACATTGACATCATAACCGGCGACAAACTCTAGGTTAATAGAGGCATGTCCTTCACTCGCCGTGGCCTTCATCTCCTTTAAGCCTTCAATCGAGCGCAATTCCTTCTCCATTGGACGCACTAGCATACGCTCACCATCTTCTGGTGAAATACCATCATGGGTGATCGAAACATAAACAACAGGGATTGTGATATCTGGATTCGATTCTTTCGGAATATTACTATAGGTCACACTGCCTGTTATCAATAGCAGAATAAAAACCATCAATACCGTTCGGGAACGTGATAATGCTGTATCTATCATGCTCAGCATAATTATTGTTCCTCAGTTAGGTATTTAACATCCACTTGGTCACCATGGCGTACAAAACCTTGCCCGCGTACAACAATATTGGCACTCTGCCCTAGTCCGGCCAACCACATGCCGTTTTCATTGGTTTTAACAATGTCAATAGGATGAAAAATAACGGTACTATCCAACACGGTTTTAACCCCCACCGATCCATTTTCATCTAATGCCAATACCGCAGGAGAAACATGAATGGCTGATTGCTGCTTGAATGGGATTTCTAACTCAGCACTGGTGCCTGCGCGCCAAGTTCCTTGATGATTAGGTAAGGCAATTTCGATTTCATAAGTATTAGTTTGTGAGTCTGCGACCGAGGCAATATAACGAATATTACCTTGTGAGTTCTGGCCATTTACAAAAGCGATAGTCGCAACTTGCTCTATTTGTAATTCATTAACGTCAAACTCACTAACATTAGCGCGGATAATTAACGGATCTAAATCAACAAACTGCGCGATTGGGTCACCAACTTGTAGATAATCACCCTGCTCAACAAACCTTTCGTTTAACACACCATCAAATGGCGCGACAACTTGAGTTTTATCCAACATTAATTGTAATCTCGCGACTTCGGCTTTCGCTTGCGCCAAATTGGCTAAGCTTAGTGCTAAACGAGATTCGTCTTGCAAGCCTTTATCGGTTAATGATTTACTGCCTTTGTATTCGACTTGCCGTTGTTTAACTAACGCCTCCGCACTTTCTAAACGAATGGGTAGATCATTCTCGGCAATCTTAATCAACAACTGCCCTTTGGCTACCTTGCTACCACGCTCTGCAAAAACCTGTTCTACTTGGCCACTCACTTCTGCTTTGATTTGTGCTTGCCTGTCAGGTTCTGCTCGTCCATACAAAGTTAATGTTTTAGCGACTTGCTCAGCGTGAAACGTTCGCGCCGCGACGGTTTGCACAGTCGCTTGTTTCTTAGTTTCTGCGCCAACTTCAGGTCCTTTGTCAGTTGATTCTGCTGAGGCAGAATTAGCCCCAGAACTCATCCATACAACAAAGGCTATGCTAATGATTAATGCCAAAATCCAAGGTTTATTGGCAAGTGTCGTGCGAAGCGAGGCCATTTTTCTTCCTTTACTTATAACTGATACAACAATGTATCAAAAAACGAAAAATAAAATTGTAAAACTCTGTAACGCTATACCTAATCAATGAGTTATAGGTCATTAAGGTATTTTTAACGCCGCAAAGCGGCTACCTAATTTCACCAGTATGGCACACGTAAAATTTCATAACCTGACTGGCATTGCTGAATTTGTTGTTATTGATTGCGCCGAACTATTGCACCAATTAGGTCTAATAATTATTGAGCTGTATATCAGCAAATTATTTGGGGAGATAAAAGCTTTCTTCGCTAAAATAAGAAAGATTTGAGTTGAATGGTGAGTTGAATAGTTTGCAGGCTTCGCAAGCATAAATGCTCACCCAGTGTGTTACGAGTTACCAACAGTACAAGGAAGGCTGGAAGGTAACGCAACTATATAAAACATGATGGTTTGGCCCATCCCATCGGCATTCAGGTGCAGGTGGAAACCACCTTATGCGGCATTGGTTAAGAGTCACTGTCGTGAGCGATAAGGGAAAGGCAAACACAATGATTTGTCAGGTGTGAGTTAAAGAGACGAACAGCGTAGGTGTCGAAATATTTAACCGTTGCATCCCGAAACCAAGCTACTGGGTGGAGTTTGGGAAGAGCTTAGAGGCAACCTGATTACCAACTAAGCGGGAGCCGGCAAAGAGCTGACGTGAATTTAACTCGGGGTTTTATATGGAACGTAAGAACCAGTCGTTTTGATGTTAACAGATATCCTCGAATGGAAACCCCATGAGAGCCAAGTCTGAATGCAAAGCACTGGGGCGGAGCAATTCGTAGTAGTGATGATGATAGCTGTAATGGTTATCTAGCGAAGGGATTGCCTCGTTTTAAATGAAACTTTCATCAACTGCTGCAGCAGGAGGAATGATTGAATTCAGCAAAACCATTTAGTATTTCGAAATGGACAGTTTATGAAGCCTGGTTACGTGTAAGAGCCAACGGTGGAGCGGCAGGAATTGATGAGCAATCGATGAGTGATTTTGAACAGGACTTGAAGAAGAACCTGTACAAGATATGGAATCGAATGTCATCGGGCAGCTATTTTCCACCGACGGTGAAGCGTGTCGAAATCCCTAAGGATAAGGGCGTTCGAGTACTAGGCATACCCACGGTATCAGACCGAGTTGCACAGATGGTCGTCAAGATGGAGTTGGAGCCTGAATTAGAATCGGTATTCGATAATGATTCTTATGGTTACAGACCTAATCGCAGTGCACATGATGCATTAGCGATAACGCGCCAGCGGTGTTGGCGATACGACTGGGTGATTGATTTAGATATCAAAGGCTTCTTTGATAACTTGGACTGGGTGTTATTGGGCAAAGCGTTACGCAAACATACCAATAACCCATGGGTATTACTCTATATCGAACGTTGGCTTAAAGCGCCAATGGAAACCTCGGATGGTCAGATAATAGAGCGAACGAAAGGAACACCACAAGGAGGCGTGATAAGCCCATTGCTAGCCAATTTGTTTTTACACTACGCATTCGACAAATGGTTGCGAAGAGAACATCCACATGTTCAATTTGCACGCTATGCGGATGATGCAGTGGTTCACTGTCGTAGTGAGCAAGAAGCAAAGGCGTTAAAGCAAGCTATTGAGCAACGCATGTTAGATTGTTGTCTAGAATGTCATCCAGAGAAAACTAAACTGGTTTACTGCTTTGATGAAGGTAGACAAGAAGCACATGAAGTCATTAGCTTTGATTTTCTTAGTTACTGTTTCAGGCCAAGGTTAGTAAGGAATCGGTGGGGTCGCATGTTTGTTGGCTTTACACCTGCTATTAGCCCTAAAGCGAAACAGAAAATTAGAGAGAAAGTTAAAGCGCTCAAGCTACATAAGCAAAGTAACCGATCAATCAGCAGTTAGATCTTCCCTATTCAGCTAGATCTGACGTTATAAAATGATCTTTGAATTTCTCTTTCCACACACGAGGGGTTAGATCGATAACATCTTTGGCAGGGTGCAAGCTGACGCGTTGTAATACATCAACTAAGTAATGGTAAGGGTTAACGCCTTGTAAGCGACAAGTCACCATCAAGCTTTGTAAGTAACCTAATTGCTTGGCACCGATTTCACTCCAACAGAATAGATAATTTTTCCGCCCCATTGGAATAACACGCAATGCACGTTCAAGATGATTGGTATCCAAAGGAACATTGGGGTTCGCCAGAAATACCTTCAGCTCTGTTTCACGTTCAGCCGCATAATTGAGAGCTTTACTTAATGGATTGCTAGGCAGTAATTCTGGCCGTTGGCGTTGTTGGTAAACCCAGTTAAAGAAGGCGCTAACAACGGGTTCACTATCTTTAGTGCGTGTTTCTTGTATTTGCTCAGCACAAGCTTGTTTTTGGCGTAAGCCTTCTTCAATTTTATACAGTGCGCCAATATAGGCTAACGCTTGTTGTACCTCATCAGGCTCTGTTTTCAATGCTTTATCAAAGGCTCGCCGAGTATGCGCCCAACAGGCGGCATGCATAACAGTTTGGTCTTGTTCATTTAACTGAAGTACGGTTTTAGTGTAAGCCTGATAGCCATCTGTCAGCAAGGTGCCATTAAAGCCATCAAGCTGTTCAATCGCATGCTGTTTTCCTCGACTTATCGACCAAGTAAACGCCACCTCATCTTGTTCACCATAAATGGGCCAGAAGTAGGTTTGTTTCATTTTGCCTTTGCTTTTTCGTCCCGCTTTTATCGGCACTTCATCCATCGCCAATACATTGCTTTGCAGAATGTGTTGCTTCATGGCTTGGGCAATAGGTGTGAGTAAGTCGATGGCTTTTTGTACCCAGTTAATCAAACTGGCTCGACTCACTTGTACTCCCGCATCTAGCATACGTTGATGTTGGCGATACAGGGGTAAATGGTAAACCGCTTTATCAACCAGTAAACCAGCTAGCAAGGAAACATCAGCATAACAGCCGTCTAAGACATTAGTCGGCGCTGCTGGTGTATTCACGGTTTGATTGGCTTTATGGCGAACAACAGGGCGACGGTAAATGAGTACCGTATAACTACCAGGCTGTTGCGCTAAACGCGTGGTGTCCTTAAAGCCTATAATTTCATACTGTTCTGCATCGTCACCTTGTAACTCTGGTGCCGATAGCTCAATCACTTTTTGAGGGACAGTGTCATCGAAGCGTAACCCAGAGTCATTGACTTCATCACCGGTACGCTGGGTATGAGACTTGCGCTTATGCGCTTTAACGTCAGTGGCCTCGGGTTTCAGGCCTTCTGGTGCATCTCCCACAAATAAGGTGGATTGATGTGGGTTGTCGACTAATTGCTTTTCAGACTTTTGACCAAACAGCTGACGTTTAAACCAGTCGAGTTGTTGCTGAAGGTGGGCGTTATGCTCAACTAATTGAGTAATAACCTCATCTTTTTCAACAGTGTTTAAGTGACTGATTTGACTTGTTTTCATGGGGCGTAATTATACTAAAATCCCCCTTTAAAGTCGCGTATTCCTTGGTTTTTCTTGCCATTTTATTCCGCCAATCAAGCATTGTAATTGTGGCCAATCCAGTTGAACATTTGGCTCATCACCTTTGACGGTATGAAAGGTACCTCGCTCCAATCGCTTTGCCCATAAACAATAACCACCTTGCTGATAATAGAGTAATTTAATGTGGGTACGCTTTCGATTGACGAATACAAACAGCTCACCGCTGTTGGCACGTCTGCCTACCTTGGTTTGCGCTAACGCGGCTAACCCATCAAATTGTTTACGCATATCAACGGGTTGGTTGTAGAGCCAAATGGGTAAGTCACAATGCAAGTTAATCAAGAGGTGGCTCGCATATTCAGCACTACGCCACCAGGAAGGGTTAATTCAATATTCCATTGTTTGGTATCTGTTGAATGATGATTGACTGATATAGCTTGCCAATGGTCAGTTGACGCTGAAAACTCAATATCGTTCTCGCTATTCGTCGCAGGTAATGGCTCGATCCGCTTTCGCCATTTGTAAAAGTTGGAAATTGTCAGCTTGTGTTGTTTGCAAAATTGAGTGACGGTTAATCCGCTGGCGTGGAATTGACTAAATATTAATTGCCAGTCTTCAATTGTACGTTGTTTTCCCATCTTCGTTTCTCATTGATTAAGTTGGCAAACAGTTTACGCGAGTTGGGATCGCTTTAAAGACGGCTTAAATTGATCGGTTACTAAGCAAACGGGGTTAACGATACAAGAGTTGGCGTATAAGCTTAATCCGATGATAAGCGGGTGGATAAATTACTTCAGTCGGTTTTGGAAAACAGCATTAAGGCCACTTATGTCTTGGATAAACCTTAAATTGTTGAAATGGGCGAAGAAGAAATACAAACGGCTGAAATTCAGTTACCAAAGAGCAAGAAAATGGATGCAAAGGGTGTGTAATACACAACCGTATCTATTTTCTCATTGGCAATTTGGTTGCAGGCCGTAAATGGTAAAACGAGAGGAGCCGTATGAATTGAGAGGTTCACGTACGGATCTGTGAGAGGCTGAGGGGGAAGCTCCCTCGGCCTACTCGACCAAAAAAATTAATAGCAGAAAATTAAATGTAGAGAAGCAAAGCCTGAGGATCAGGCCTTGTTATAAAAAGTTATACGCTGAAACTAGCGCCACAACCACAAGTTGTTGTCGCGTTAGGGTTGTTAACAAAAAAGCGTGAACCTTCTAAGCCTTCCATGTAATCCACTTCACTGTTTACCAAGTATTGCAAACTCATAGGATCGACTACTAAGCTAACGCCTTGTTTTTCAATTTCGGTATCGCCTTCGTTTACCTTCTCATCGAAAGTAAAACCATATGAGAAACCTGAACAACCACCACCTGTTATATACACACGAAGTTTAAGATCTGGGTTTTCTTCTTCTGCGATCAAAGCTTTCACTTTACTAGCGGCTTTATCACTAAAAGTAATCGGTAAATCCACTGAATACACCTACAATCATTTTTCTTAATATTGAAATTATCTAATACCTGAGTAAAACAGTCAATTAATAGAAATAACTAGTTTATTCCACATGTTCTATACCCGGTGTCCAAGCAAAGTCAGCATTAAGTTTTCCCGCTTGTTGCCAACGAGACTTAGGTAAGGTGATATTTAAAAATACTCGCTCTGGTGTAAAGTCATCAGGCAAGGTGAATTCACCTTCTAATATTTGAAAATAACGGAAGCTAAATTTTAAAGCGCCCTCATCAAATATACCAAGCTCGCTAATATTCAACTCATGTTTAACTTGCGCTTTTTGACCTTTGAGCAAAATCCCAATATAGCCTTTGGCGAAACGCTTTTGTTTACGGGTTTGCACTAGCGTTACCTTGTAACGAAAGCGATTACTCACCAATGTGGGTTCAATAATAAAATGCTCAAGTATGACACCTTCGGCGCTATTTTCTGGCGCCATGACATTTTGATAAAAACTAATATCCTTTTTCAGCTGAGTATTTTCTTGCTTCAATTTATTCAAATCTTTTTGCACCGTTTGTGCTGCAAGTTTTTCGACTTCTAACTCAACTCGAACATAATTTAGTTCTTGCTTAGCGGCTGCAAGCTCAGCCTCCCTTTGGGCGATAAGATCAACATAATGTGTTTTTTCAGCTTCAAGATCACTGTAGTGCTTACTGGCTATCCAATAACCTAGCAAGCCGATCGCAATTAAAAGTAAAACACCATAAAGTCCGGTATAAAAGTGCTTTAGGTTATGCCAAATTATGTCTAGGTTATGGTAAACCAGTTTGTTAGGTTTATTTTCCAAAGCTTTGATTCTCTGTCTTATTTTTATTATGGTTAATATGATACACTGCTAGCCACTATCTGATCAGCATCAGGTATAGTCATCTCGCTCAGGTCTTATGGTTCATTGTCGGCGCTTACTCGCCCCAATCACATAGTAGAGCATATGCTCATGGGGTCTCGAAGCTTGACAGCTTTGCCTACATGGATGTAGGTACTTAGGTTTCGTCTGGAACTAGAAACCTGCCCCTAAAACCTGATCGCTTTGACTAGAAATAAACATAACGGACACGTCGTTAATCTAACAAGAAGTAATAAAGCGCAATGCAACTGTCTAAACTAAGACAACAACTCGCCGTTCCTAAAACATCTATTCAGCTAGCTCTACTCGGATTGCTAGGGGGTATATGTGCTGCTTTACTTATCATAGCCTTTCGTTGGTCAATCGAAAACATCCAACTTCTTTATTTAGATGAAGTGGACAAATTTTCGTCACTTTCTACTTGGCAACGCTTTGCATTACCACTAATTGGTGTGGCCGCCATTCTATTAATTGCTAAAGTCACTAAATTTAAAGTGGCACGTACTGGTATTCCATTCGTTATCTATCGAATGAAAAGCTTTTACGGCATGATGCCGCTAAAAAACACCATCAACCAATTTTTTGCTGGTATTGCCGCATTGGCCACTGGTTTCTCGGTCGGCCGAGAAGGTCCATCAGTGCACCTCGGTGCGGCGGGCACTAGCTTTATTGGTAGTTGGCTTAAACTACCGTACAACTCAGTTAAAACGCTTAGTGCATGCGGTATAGCAGCAGGCATATCAGCTTCGTTCAACACGCCACTGGCCGCGGTCATTTTTGTTATGGAAGTCGTGGTTCGTGAGTATAAAACCCATGTATTTATTCCTGTCATGCTGGCCTCTGTGGCGGGGGCTATTCTTACCCAAGCGGTATTTGGCACTGGCCACGAGTTAACCGACCTACAACTTGATAAATTAAGCGCGGTTCACTATCCCTTTTTAGTTTTCATGGGTGGGGTTATTGCTGCTTTTGCTTTTGCTTTTAACCGCCAGCTCCTTGAAATTTTACGCTCGTTTAAACCTTTTAAAATGGCGCCGCGATTAATACTAGCAGGATTAATTACCGCTTCTGTTGGTGCTTTTGTTCCTGAAGCTATGGGTAATGGTTTAGGGGCAATATCCTTCACACAAAGTGTGCACGACAATGCAAACTTGTTAATGACAGTATTTGTTTGTAAAGCCATTCTTACCGTATTTGCTATCGGTTTAGGGGTTCCAGGTGGAATAATTGGTCCCATACTCGGTTTAGGCATGATGCTGGGGACTTTGCTAGCCATGATGGGCTCAGTTTTTATTGGTGATATGCACGAATACGCGGATATATATGGTGCGTTAGGCTTAGCTGGATTAATGGCCGCGACTCTAGGTGCGCCTTTAGCGGCACTTGTTGCTGTTTTAGAATTAACCCAAAGCCCTGATATTATTTTGCCAGCAATGTTAGTTATTGTGACGGCTCATGTTGCCTCTGTGCAATTTTTCCGTAACCGCTCTGTCTTCTTGATGCAGTTAGAGTTTCAAAAGCTCGAGTATCAAAACCCACCGGCGTTTGAAGCCCTACAAAAAATTGGCATATTAGCCGACATGAACCGTGATTTCGTTTTAGTTACCTCTAAAGACGAAAACATCATTCGTAACGCTTTAGACAACGCCGGCGATCGACCTGTCGTGCTAAGAGAAAAGAGTGGCTTAGAGGCCAGCTTTTATTTAGTGCACTACAATGTCAGCTTAGATCCTGATCCAGAATCGCCATTTGAATTTGAATTAATTCAAGGTGTAGACTCACGGTATACTCTTGCTGAGCCTTTCGACATTTTAAAAGATAAACGCGACGGCTCTATATATGTTTTTGAAGATCAGCTAGACAATATTGTTGGCGTGATGAGTTGGACTGAAGTACGTTCACGGCTCATCAAAGGCACCATTCAATAGTAATAAATAATAGCCAATATTCATACTCTCGGAAAAATAGCATGACAACAATTCTTTGGTTTAAAGCTTTGCACATTGCCTTTATGGTAGCTTGGTTCGCCGGTATATTTTATTTACCGCGTCTTTTTGTTTACCACGCCGAAAATAAAGATAGCCACACCAACGAAATTTTTAAAACAATGGAACGTCGATTACTCTATTTCGTGACGCCATGGGCAATTTTGACCTTAATTTTTGGTGTTGCTCTGATTGGTCATTATGGATTGGATTGGTTTAAACATAGCGCATGGCTACATGCAAAACTTACCTTTGTAGTCGGGTTATATATTTATCATGCTTACTGCTTTAAGTTGCTAAACGACTTTAAAAACGACCGAAACACTAAATCGGCAAAATTTTATCGCTGGTTTAATGAAATCCCCGTTATAGCCTTGTTTGCCATTATTATCTTAGCCGTCGTCAAACCATTTTAATCCCTATTTTTCACTCACTTTAGCAGACAACCCTATGCTTTTTTGCTAGAGTGAGCGCCCAGCATTAGGGTGACCTCCACCCGCGTTTTGACTCTTTAAATCACCTCTTTTTGGGATTAAATTGCATGTTTAAGTTTCAAGGTGCGGATATTTTATCCGTCAATCAATTCGACCGAGCTAGCATCGAATATTTATTTACTGTCGCCGATACCATGCGCCCCTATGCGCACAGAGAAAAGCGAACACGTGTTTTGGACGGCGCAATTTTAGGTAACCTTTTCTTTGAACCCAGCACAAGAACACGGGTTAGTTTTGGTACTGCCTTCAATTTATTGGGTGGTCATGTAAGAGAAACGGTAGGTGCAAGTTCATCAGCGCTTGCTAAAGGGGAATCTTTGTACGATACCGCACGCGTATTAAGTTCCTATAGCGATGTTATCGCCATGCGTCACCCTGATTCAGGATCTGTCGCTGAGTTTGCAGAAGGTAGCCGAGTCCCAGTTATTAATGGTGGTGATGGTGCCAATGAGCATCCAACTCAGGCTCTACTCGATTTATATACTATTAGTAAAGAACAAGCACATAATGGCAAAATGATTGACGGTATGCACATTGCCATGGTGGGTGATTTAAAATATGGCCGAACTGTTCATTCATTATCTAAGCTACTTTGTCTGTACCAAAACATTCGCTTTACCTTTGTCTCGCCTAACGAATTAGCTATGCCTGACTATATTATTGATGCTATCGATAATGCCGGTCATAAATACGAAATCACAGACCAGCTAGAAGGTAATTTAAGCGCGGATATTGTTTACCAAACACGTATTCAACAAGAGCGTTTTCCGTCAGAAGATGAAGCCAATAAATACCGAGGAAAATTCCGTTTAAATCAAAGTATTTATACGCAGCACTGTAAATCTAATACAGTGATCATGCATCCATTGCCTCGCGATTCACGCGCGGATGCTAATGAGTTAGACAACGACATGAACCACAACCCTAACCTAGCCATTTTCCGCCAAGCGGATAACGGCGTATTAGTACGTATGGCTTTGTTCGCCACAACTTTAGGTGTCGAACAAGTGGTTAGTCACCATGATTGCGGTATCGTTTGGTATAGCCAAAAAGCAGAATCAGGATTATAAAAAGAGGACTTAACATGACACGTTCAGAACAATTATTTGCTAAAGCCCAACAAAGTATTCCTGGTGGGGTTAACTCACCTGTACGCGCTTTTAAAGGTGTCGGTGGCGATCCACTTTTTGTATCTAAAGCCGATGGTGCGTACTTATATGATGCTGACGATAAAGCTTATATTGATTATGTTGGCAGTTGGGGACCGATGATTTTGGGCCACAACAACCCAATAATCCGCGAAGCCGTACACAAAGCAGTAGATAACGGCTTAAGTTACGGTGCCCCCACTGAAAACGAAATTGTCATGGCAGAGCTAGTTAAAAAGCTTGTGCCTTCGATGGAAAAGGTACGCATGGTTAATTCAGGTACCGAAGCAACCATGACAGCGATCCGCTTAGCTCGCGGCTACACAAAAAAGAATAAACTACTGAAATTCGAAGGTTGTTATCACGGCCATGCAGACAGCTTACTGGTTAAGGCCGGTTCAGGTATGTTAACCCTAGGTGAGCCTAGTTCTCCGGGTGTACCCGAAGATGTCGCCAAGCACACACTGACCGCAACCTTTAATGATTTAGATTCAGTAAAAGCTTTATTCCAAGAATTTGGCGATGATATTGCTTGTATCATTGTTGAGCCTGTTGCAGGCAATATGAATTGTATACCACCAGTAGATGGCTTTCTTGAAGGGTTACGCGCGATTTGCGATGAATATCAAGCTGTACTGATTTTTGATGAAGTTATGACAGGCTTTCGTGTCAGTTTAGGCGGAGCGCAAGCTCACTATAATATTTGCCCTGATTTAACAACCTTAGGTAAAGTCATAGGTGGCGGTATGCCAGTTGGTGCTTTTGGTGGTAAAGCTGAAATAATGGCTTGTATTGCACCTGAAGGGCCAGTGTACCAAGCAGGGACCTTATCAGGTAATCCAATTGCAATGGCCGCTGGTATCGCAGCCCTAACCGAACTCAGTACAAATCAAGAATCTATCTATCAAGATATAACAGCTAAAGCTGAAAAACTGGTTACAGGCTTTAAAGCACAAGCGGATAAAGCGGGTGTGGCATTAACCACCAACCAAGTCGGTGGCATGTTCGGCTTCTTTTTTTCAACTGATGAAAAAATAACAGGATACAAGCAAGCAACTCAATGCAACATGGAACAATTCCAAAAGTTCTACCACTTGATGCTTGAAGAAGGCGTTTATTTAGCACCAAGCGCGTATGAAGCCGGTTTTACATCAACCGCACACAGTGATGAAGACATCAACAACACAATTGCTGCAGCGGGTCGAGCATTTGCTAAGTTGTAAAATGAAGTTAAACCGTAATAGGCTATAAAAGAGCAGGTTATAAAAGAGCGGTCTATGACCGCTCTTTTTTTAATTGAAGGTTAAAAATCCAGTAACGCAGCAATCAAACCAATTAAACCGCCAAATACACCACCCCAAACAACTAACCAACCAAGGTGCTGTTTAATCATATCTTGAATAATCTGCTTAACTAATTGTGGGGTTAATTCATTCAAACGTTTTTCAATAATCGTTTCCACCTTGTCACGCATTCCCCCCATCACACTAGGTTGTTCAACTTGCTTAACCAAGTTATCTGCAAAGGCTTCACTTTGTGCAATGTCCAATAAAGCTGCTTTCATTTTATTAATAAAAGGCTCTTTCAATGGTACTAGTGCTTCACTACCACCAAACATAGCTAACATGCCACCAAATGAAGATTCTTCAATTGTTTTAACCAGTGAATCAAAAGCGGGAGAAAGATCAGTATTTTCAATAACCGGAGCTAAATCTAACTGTTGAGAGACACCACCATGGGTTAAAAAGTTATCGATATTTTCAGCAGTAAAAAATTGCGTCATCATTAACTCTTTAATACCTTGTTTGAAATCTTCAAATCTGGCTGGGATCACCCCTGAACCATATAAACCTGGTACTTTTTCAAACAACATATGCACGGCTAACCAGTTAGTTACACTGCCCGCCAAAGCAAATACACCAACACTTAATAACAAGGCATTAGCTAATAGATAACCTGCAACTAAAAACGCCGCAGCGGCAATATTAGTAATTAAGCTTTTATT
The DNA here is from genome assembly GCF_003063625.1 of Saccharobesus litoralis. NCBI lineage: Bacteria > Pseudomonadati > Pseudomonadota > Gammaproteobacteria > Alteromonadales > Alteromonadaceae > Saccharobesus > Saccharobesus litoralis. The sequence goes on along the minus strand of NZ_CP026604.1, from coordinate 3,210,559 downwards.
CATTGACATTTAATAGGTTAATTTCAATTTTGTGCATTCTACCGCGATTAATTGCGTAATTTAAATCAAACAATTTACAGCAAAGTGCATTAATATGTTAATAAAATGCTATAACTAAATAGTCAGTGCTACTTTTTACCCCTAAGCGATGCTAAAATAACATTTATAGGCCGTATAAGGCTCTGGACTAGCATGCAATACACGAAATGAATTAAGGGAGATACCCACTTGCTTGAAAATTCAGTAACCTATTCAGTAAATAACAGCACCATAGTGTTGCGCGATGAGAAAAAAGAACTTCTTTTGGTTACACCTCCTCAATACCAAAATATTTTGGTATCACGCTATGAGGTTAAATTTGTCGATATGGGACCAACTAAGCGTTCGGGTATGAAAAATGTGTTTTTACATGAAGTATTCAAACGCGATAAAACGTTTTTCTTTGTCAAAGCCGGCGACGTAGAATATCAAATTGACCTGAAGTACGAAGAAAACCCTATTACCACAATGAAGTTCTAATGGACTTCATTCTCGAATATCGTGCCTATATCAATATTTTACTTGTTATCATAGGTGCGATAGCGCTGCTATTTACCTTACGACCTTTCTTGCTTTGGTATCTTAAGTTTGACCAAATGAGTAAAGAGCTACATTTAATTAACCAGCAGCTAAAAAAAGCCCAAGAACAGCAGCAAAAGCTGCATCAACAATTTTCTTCACAAATTGCTCAATTATATAATCAGCAAACCATTCTTCATCACGTACAAGAGCCTCACGCACCAGAACCCCACGCACAAAGGCAGCCTAAGGCAGAATTTAAAGAATTAAATAAAACGGCATTTTCATCCAATCAAACAACATCTGGAGCTGAGAAACAAAGAAAAGATAAAGTCGCGACAGCAAAGCCAAAAGCGAGCGTCCGCATGGAGCCCACCATAGATTTAGACAAAATTTAGTCAGCCTAAACGCTAACAGAAAATCTTATTTTAACGTTTAATGACTCTTGTTAATTTCGCTGTTCAGGTGGGACATAACCGGGGATCTTATTAACATCTATTTCATCAATCTGCGTATCATCTAAAAACTCTTTGGCAAATTGCTCATAAATTTTATTATCAACAAAAATATCGAATAAATCAGGATCGATATGATTATCTTTTTTCATAAAGCCAAGAATTTTCAAACATTCAGACAGTTTTTTCGCTGGTTTATAAGGGCGGTCAGATGCCGTTAACGCTTCAAATATATCCGCTATTGCCATCATTCTAGCAGGTACAGACATTTCATCACGTGTTAAGCCTTTAGGATAACCTGTACCATCCATTTTTTCGTGATGGCCGCCTGCGTACTCTGGTACATTGCGCAAATGACGAGGAAACGGTAACGCCTCCAACATATCTATGGTGATATTAATATGACGGTTGATAATTTGCCGTTCTTCGTTATTTAACGTGCCACGAGCAATACTAAGGTTGGTAATTTCATCTTCTTCCAACAAGGGCTGCTTTCGATGACGAATATCTAAATGATAACTTTCACCTATATCGCGGACTTTTTGTTGGTCGTCTGGCGTCATAAATTCGCCACCAATATTGGCATGTGCCAGAAAATCCATCTGCTCTTCTAAATCATGGAGCTTTTGCTCACATTCTGCATTGAGTTGTGCTTCTGCTTCAAAATTACCGGCTTTAATTTGCTCAATTATTTTATTGGCATAAAGCAATTGCGTATCACGTTTAGCCACTTCAAATCGAGCTTCAACCAATTCAATTCGGTCAAAAATGGTTTCAAGTTTAGTCGCCTTATCCATGACATATTCAGGCGTGGCAATTTTACCGCAATCATGCAGCCAAGCGGCGATATTAAGTGCATACTGGTCTTCTTCCGTCATACTAAAATCAGCCATAGGGCCAGTTTTAGTATTATGGGTAGCCTGCGCCAGCATCATGGTGATTTCAGGTACTCGACGACAATGGCCTCCTGTATAAGGTGATTTTTCATCAATCGATTTCGCCAACAGTTTGGTAAATGACTGGAATAACTCTTCCATATCATCAATCAACTGGCGGTTGGTTAACGCAACCGCAGCTTGGGAAGCAAGAGCCACCACAATACGCTCTATATCGGCATCAAACTCAATAATGTCGCCAATATTGCCAACTAAATCACAATCTTGGGCATTAATTAATTGCAGAACGCCATTGAGTTCCCCTTCGTGATTTTTCATGGGAACGGTTAATACCGAGCGTGTACGATAGCCTATTTTCGCGTCCATCGCTCGGGCACCAGACATATCAAAACCGTCAAACGGCTCATAAGCATCTGGAATATTAATCACTTGATCAGTATTGGCAGCATAAGCGACCAAGGCGCTTAAATTAGGCTTACCGTCGACCATTAACGGAATGGCAGGGAAAGGGATCGGCTTATCACTCGTGCCGCCCATATACATACCTAAGGTGTCATTGATCAAGGTTTCAAATTTCAATTCACCTTGCTCGTTAACTGAGTAAATAGTGCCGCCATCAGAATGAGTAATATCCTTGGCTGCTAATAAAATTTGTTCAAGCAACTTTGTCGTGTCTTTTTCTGCCGACAATGCCTGCCCAACTTCTATCATGCGTTCTATCTGCCGGAGACGGATCTCAGCGATATTTTCATGATGGGCTTCGGTTAATGAACTCATTAGCTATTCCGCTTATTAAATTTATTTACTGGTATGCGTAAATGAACCATCCCAATCCTGTTGTTTAGGTTCATCTTTCAATTGCAATATTCGCTCTGCATAAACTTGGTAAACTAAACGTTTATCGTTTAAACGTATTAGTTCAGCAAATGCCAACTCTGCTGCTGGCCAGTCTTGAGCTAAGTATAGCGCATAAGCCTTATTATACTGCGCTAACTCTGCGCTGTCTTGCTCGTTTAATTTACCCTTTTCACAAATGGGTTCAAAAATAGCCACCGCTTTATTTTTACCCTTAACTTTCACTCTATCTATCGGGCGAAACTCAAAGGCATCTTTCGCTTGTTCAAGGGTAAATTCGCTAACTAATAACTCCACACCGTAAAATTTGGTTAACCCTTCAAGGCGGCTACCCAAGTTAACCGAGTCTCCTAATACGGTGTAGGCTTTACGTAAATCCGATCCCATGTCGCCAACATTCATGTCACCGGTATTAATACCAATACCTATGCGAACTTCGGGCCAACCTTCAGCTAAAAATTCCTCACGTAACTCAGCGGTGAGTTTTAACATATCAAAGGCACAATGAATGGAATTAATCGCATGCTGCTTATCTTTTAACGGCGCCCCCCAAAATGCCATCACCATGTCGCCAACGTATTTATCTATGGTGCCATTGTACTCACCAATTGAGCGCGTAATCGGTGAAAAGTAACGGTTAAGTAGCAGCTTGAGCTCATTTGCAGACAGGCCTTCAGAGATCGTGGTAAAACTACGAATATCAGAGAACAAAACCGACATATTACGCCGCTCACCATCCATGTTAATAGCAGATGGGTCTTGCAGCATCTTATCGATATGCGCCGGCGGTACATATTGATCAAACATGCCTTTGATCATTTTCTTTTGGTTATTTTCAGCAAAGAAACCAAAAGCGATATTGATGACAGTAATAAAGAAACATAGCAAAATTGGCGTAGTTAAAGGTAACGATGTTTTTTCATTTGTCCAAAGAAAACTATTGATGGCAATAGTGACAGCTACCAACACACCGCCGTACAACGCCATTTGCCCTGGACCTAAGCGAGGGAAAAAATATGCCATCACTAAACCAAAGATAAGTAAGTAGAACACGGTAAAGATATCAGCAAATTCATGACGATAAGCAAATATATCTGGATGCAGCAACCCCTCCAGAACATTTGCGTGAACCTCTACTCCTGGGTATTGGATACCAACCGGAGTTTCTCGTAAATCAGCTAAACCAACCGACGATGTACCCACGAAAACAATAGAATCAAGCAACGCCTCGGGATCCATCTCACCAGAGAGAACGTCTGCGGCTGATATATATTTAAAGCTGTGACTGCCTCCACGATAGGGAATCAACACTCTCCCATTTTGATCAGTATAGATAGTTTTATCATTTAAACGCACGCCTCTGATACTATGAAACGATCCTTCTCCCCAGTCATCAACCAAATCAACTTTTATGGTATCTGCAAGTGAATAAAGCCGTGCGGCTTCCAGTGCTAACGAAGGGTATATTTCATCTTCATGTCTAATCAATAAAGCGGCTCTACGGATTGATCCATCTTCATCTGGCACCGCATTAAAAAAACCCTTGCCATAAGCCGCTTCATGCAAAACAGAGATGTTACCTATATAACCACTGAGAGGAACAGCGGTTGTCTTTCTGACGGGTACATCCTGACTCAGCTCAATTACCGGATCAGGTAATATTCCCTTACTAACTTCTTTTTGATCTTCAAATAATATACCGAGTACCACATCACCATTCTGCAAAGCTTCTGCCATACGCAGATCACCATCTATAGCATCTCTATAGCGCCCCAGTCCCCCCTTACTTATGACTGACTGACCAAATTCATTAGCCAGCTCATCTACAGGATTTCGCTCAGGTTCTGCAAACAAAACGTCGAATGCAATTACAATCACTCCAGCATCCAGCAGCTTATTGATTAAATCCGCAACTTTACGTCGGCTCCACGGCCACCGCCCATGTTCTTTTAAAGCTTTCTCATCTAAATCAATAATAACTATTTTAGTCTCATCGTACCTTGGTCTATGTTCAAGGGTCGCTTTTAGACGCACGTCATAGAGCATGCCATCAAGGCGTTTTAAAAAGGTGGTGGCTTCTTCACCCAGCATTGATGATTGCATCATGATCAATAACGTCATGATAACCACGCTGGTAAGAATAGAGAGTTGATTAAAAGATAGCTTAAGGTATTTAAGCATATGGTTTCCTAATAGCTAAATTCCCTGCATCAAAGCGATAAATCCTGTTTAAAATGCCTAACAATTGTGAACGAAATATGGAGGGTCTGCTTTTTAGTCAGGCCCTCTATTTTAAAACAACAACCTGACCTTCATAAGCGGCAAAAATCTCTGGTGCAGATGGATTATCACGCTCTGCCATTTTCACTTGAATTTGCTCAAGTAAAGCATCAATCGCATCGTCTGTGCGCGTATGGTCATGACTATAAAATGCGCAGCGCTTAACACCAGCAGACACAGACAACTCAACCGCTTGCTCAATTAAACTATGCCCCCAACCGTGTTTTAGAGGCATATCTACATCTGTGTATTGTGCGTCATGTATGAGTAAATCAGCATCTTGAATAAAAGACTGCCATTCTGAAAATTGAGTTTCAACACGATAAGGAGGGAATAATTCATTGTCGGTAACATAGGCTAACTTTGTGCCGTTATCCGCTATCAAGTAAGATGAACCACCGCCAGGATGATTCATTTTACGTCGACTAATGGTGGCTGAGCCAATTTGCCAGCTTTCAACATCAACATCCTGCTGGACAATTTCAATATCAGCCAATAGTTCATTACGCGTAATAGGAAACCAAGAACCCGACATTTGATTTAATATCGCCTCCGGCTCATACGGCGTGGTTAAGCCTGGGGTTATATAAATTTTTCTTTTCGGTTGAAACGCGGGTAAAAAAAACGGAAAACCCTGAATATGGTCCCAATGGTTATGCGACAGTAATAAATGAATATCATCTTGAGTTTGCGCTAACACATGACCCAATTTTTTGATGCCCGTACCTGAATCTAATATTAATTGCGTGCCGTCCGACAACTTAACATGCACGCACGCAGTATTACCGCCATACCTTGCAAACTCGGCACCTGGTGCAGGGGTAGAGCCTCTAACGCCGTAAAATACTACCTGCATTTAAACTGCCTCCTGCAAATTCGACTTTTCTAACCTAATACAGAGTAATGCCTTCATTTAACTCTGGCCCCCTGTATTACTAAAATTAACAATATAAGTATCGGTTAATGATTGTCCGTCAGTCACTGTCACTGTAACTGCACAGCTACCACCACTTAACCCATCATAAGATACATTTAAGGATGTTGAGCTGCCAACACCTTGTGTCAGTGAAGTGGATATTGACGAATCACAAGTGTCAGATACTGTCCATATTAAATTAGACTTATCGCCATCCACGTCATCAGCAGTTAAGTTCCATACTCCACTATCCGCCGAGCTCCACACAACTGTTGTCGGATCACTCGCGCCTTCAATAATATGCGGATGATATTCACGACTAATATTATATTTAGACGCTAATAAATCCGTACTACTAGACTCAGTATAGCTGCCCGCAACACGAATACCCAAGTTACCATCTTCACGCACCGCTAACATACCATAACTACCAGTGGCAGACTTACGAACATAACCCGTTGAGTTAAATGTAGTATCTATCGACAGAGTCTCTTTTAACACTCTAGCTAACAACAAGTCATTATCAACTTCACCTGTTATGTAAATTTGCTGATTATTAGCTATGTAAATTCCTTTTAATTTGGCAGACCCATTTTCACCGCCTAACGCAACATCTGTACCCGCTCCATCTTCCGCAAAGGTGATAGTATTAACAGAGCTCCCATCTGCTGTGACTTTAGTTAACGCCCCAAATACAAAATCACTAATATCTAGCTTACCAACTAAATAGATGTTGCTACTTGAATCAAAGACAAATTCATAAAAAACATCACCGCTGAAGCCAACACCATCCACTGTAACATAACCATTTGTCCCCCAGCTACTTTCGACTCCGTCAGCGCTCGGGTTAATTTTAGCAATGAATCCATCTCCGCTTAGCTTGCCGGCAACAAATAAATCATCGTTAGCATCGACAGACATGTCATAGATTTCAGGAGCTGAACTATTGATGGCCAAATCTAAAGAATTTACCGTGTTACTTGAGAAAATATTACGACCATTACCTGCACTATCGTAAGCTACTAGATAGCTGTCTGATATTTCGCCATCATATACACTAATATAAATATTATTTGTACTATCAACCGCGATAGTTCCTGGGGAGCCTAGCGTATTGCTGCCTGGCGCAAACACAACCTGCCCGCCAGTGCCGAAATTACTATCTAAGCTACCATCTAAATTAAACTTAGATAGCACCACGTTCGCATCTTCTGCAACGGACAATACCAAAACACTATTGTCAGATAAATAATGTACGTCTAACGCATAATCATAACTGTTAGCGCTATAACCATCTTTGATATGGCCTATAACACCCACGTCACTTGCAATATCACCACTGCTTAATACTTTTGTTGTAGCGACATCATAATCGGATGAATCAAATCTGTAATCACTGACAAAGAAAATATCGTTGCCAGTAGTCACTTTGGCTGCAGCAACATAGTCACTCTCTGAACCATAATTAACCGCGACTTGACCACTACCTGCAAAGGATGATTGTAACGAAGCATCACTTTGTAATTTAACTAAACCCACATCTTGATTATCGCTAGCGTCTTTGGACGTACCAACAACAAATAGTTCATCATTACCATCAAGGATGACGGTTTTACCTTCATCAAAATTGCCCACACCGGTTTGAGTAATATAGCCACGATTATCTGCGTCACCTGCCAAACTGGTATCCCAAGCAATTGCTGAGGTTGAATAGCCAATTAAGTTAGCTGTATAGCTAGAGAAAGTTACCGCGCCAGCAACATATACATTGTCGCTGCCATTAATAGTGACATCATTTAAATAGCTGGATATCGCGGTTTGCCCTTCTGACTGTGATGAAAATCCACTATTACTAATGGTAATTGCACTGCCGCTAGTCACAAACAAACCACTGCCGCCATCAACAGAATAACTCAGCACATAACCTGCACCATTACTTTGGCCAACCGTCACTATAGTGCCATCTGATTGTTCAGCGATTGCATATGGTTTTTCATCTGCTGTAAATGTCGTTTGCGTGGCAGTCGCAGATACGTCATAACGGAATAAATAACCTGTATTGTAAGATACAACGACATCACCAGCGTGCGAGCCGTTTTGTATGACATGTAAATCCATTTTCGTTAACGAGGTAGTACCTGTGGCGAAATCGACTTGGCCTCCGGTGCCAAAACCACCTAAGGTATCCAATAAGCCTGTTGTATCATCAAAACGAGCTACATAACCATCATGATCCGAATCACGACCATAGCCTGCCAAGTAAATGTAATCATCTTGCACGAAAATAGCCTGCGCGTAATCGTTAACCCCAGCATCAATTGAAACATAGGTTCGATAACCATCCGTATCAAATGCCGTGACTAAATTACCGTCCAGATCATATTTAGCGATAAAAGACTCATACTCTGTGGAATAGTTAATGAAACCATAACCCACTACATAGATATACTCGGTAGATGAGTCTGAATCATCAATTGCCGCGACAATAGCGGTTGGCGTAATGGCCCCCATTTGTCCCATCGCAATGACTTTTGTACCTTGATCAGCAAAGCTGTAATCAATAGAACCGTCTGTATTGTGGCGGGTGATCACCGCATTAGTGGAATCTTGACGAGTGACAACTAATAGCTTTCCATCGGCTTGCAATGTTGCAATATTGCTTGTCATTAACTCGTCTTCAACATTCCCGCCATAAACTTCGACTCTTTGCTCGCCGTTATCGCCAAAATCAGTAGCAATACTTGGCGTATCCTTCTCTGTAATGTCGTCAACCCCGATAGTAATTGTAGCTGAAGTGACTTTGCTAATAATTGCATTATCGGTAGCGCCAATCGTTAAGCTATAGCTATCTAATGTTTCGTAATCTAACTGCGAACCATCAGCAACCGTTAACTCACCGGTTGACGAATTAAGGGCAAAAATACCATCATCATTACCGGCGGTAATGCTGTAGGTAACGATATTTAAATCAATATCCGTCGCACTATAAGTGCCAATCACTGTGCCGTTTGGTGCCGCTTCATAAATAGTATAATCCGCATCATTGGCCGTTGGTGGGTTATTAAATTCCAGTACGTCAATGTCAATAGTAATAGCATCGGTTCCACCGTTACCATCACTAACAGTAACCACTACAGAATCGTCGCCGAAGAATGACGCCGTTGGCGTATAATCGAGTACAGCATCATTACCTGTCGAATCAGATAACGAAGCTGAACCATTATTAGCATCCGTAGTAATAGACCAAGTTAATACATCAGAGCTATCAACATCTGTCGCATTTAGCGTAAGCTGGAAGCTAGTATCTTGCTCAAGATCTTGACTTAAAGTAGTACCTTCAGAGATAACAGGTAAATCGTTAACTGCATCTATCGTGAAATTAAGCGTAACTGTATCTTTATTGGTTCCATCACTAACCGTTAACACAACCGTGTCACTACCATTAAAGTTAGCACTTGGTGTGTAAGTTAATGTGGCAGAGGTATCACTATCAACTAATACCGCAGTACCATTACTAGCATCTGTCGAAATACTCCAAGTAATAGAATCGCCATCTCCATCGTAAGCGGTTAAGTTAATAACTTGTGCTGCAGCATCTTCACTGTAGGTATTAACCACTGTCTGGCCTTCCAATACAACAGGAGCAAAGCTTGTCGTTGAGTTGTATTTAGAGGCAACCAAAAACTCTTTGTCATCTGTCGAACCTTTAATAACAGTGCTGATCCAAGCAGAGATTTGACCTAGCTCATAATCAACCACTAGATTATGCACTAATTCGTCTTCAACTAAGTCTTGGCTAACATAACCTGCGCCCGCAAATGCTCCGGCCGGAATAGTGCCACTCGTTATATCCACCATGGTGATAAAACCATCACCTAAGGTCGTTTCTTGTTGGGTGAAAGTTAACAAAGAGCCAGCGATAACTAATTGACCGTTAATTTCTTTAACATCTTGCAGTACTTCAAAATCATTTTCGTCTGCTGTTATTGCTAATTCGAGCACCCCAGCACTCCAATTACCTGTGCTAATTAACGAACCATCGGAATTAACGCCAACCACAACAGGAGTTGAGTTGTCTAAACCGACAAAGATAATAGAATCATCATCAGTAATAGTCATCGCTGATGGGCTATCAAAAGAGTCATCACCCTCTTGCCCATTCGCATCAACATTGACTGTCAAAATACCGGTATATCCACCTTGACCATCACTATCACCCCAAGTGGTATCTAAACTGCCTGTACTCGTGATACGGGCAATACGTAGTTTGTAATCATAGTCTTCAATATAGGCGACAATAATATTGCCTGAAGAATCAACCTCTACATTGATCAGTGGATCTGCATAGTCACTAAAGTCAATAGAGACATCTAGCAAACTAGCTCCTGCTGGCGTAAAACTTTTAACCACTAAGTCACTAATAGCGCCATCAATACCAACAAACACTACGTTGCCGCTATTGTCCAGAGTTAGATCAGAACCGCTATATGCGCCTTCCGATGCACTAACATCTTTATTGAATGTTGCGTCAAGATCACCATTGGCATCATATTTGTGAATAGCCAAATTGGCCCCACTTTCCTCGACTAATAGGTATTGAATACCATCACTACTCACAGCAATTTCAACTGGGTTTTGCGTGCTGCGATCTAGTATTGGTACAGTTTGACCATTAAAACCAAAGGTGTCTGTCAAACTACCTGTAGTATCAAGTTTATTAATGGCAACCGAAGTTCCCTCATTACCATCTGCACCATCACCCAATATATAAAGGTTATTTGAGCCATCTAAGTGTGCATAGTCTTGGAAGCCGAAATTATCCCAGTACAAGAAATGTTCAACTGCTGTACTTAAACCAACTCTACGGAAACCATTGCTGTCATCCGCAAAATTAACTGCAAACGTTGTTTCTAGCGCATCGCTAACAAAACTTACCTTACTCGAATCAAAGCTAGCAATTGCCGCAACTTGACGTTCACTATTACCATCTTGATCTTGGTCTTCGTGTGCTGAACCAACAACGATTAAATTGTTAGAACTATCAACATAAACACTATTAATTCGATCTGCCATTGGATAGTTAACACTGTCTGAATCGGATATCTCTTCAGCGTTGGCAATTTGCACTGAGCTACCATCAATCGGTGTTTTCAGCATAATAAAGTCAGCAGCTGAATCTGCGACCGCTTCGTAGTTGGCAAATACCTCTGTGCCGATAACGGTAACCATAGTGGCTTCAGCAGGGTTTGAATCGTCGTAAATGACACGATAACCAGTACTGTTGTAACCAGTTTCTAACACACCGGCATTAGTAAATTGAGCAATAAGTGGTTTATGAACACTATTGTTTTCAGTATAACCGGCAACAATTAGCTGATCTTCAGTACCATTGTTGTATAGCACTGCATCATTAAATGCAGCTTCTGTATCACCAGATATACAGAATATCGCGGTTCCTGCTTCGTAAGTGGCACCACTACAGGTTTGAGACGCACTATTACCATATGTCGTATCGTGCGTACCTATTGCGTTATAACGAATAATGCGTCCTACACTAAGTGAGCTAACGTTTTGCGCATAGCCACCTATAAGGATCTGACCATTAGCCTGCTCCACCATAAAGGTGACATTATGATTTAAGCTAGCTGAATCACCAGAAGGCGTGTATTCAGATATATAAGAATTTTCTACATCATAAGTGCCATCGGCTTCTAGGCTGATAAGGGCAAAGTCTTTATATCCACCATTTTCTGATTCCGCAGCTAGCAATATTTCGTCAAGCGTGCCGTTGTCGTCATTGTCACGCAGTAATATTTTGCGTGCGTATACGTTATTGCCATAGTCATAACCACCAATACCTGAGCTACCAAAGCTGGTATCTAAAGCCCCTGTTGTACCGTTAAACTTAAGTAAAACAGGTTGTTCATTGACACTATAAGTATTCGCTAGCACATAGATATCATCGTTAAAAATAGCGAAATCTTGCGCTTTTAACTCTAATGGCAACATATCAAATTGACTAAAGCCGTTATCACCAAAGCTTCTGTCGATAACACCATCTGCAGTAAAACGCACAACAACCACTTCATTCTCTGATAACTCAGCAGAACCTGCACCTAGAGCTATAAGTTTGCCATCCGATTGCGCTTTAATAGCCACAAACTCAGATTTAAGGGTTGAAAGATGTGAACTAAATTTACTATGCCCTGAATCACCATAATTGGTATCTAACGCTAAATTGTATACTTCTACCGCATCTAAAATAGTTAGATTAACTGGATCAGTATCGGTAGCTGCCCCACTGTCAGTGACTTGCACGGTTAGTGCAAAACTAGTCGCGGTTTCATAATCAATTTTAGATTTGTCAGCAACTGTAATTTGCCCAGCGGAATCTATGGCAAAAGCGTTGTTACTATCACCTGCTGTTATCGCATAGCTAAAGGTTTCGCCATGAATTGAATCGTCATCTGCAACGGTAACGCTACCAACAACATAGCCATTTGCTACTGATTCAGGAATAGTAAAGCTGTCCCCCGTTAAGACTGGCGCATCATTTGTATTTGCAACAGCAACGCTAAAGCTTTGTTGCGCAGAGCCATTAGGATCTGCATCATCAGATAAATCAAGTAACACACTATGGTTACCCACTTCACTGTTAATCGGTGTACCGGTTAAGGTTGCTGTACCGGCTTGATTATCAACATTAGTCAGCGTTAACCAACTTGGGATAGTTGAACCAACTAATGAAACACCATCGCCATCAACATCTGAGTAGGTGATGTTATATGTGTACACGGCATCTTCATTAATTGACGTCAACTCGACAGAGTCAAATTGCGGATTATCATTAATCGGATCAATCGTTAAGTTAACTAACAAGGTATCAGTATTAACGCCATCCGTTACCTGAATTTGGAAACTATCTGAGCCGTTATAGTTTAACGTTGGTGTGTAAGTAAACTCAGATGGCGAACTACCACTACCTGATATAGATAACGAACCGTTACTAGGCGCAGTCGCTTGCGACCATGTTAACTCACTACCATTACCGCCATCATTTTCATCAGCCGTCAAACCGCTTAATTCAAAAGCAGTTGGCGAACCGTCTTCATCCAATGTAACAGCGGTAATAACCGTATCAACGTCATCAACTTTGATTGCAGGTGCCACATTGGTTACGTTTATTGTGAAGTCTTTATCAAAAGTGAGGCTTTCTTTATCCGTAATCGTGATCGTGATGTCGTAGCTGGATTTCGCTTCATAATCAATAACGGTTGAAGCGACAATTTGCAATTCATCATTTTGATCACCACCTAATGAAAAAGTAGCCGCGTCCGTTCCACTAATTGAGTAGCTAAACAGCTCTAACGAATCCTCATCTGTACCAGTCAATGTGCCAATAGTCACCGCACTTGAAGTATCGGTATTTTCGGCAATGCTGCTGGCTGAGATAGCAATATCGGTTGGTGCATCGTTAACGTCAGTCAGGCTGATGGTTAGGGTTTCTGCATAGGTCGCCGAATCGCTATCGGTGACCGTCACTTCTACCGCATAACTGCTTTGACTTTCAAAATCTAAGCTCACACCTTGGGCAATTTGTAAGTTGCTGCCGCTAATAGTAAAGCTAGCTGAATCGCTGCCGCCAGTAATGCTGTACGCGGCGGTGTCACCACTGTCTTGATCTGTGCTGGTTAAGCTACCGACCGTCACCGCACTGGCGGTACTGGTATTTTCCGCAATGCTGCTCGCTGAGATAGCAATATCGGTTGGTGCATCGTTAACGTCAGTCAGGCTGATGGTCAGGGTTTCTGCATAGGTCGCCGAATCGCTATCCGTTACTGTCACTTCGACCGCATAACTGCTTTGGCTTTCAAAGTCTAAGCTCACGCCTTGGGCAATTTGTAAGTTGCTGCCGCTAATAGTAAAGCTAGCTGAATCGCTGCCGCCAGTAATGCTGTACGCGGCGGTATCACCACTGTCTTGATCTGTGCTGATTAAGCTACCGACTGTCACCGCACTGGCGGTACTGGTATTTTCCGCAATGCTGCTCGCTGAAATCGCAATATCGGTTGGTGCATCGTTAACGTCAGTCAAGCTAATGGTTAGGGTTTCTGCATAAGTGGCAGAATCGCTATCGGTTACCGTTACTTCTACCGCATAACTGCTTTGACTTTCAAAGTCTAAGCTCACACCTTGCGCAATTTGTAAGTTGCTGCCGCTAATAGTAAAGCTAGCTGAATCGCTGCCGCCAGTAATGCTATAGGCTGCGGTGTCACCACTGTCTTGATCTGTGCTGGTTAAGCTACCGACTGTCACCGCACTGGCGGTACTGGTATTTTCCGCAATGCTGCTCGCTGAGATAGCAATATCGGTTGGTGCATCGTTAACGTCAGTCAGGCTGATAGTCAGGGTTTCTGCATAAGTCGCCGAATCGCTATCCGTTACTGTCACTTCTACCGCATAACTGCTTTGACTTTCAAAGTCTAAGCTCACACCTTGCGCAATTTGTAAGTTGCTGCCGCTAATAGTAAAGCTAGCTGAATCGCTGCCGCCAGTAATGCTGTAGGCTGCGGTATCACCACTATCTTGATCTGTGCTGGTTAAGCTACCCACCGTCACCGCGCTAGCAGTACTGGTGTTCTCAGCAATACTGCTTGCTGAAATCGCAATATCGGTTGGTGCATCGTTAACGTCAGTCAAGCTGATAGTCAGGGTTTCTGCATAGGTCGCCGAATCGCTATCCGTTACCGTTACTTCGACCGCATAGCTGCTTTGGCTTTCAAAGTCTAAGCTCACACCTTGGGCAATTTGTAAGTTGCTGCCGCTGATCGTAAAGCTAGCTGAATCGCTGCCGCCAGTAATGCTGTACGCGGCGGTGTCACCACTGTCTTGATCTGTGCTGGTTAAGCTACCCACCGTCACTGCACTGGCAGTACTGGTGTTCTCAGCAATACTGCTGGCTGAAATCGCAATATCGGTTGGTGCATCGTTAACGTCAGTCAAGCTGATAGTTAGCGTTTCTGCATAAGTGGCAGAATCGCTATCGGTGACCGTCACTTCAACTGCATAGCTGCTTTGACTTTCAAAGTCTAAGCTCACACCTTGGGCAATTTGTAAGTTGCTGCCGCTAATAGTAAAGCTAGCTGAATCGCTGCCGCCAGTAATGCTATAGGCTGCGGTGTCACTACTGTCTTGATCTGTGCTGGTTAAGCTACCGACCGTCACCGCACTGGCGGTACTGGTATTTTCCGCAATGCTGCTGGCTGAGATAGCAATATCGGTTGGTGCATCGTTAACGTCAGTCAGGCTGATAGTCAGGGTTTCTGCATAAGTCGCCGAATCGCTATCAGTGACCGTCACTTCGACCGCATAGCTGCTTTGACTTTCAAAGTCTAAGCTCACACCTTGGGCAATTTGTAAGTTGCTGCCGCTGATCGTAAAGCTGGCTGAATCCGCGCCACCGGTAATGCTGTACGCGACGGTGTCACCACTGTCTTGATCTGTGCTGGTTAAGCTACCGACTGTCACCGCACTGGCGGTACTGGTATTTTCCGCAATGCTGCTCGCTGAGATAGCAATATCGGTTGGTGCATCGTTAACGTCAGTCAAGCTGATAGTTAGCGTTTCTGCATAAGTGGCAGAATCGCTATCGGTGACCGTCACTTCAACTGCATAGCTGCTTTGACTTTCAAAGTCTAAGCTCACACCTTGGGCAATTTGTAAGTTGCTGCCGCTGATCGTAAAGCTGGCTGAATCGCTGCCGCCAGTAATGCTGTACGCGGCGGTATCACCACTGTCTTGATCTGTGCTGGTTAAGCTACCGACCGTCACCGCACTGGCGGTACTGGTATTTTCCGCAATGCTACTGGCTGAGATAGCAATATCGGTTGGTGCATCGTTAACGTCAGTCAAGCTGATAGTCAGGGTTTCTGCATAGGTCGCCGAATCGCTATCGGTGACCGTCACTTCGACCGCATAGCTGCTTTGGCTTTCAAAGTCTAAGCTCACGCCTTGGGCAATTTGTAAGTTGCTGCCGCTAATAGTAAAGCTAGCTGAATCGCTGCCGCCAGTAATGCTGTACGCGGCGGTATCACCGACATCTGGGTCAGTAGAACTAAGCTCACCAACTAAGATCGCCGTCCTAGAATCTAAATTCTCAGCCACTGTATTGGCACTAATAAATAGATCTGTAGGTGCATCGTTAACATTAGCGACTGTAATACTGAAGTCTTGTTCTACGTCAACCGTGCCATCATTGACGCGTAATTTAACCGTGTGACTGCCGACTTCATCATTAGTCGGCGTACCACTGAGTTCACCCGTGGCTGAATTAAAGTTCAACCATGATGGTAAGGTCGGAGCGGATAAAGTTAAGCTGTCGGTTGTATCTACATCCGTTGCAACAAAGGTATAGCTGTAAGCCACATCTTCATTAACGGATGTCACTTCGCTACTGGTGATCACCGGCGCATCGTTAACGTTAGCCACTGTGATACTGAAGTCTTGGTCAATATCGACGGTGCCATCATTGACCCGTAATTTGACGGTATGACTGCCGACTTCATCATTAGTCGGCGTACCGCTTAGTTCACCCGTGGCGGCATTAAAGTTTAACCAACTTGGTAGCGTCGGGGCGCTTAGCGTTAAGCTGTCGGTTGTATCTACATCCGTTGCAACAAAGGTATAGCTGTAAGCGACATCTTCATTAACAGCGGTGACTTCACTACTGGTGATCACCGGCGCATCGTTAACGTTAGCCACTGTGATACTGAAGTCTTGGTCAATATCGACGGTGCCATCATTGACCCGTAATTTGACGGTATGACTGCCGACTTCATCATTAGTCGGCGTTCCACTTAATTCACCCGTGGCGGCATTAAAGTTTAACCAACTTGGTAGCGTCGGGGCGCTTAGCGTTAAGCTGTCAGTTGTATCTACATCCGTTGCAACAAAGGTATAGCTGTAAGCCGCATCTTCGTTGATATCCGTTACTTGAGTGCTAGTAATAACCGGCGCATCGTTAACATTGGCGACCGTAATACTGAAGTCTTGGTCAATATCAACCGTGCCGTCATTGACCCGTAATTTAACCGTATGACTACCGACTTCATCATTAGTTGGGGTACCGCTTAATTCACCGGTCGCAACATTAAAGTTTAACCAACTTGGTAGCGTCGGGGCGCTTAGCGTTAAGCTGTCGGTTGTATCTACATCCGTTGCAACAAAGGTATAGCTGTAAGCGACATCTTCATTAACAGCGGTGACTTCACTACTGGTGATCACCGGTGCATCGTTAACATTAGCCACTGTGATATTGAAGTCTTGTTCTACGTCGACCGTGCCATCATTGACGCGTAATTTGACGGTATGACTACCGACTTCATCATTAGTCGGGGTACCGCTTAATTCACCCGTGGCTGAATTAAAGTTCAACCAGCTTGGTAATGTAGGTGCGCTTAGCGTTAAGCTGTCGGTTGTATCAACGTCGCTAGCCGTGAAGGTATAGCTGTAAGCGACATCTTCGTTAACGGATGTCACTTCACTGCTGGTAATAACCGGTGCATCGTTAACATTGGCCACTGTGATACTGAAATCTTGGTCAATATCGACTGTGCCATCATTGACGCGTAATTTAACCGTGTGAGAGCCCACTTCGTCATTGGTTGGGGTACCACTTAGTTCACCGGTCGCAGCATTGAAGTTTAACCATGATGGTAAGGTCGGAGCGGATAAAGTTAAGCTGTCGGTTGTATCTACATCCGTTGCAACAAAGGTATAGCTGTAAGCGACATCTTCATTAACGGATGTCACTTCGCTGCTGGTAATAACCGGTGCATCGTTAACATTGGCCACTGTGATACTGAAATCTTGGTCAATATCGACTGTGCCATCATTGACGCGTAATTTAACCGTGTGACTACCCACTTCATCATTAGTTGGTGTACCACTTAATTCACCGGTCGCAACATTAAAGTTTAACCAACTTGGTAGCGTTGGTGCGCTTAGTATTAAAGAATCGGTTGTATCAACGTCCGTTGCAATAAAGGTATAGCTGTAAGCCACATCTTCATTAACGGATGTCACTTCACTACTGGTGATCACAGGTGCATCGTTAACATTAGCCACCGTAATACTGAAGTCTTGCTCTACATCAACCGTGCCATCATTGACGCGTAATTTAACCGTGTGACTGCCGACTTCATCATTAGTCGGGGTACCACTTAATTCACCGGTCGCAACATTAAAGTTCAACCAGCTTGGTAAAGTTGGAGCGGATAAGGTTAAGCTGTCGGTTGTATCAACATCACTGGCCGTGAAAGTATAGCTGTAAGCGACATCTTCATTAACAACGGTGACTTCACTACTGGTGATCACAGGTGCATCGTTAACATTAGCCACCGTAATACTGAAGTCTTGGTCAATATCAACCGTGCCATCATTGACGCGTAATTTAACCGTGTGACTGCCGACCTCATCATTGGTTGGGGTACCGCTTAATTCACCCGTGGCTGAATTAAAGTTCAACCATGATGGTAAGGTCGGAGCGGATAAGGTTAAGCTGTCGGTTGTATCGACATCCGTTGCAACAAAGGTATAGCTATAAGCGACATCTTCATTAACGGATGTCACTTCACTGCTGGTGATCACAGGTGCATCGTTAACGTTAGCTACCGTGATACTGAAATCTTGGTCAATATCAACCGTGCCATCATTGACGCGTAATTTGACGGTATGACTGCCGACTTCATCATTAGTTGGCGTACCGCTTAATTCACCCGTGGCTGAATTAAAGTTCAACCAGCTTGGTAAGGTTGGAGCGGATAAAGTTAAGCTGTCAGTTGTATCAACATCGGTTGCAACAAAGGTATAGCTGTAAGCGACATCTTCATTAACACTGGTGACTTCACTACTGGTGATCACCGGTGCATCGTTAACGTTAGCCACCGTAATACTGAAGTCTTGGTCAATATCAACCGTGCCATCATTGACGCGTAATTTGACGGTATGACTGCCGACTTCATCATTAGTTGGCGTACCGCTTAATTCACCCGTGGCTGAATTAAAGTTCAACCAGCTTGGTAAGGTTGGAGCGGATAAAGTTAAGCTGTCAGTTGTATCAACATCGGTTGCAACAAAGGTATAGCTGTAAGCGACATCTTCATTAACACTGGTGACTTCACTACTGGTGATCACCGGTGCATCGTTAACGTTAGCCACCGTAATACTGAAGTCTTGGTCAATATCAACCGTGCCATCATTAACGCGTAATGTAACCGTGTGACTGCCGACTTCATCATTGGTTGGTGTACCACTGAGTTCACCCGTCGCGACATTAAAGTTCAACCAGCTTGGTAAGGTGGGAGCGGATAAAGTTAGGCTGTCGGTTGTATCAACATCACTTGCTGTAAAGATATAGCTATAAGCCACATCTTCATTAACGGATGTCACTTCGCTACTGGTAATAACCGGTGCATCGTTAACATTGGCGACCGTAATACTGAAGTCTTGTTCTACGTCGACGGTGCCATCATTGACGCGTAATGTAACCGTGTGACTGCCGACTTCATCATTGGTTGGTGTACCACTGAGTTCACCCGTCGCGACATTAAAGTTCAACCAGCTTGGTAAGGTGGGAGCGGATAAAGTTAGGCTGTCGGTTGTATCAACATCACTTGCTGTAAAGATATAGCTATAAGCCACATCTTCATTAACGGATGTCACTTCGCTACTGGTAATAACCGGTGCATCGTTAACATTGGCGACCGTAATACTGAAGTCTTGTTCTACGTCAACCGTGCCGTCATTGACGCGTAATTTAACCGTGTGACTGCCGACTTCGTCATTGGTTGGCGTACCACTTAATTCACCCGTGGCTGAATTAAAGTTTAACCAGCTTGGAAGCGTCGGGGCGCTTAGCGTTAAGCTGTCGGTTGTATCGACATCCGTTGCAACAAAGGTATAGCTATAAGCGACATCTTCATTAACGGATGTCACTTCACTACTGGTAATAACCGGTGCATCGTTAACATTAGCCACCGTAATACTGAAGTCTTGGTCAATATCGACGGTGCCATCATTGACCCGTAATTTGACGGTGTGACTACCGACTTCGTCATTAGTCGGGGTACCGCTTAATTCACCCGTGGCGGCATTAAAGTTCAACCAGCTTGGTAAGGTGGGAGCGGATAAAGTTAGGCTGTCGGTTGTATCAACATCACTTGCTGTAAAGATATAGCTATAAGCCACATCTTCATTAACGGATGTCACTTCGCTACTGGTAATAACCGGTGCATCGTTAACGTTAGCTACCGTAATACTGAAGTCTTGGTCAATATCAACTGTGCCATCATTGACGCGTAATTTAACCGTATGACTGCCGACTTCATCATTAGTTGGGGTACCCGTTAATTCACCGGTCGCGACATTAAAGTTTAACCAACTTGGTAGCGTCGGGGCGCTTAGCATTAAGCTGTCGGTTGTATCAACATCACTGGCCGTGAAAGTATAGCTGTAAGCCACATCTTCGTTAACGGATGTCACTTCGCTACTGGTGATCACAGGTGCATCGTTAACGTTAGCCACTGTGATACTGAAGTCTTGTTCTACGTCGACAGTGCCATCATTGACGCGTAATTTAACCGTGTGACTGCCGACTTCATCATTGGTTGGTGTACCGCTTAATTCACCGGTCGCGACGTTAAAGTTCAACCAACTTGGTAAAGTTGGGGCTGATAAAATTAGACTGTCGGTTGTATCAACATCGGTTGCAACAAAGGTATAGCTGTATTCGACATCTTCGTTGATATCCGTTACTTGAGTGCTAGTAATAACCGGCGCGTCATTAACGTTAGCCACTGTGATATTGAAGTCTTGTTCTACGTCGACGGTGCCATCATTGACGCGTAATGTAACCGTGTGACTGCCGACTTCATCATTGGTTGGTGTACCACTGAGTTCACCCGTCGCGACATTAAAGTTCAACCAGCTTGGTAAGGTGGGAGCGGATAAAGTTAGGCTGTCGGTTGTATCAACATCACTTGCTGTAAAGATATAGCTATAAGCCACATCTTCATTAACGGATGTCACTTCGCTACTGGTAATAACCGGTGCATCGTTAACATTGGCGACCGTAATACTGAAGTCTTGTTCTACGTCGACGGTGCCATCATTGACGCGTAATGTAACCGTGTGACTGCCGACTTCATCATTGGTTGGTGTACCACTGAGTTCACCCGTCGCGACATTAAAGTTCAACCAGCTTGGTAAGGTGGGAGCGGATAAAGTTAGGCTGTCGGTTGTATCAACATCACTTGCTGTAAAGATATAGCTATAAGCCACATCTTCATTAACGGATGTCACTTCGCTACTGGTAATAACCGGTGCATCGTTAACATTGGCGACCGTAATACTGAAGTCTTGTTCTACGTCAACCGTGCCGTCATTGACGCGTAATTTAACCGTGTGACTGCCGACTTCGTCATTGGTTGGCGTACCACTTAATTCACCCGTGGCTGAATTAAAGTTTAACCAGCTTGGAAGCGTCGGGGCGCTTAGCGTTAAGCTGTCGGTTGTATCGACATCCGTTGCAACAAAGGTATAGCTGTAAGCGACATCTTCATTAACAGCGGTGACTTCACTACTGGTGATCACAGGTGCATCGTTAACGTTAGCCACTGTGATATTGAAGTCTTGTTCTACGTCAACCGTGCCATCATTAACTCGCAATTTAACCGTGTGACTGCCGACTTCATCATTAGTCGGCGTACCACTGAGTTCACCCGTGGCTGAATTAAAGTTCAACCATGATGGTAAGGTCGGAGCAGATAAGGTTAAGCTGTCGGTTGTATCAACATCGCTGGCCGTGAAGGTATAGCTGTAAGCGACATCTTCATTAACACTGGTGACTTCGCTACTGGTGATCACAGGTGCATCGTTAACGTTAGCCACTGTGATATTGAAGTCTTGTTCTACGTCAACCGTGCCATCATTAACTCGCAATTTAACCGTGTGACTGCCGACTTCATCATTAGTCGGCGTACCACTGAGTTCACCGGTCGCAGCATTGAAGTTTAACCACGAAGGTAACGTTGGGGCGCTCAGAGTTAAAGAATCGGTTGTATCAACATCACTGGCTGTGAAGATATAGCTGTAAGCGACATCTTCGTTAACAGTAGTGACTTCGCTACTGGTGATCACCGGTGCGTCATTAACATTGGCAACCGTAATACTGAAGTCTTGTTCTACGTCGACTGTGCCATCATTGACCCGTAATTTAACCGTGTGACTGCCGACTTCATCATTAGTCGGCGTACCCGTTAATTCACCGGTCGCGACATTAAAGTTTAACCAACTTGGTAGCGTCGGGGCGCTTAGCGTTAAGCTGTCATTTGTATCAATATCCGTTACAACAAAGGTATAGGTATATGGACTATCTTCGCTGGCTGATGTCACTTGGGTGCTAGTGATCACTGGAACATCGTTCACTGCAAATACTGAAATAGAAGTCGACGTTGATGTTTTTACGCCAAGACTAGAAGTGAATGAAAAGCTTAAAGTATCTGTGCCGTTAAAATTACTATTAGGTTGATAAGCAATGGTTTGATTATCATTTATACTAACAACACCATTACCGGCACCAAGCTCAGATAATGTCACCGCTTCCTGATTCGATAATAAGCTAAAAGTGCTCGCGACATCTTCATAAGCTGTCAATGCCAAGCTATCTAAAATACCATCATTGCCTATATCGGTATCCGATGTATCAGCAATGCCATCATTATCATTATCAAGATCATTAATATCAGCAATACCATCACCGTCGGTATCCACAAAATCAATGCCAGGAACAGACTTATCATTGTCATCTGCGTCCTGACCAGCAGGCCAACCATCGCCGTCTGCATCAGTTACACCTGATAATGACGAATCAAAAGGAAATGCATCGTCAACATCTAACACTCCGTCGTTATCATCATCAGGATCACAAATGTCACCCAGTGCATCGCCGTCGTTATTGGCTTGAGTGGTATTAGAATCAACGGGACAGTTATCAGATTCATTGCCGATACCATCATTGTCTGAATCGAATTTTTCTGTTGGATCTAATGGCACGGCATCTGTGCCATCAATAACCCCGTCATCGTCACTATCAATGTCTTTAGGGTTAGTACCTAGCTCAGCTTCTTCAAGATCGGTTAAACCATCATTATCGTCATTTAGATCTGCGTTATCGCCAATGCCATCGCCATCAAAATCTGCGCTTTCTGTATCATCAAATGGAAACGCATCATCAACGTCATTTACACCATCATTGTCATCATCAGGATCAGCATTATCACCAATGTTATCACCATCAAAATCTTTGGTCTCCGTCGCATCTAATGGGAACTTATCATTTGCATCTTCAACCCCATCATTATCATCGTCGGTATCAGTTGTATCGCCTACACCATCTTTATCGGTATCAATAAATAAGGTGCCAGGATTAGTATTATCGTTGTCGTCTGGATCTTGACCATTAGGCCAACCATCATTGTCCTGATCAGACTTATTAGACCGAGTTTTATCAAGCGGGAAATCATCTTCTGAATCAATAACACCGTCACCGTCATCATCAGTGTCTGCATTGTTACCAATTTTATCCCCGTCAGTATCCATGACTTCAGAAGGATCATAAGGGAAGGCATCAATGTCATCATCGACACCATCATTATCATCATCAGGGTCGGATTTAGCGGTATTTTCTGAACCGGTTCTTACACCTAAAGCATCTAACTCGTATGCTATATCGGGAATGCCATCGCCATCAAAATCACTATCGCCGCTAGCATCATCAGGGAAAGCATCATTAGAATTGTAAACACCATCTCCGTCACGATCAGGGTTAGTTTCTGCTACTTTAACTGCAATAACAGTTTCATCACTCGCCAATGTAGTTGTATCTAAGCCTGTTTGCCCTGTTTTACTTTGCTCAGCAATAACTAAGGCTTTAACCCCAGCAACCGTTAATGGATCGCCATTATCATCAAACGCATTAGGCACAACCAAGGTAGATGGATCTTGTTCAATAATTTCTAACGCATTATTGTTGTATTCGGTAACCGCAACACCATTGATTTGACCATCAATTGCTCCATCAGATAAATCTTTAGCCATGGCCTGAATAATTTGCGTAGAGGTAACATTGTCATCACTACTCAAGGCCAGCATCTGATAAATAACCGCCGTGAAAGCTTCAACTGCGGTACGGTATTGGGTTGTATTGACTTGCTTGCTAGCTGAATCTGTCGCATTGTTTAAAATCGGCGGAGTACTAAAAATATCAATATTTTTATCTGCACCGAATCCCATTGTCGACTTAACTTGCTGTTCAGCTGCCGCTAAATTTGTTGCTAGCTCTTCGTCATTACTTGATTTATATAACGCCAAAGTAGCAGCCATAGAGCTTAACGGAGTGGCATATAATTTATCACCACTATCTATCATATCCTGGGTGATAATATTACTAACCGCTGTAATAACCGGCTCTAAATTAGTCGTAATATCAATAGTATCGGCATCGTCGACTATCTCGAGTAAATAAGGCGGAGAGAATTGATCGGTAAAGTTCAAACCAACTATTGCCGCTGTACTATCGGTTTCTGCAGTCGTTAT
This sequence comes from Saccharobesus litoralis, assembly GCF_003063625.1. Lineage (NCBI taxonomy): Bacteria > Pseudomonadati > Pseudomonadota > Gammaproteobacteria > Alteromonadales > Alteromonadaceae > Saccharobesus > Saccharobesus litoralis. Next base: position 3,185,945 of record NZ_CP026604.1, on the reverse strand, counting down.
TAACGTGCTCTTATAGTCTTCTGCCGCATAATCTATTTGATATAAGTTTACTGTTGCAAAAGCCATCGGCCCTTTAACACCGCCACCAGCAGGATTAAAGGTAACACTTTGTGTTTCGTCAAATGGGAAGGCATCTTCACTATCTGGCACCCCATCATTATCATCATCGGTGTCAGCGTTATCGCCAATACCATCTTTATCAAAATCATTCGTTTCTGCTGGATCTAACGGAAACGCATCTAATCCATCTTCAACACCATCATTATCATCATCGCTATCACAAGCATCACCAGCCCCGTCACCATCTGTGTCGAGCTGATCATTATTAGCAACCGCTATACAATTGTCATGCGCATTATCAAAATTGTCGCCGTCGTCATTACCGGCAACAACAGTAATTGCAATGCTTGCAGAGGCCACAGCACCGGCGCTGTCTTGGATCATATAAGCAACAGAATCAGCGCCAGAGAAGTCAGTAATAGGTGTATAGGTAAGTGCTGAGCCTTCAATAGTCACACTACCGTTAATTGCCGCTGCAGAGGTAATGGTGAAACTATCACCAACATCAACATCGGAAACATAAGCGTCCAACGCAATAACAAGCGGGGTATCTTCATTCGCCGTTAATGATGGATCACTAGCCGCTAAAGGTGCATCATTAACATTAACAACGTCTAAATCAAAAATTTGATCAACAGTAATAGTGCCGTCAGACACAGCTAAATGAATTGACGTTTTACCAACATCTTTATTAGTCGGCGTGCCGCTTAAAGTTCGTGTAGTCGCATCAAAAACTAACCACGAAGGTAAACTCTGCGCTGAATACGTTAATACATCACCTACATCAACATCACTTGCAAAAATAGTATAAAAATAAGGCGCATCTTCATTTGTAGAAGTGATAGCAGCACTATCAATGGTCGGAGCGTCATTGGTATTAACAACAGTGATCTCAACGTGATGCTCGACAAAGCCTACACTGTCTTGCGCTTTAACCGTTAATGGGTGAACCCCAACATCCGCATTGGTTGGTGTACCCAATAATTTATTATTTATCGAATCGAACGTTAACCAGGTTGGTAATACAGGAAAACTTAATGTTACTGAGTCGCCTAAGTCAACATCACTGGTTTTAATATCAACATCATAACTTGTATCTTCCACTGCGGTGACGCTAGTCGGCAACTCAACAACCGGTAAATCGTTAACGTTATTAACAGTGACAACAAAACTTTCTGTCACACTTAATACGCCATCACTTACCTTGATCTGAATCTGATGATCACCGACTTCATCATTACTCGGTGTACCACTGATCACATTAGTTGTAACATCATGATTTAACCATGTTGGTAATTGCTCAATCGTTACCGTTATTGGATCACCATCAGGATCGGTCGCAACAAACGGGTAAGCATAAACTTCGTCTTCATTGACACTGGTTACTTGGGAAGAAACAACCACAGGAGCATCATTGACATTATCAACACTCAGCTCGAAGCTTTTTTCAACGGTAACAATTCCGTCACTGACAAAAAGCTGAATCGGGTGTTTACCGGTATCGTCGTTGGTCGGTGTCCCTGTTATTTGCCCTTTATCAGCATCAAAGGTTAACCATGAAGGCAATGTTCCAACGCTATAAGTCAGAACAGTATTAGCATCATCATCAATCGCATTTAGCGCATAAAAATAAGGTGAATCTTGGCTTACTGAAGTCTGAGGAATGGCGGTAATGACAGGCGCATCATTAACATTGATAACCTCAATGGCAAACGCATTTAAAATAGCTTTGGCATTACCCGAATCAATGACCTCAATTTGAATATCACTATAGTTACCAACATGCTGATTCTCTGGTGTTCCTTTTAATTCACCCGTTGCTTCATTAAAGTCAGCCCATACTGGCTTATTGAATATACTAAAGGTAAACGAATCACCAACATCAACATCACTGACTTGGGGAATAAACTGATAAACGCTATCTTCATTAACAACCGCCGAAGGTAAACCAGATATATTAGGGGTATCATTAGTGTTAATTACAGTAATACTAAACGCATCAAGCGATACTTGTGTATCGCTTGAATCCATTACGCTGAGTTTGATGTTAGTATAGGTGCCAACATCCTCGTTAGTCGGTATACCGGATATTCGCCCCGAAGAACTATCAAAAGTTAGCCAACTCGGTAAGTTATCCGCGGCAAAGGTTAAGCTATCACCAAGATCAACGTCATTGGCTGTCGGAGTAAAATCATACAGACTATCTTCGTTAACCGACGTAACTAAACCATCTGCGACTATAGTTGGCGCATCATTAACGTTAAATACCGACAACGTAAATGCGGGTAATGAAACGCTAGCTTCGCCGTCCGAAACACTAATTTGAATATTATCGAATTGACCCACGCTAGCATTGCTTGGGATCCCAGATAACTCGCCAGTTTGCGAGTTAAACTCCGCCCAATCTGGCTTACCTACAATACTAAAAGTTAAAACGGTATTTGAATCAATATCCGTTGCTTGCGGAATAAACTGGTAAAAATTATCTTCATTAATACCCGCTAACGGTGTACCACTTATAAAAGGATTATTATTGGTATTGGTAACTTCAATACTAAAAGCAGGTAATGATGCACTTAACTTAGCATCGCTACTGTCCGTGACTGTGATAACAATACCAGAATAAACACCGGCATCTTCAAACCCGACTAACTCAGCTTTTAATTCACCCGTAGTCGTGTCAAATAAAGCCCAACTAGGTTTATTTTCAATTGAAAAGGTTAAGGTATCACCAAAATCCGGATCACTAGCAAATGGCTTAAATGAGTAACTATCACCTTCCGCCACTGTTGTCGGCGGAGTACCAGAAATAACCGGTGCATCGTCTTCTGGTACCATAGTAACAGTGTAGGTATCCGCAACAACAATGCCGCTTTCATCGGTAATTGAATACGATATAGTCGCGACGCCGTCAAAATTCTCTGGTGGTGTAAAGCTCAAAGCCTGACCATTGTTAATGATTTCGACAAATGCCTCTTCCAAGCCAATCACACTTGTCGGCTGCGTAATACGTAATTCTGCACCACCAATATCGTTATCCAATGGGGTTAATAACGCAACAAACCCTTCACTAGCCGAAATGGTATCTGGGTTGGCAATCGGCACTCCATCATTGGTCACGGTAATAGATACAGTCGCACTACTTTTTAAGCCTTGCTCATCGGCCACTTCATAAGTAAAGGTATCTACGCCGACAAAGCCAACGTTAGGGCTATATATAAAGCCACCATCACTTTTTAATTCTAGAAAACCGTTAGACGTTGTCGTCACTAAGACAGATTGAAATTGTGAACGTTCTGTCTCAACATCAAAGTCATTAGCCAGCACACCTGGCGCAGCAATTTCGTAAATTCGCGAGACATCATTAACTAACGTCGCGGTAAAGCCATCATCAGTTAAATTGGGCGCATCATTGATTTGGTTAACCGTAATGAGTACAACAGCACGCGAAATAATCGCTGTGTTATCGTCGATAATTTGATCAACCTGATAAACAAAAAAGTCAGTCCCTGCGAAATCAACAGCAGGCGTATAAGTAAACTGACCGGTTACGTTATCAAACGCGGTGATCACACCATTTAATGGTGTCGTTACCAAAGAAACACTAACTTCGTTGAGGTTAGGAATTTGATCATTATCAAAAATACTAACGCTGGTTTGCAATACCGTATCTTCGTCAATAGCGTAGCTATCTGATGCTAGCTGGATCGTTGGTGATGAAGGGTTAATCAATACTGTGGCTGTGGCTTCAGAGCGGCCTCCTGCGCTATCTTCTACCGCGTACACAAAACTGATCTCAGGTTGCAGTAAATCAGCATTATTTAAAGTGACAGCAAAGCCACCATTTTCAGCAACGACAACCGTACCAGCAGAAGGCGCTGAAACTAAAGTTGTATTAACCGTTAAACTATCACCTTCAATATCACTATCATTGTTGAGAAGGCCTGGGGCTGGAACAACAAACACACCTGCCTGTTGCGCCACTATTTGCAAGGTTTCAGGATTCGCTTGCGGCGCATCATTAACTGGCGACACAAAAATATTAACTTTACTAGTAACATCATGACCTTTTGAGTCAGTCACGATAAAAGAAAAACTATCGGTAATACCAAAAACATTAGGCTTAGGCGTATAGGTAAATTCGCCTGTTTCTAAAATATTAACTTGTACACCTTCAGCAGAAAATACCGTTGGTGATTTCACTTTGAGCGTATCTTGATCTGGATCGGTCGCGCCTTCAAGCACATTAGCCAATAAGGCGGTGTCTTCTTGGGTTGATAAGCTTAATGTCGGTACCGTTGGCGGATCATTTTGCGGTAAGGCCAGAGTAATAAGCGATGAAAAACCCGATTCACCACTGCCATCTATCCCAGTTACCAAAACATAATAGCCGCTATCATCGGTTACATTAAAAGTTGTGCTATTGCCATCAACCGCTAAGTCTTGCTGACCGCCGGCTAAAGAAAGCACACTTTTATGATCAGTAATGGGCTCTTTGGCTAAATAAACGTTATAACGAATGAAATCACTAGATTGATTCCAGTTAACTTGAATTTGCGTTTCATTGTTAAGCCATTGCAAACTCAGACCATCAACCGTTTGTGATTGCCAATTAAACGGAATAGCCGCAGCAGCCTGAACTTTACCTGGCGTTGAAGATAAACCCTCAACTTTATCTTGCACCCAAACTTCAAGCGTTAATGCTTGATTGGCATTTAAACCAAATTGGTAAGGGCTTAAACCGGTAACCACCTGACTAAAAGTACCGTCTGGACAAGGCTGGCTACCTGAATTATTACATACAGCTAAAGTCGTATCAGAATCAGAAAAACTAAGATAAACAGCATGAATACCATCAGGGTCACTAATATCACTTAGTTGTAACGTTAAGTTTCCTTTGTATGTAAAAGCCTCAGTCGTGGTATCAAAATCATTATCCAGTAACTTAAAAACGCCAACAGTAACATTGTTATTACTGGCTTCTTCAAATATACCGGTTGAGGCGGCTTTAACCTCTGAGCTTTCGCCATTAAGTACACTACGCCTAGCAACCGGCAAGCCTCCTTTAAACAAGTGAGGAACTTGAGTGTCTGACTTTTCTAATTGGCTAACAGATTGTATTGTAGATTGCGTCGCAGATTGACCTGAATCCAAGCTATTATCTGGCGTTGAATTTAACTGTGAAGAGTCATTGTCTTGACCTCCACAACTAATCAACAATAATACAGTCAGTTGCTGTACTAATAATCTAAAGTACCTATACCTATTCATTATTTACCTGCCTCATCCAAGGTATAAGAGCCGCTGGCTTTCTTACTTTCATCTTCAACTTCTTGTAAGCTGATATTACCGTTAATTTGTTCACCTGATGCACCAAAAATACCATCTATGGTACCGGTCGCTAACTTCTCGCCATGATTAGCATGGTTAACCCCCAAATCCACAGTATTGGAAGTTATTACGCCATCAAACGCCGCAAACCATTCACCTTCAGCATCATTAAATGATAATCGACCATTATTAACTCTCAAGGCGTCAAAATTAACATCCATACTCATTTTGATATTAGTCACTTCCCCGACTGAACTGCTGATAGTGTTACTAGAAAGAACGTCAAAAGTCGCTGTACCAGTCCTGTCTACAATATCCTCAACCAAGTCATCCTTAGCTAACTCATTTGGGTCAAACTCAGGTTCTTCATCTGGAAGAGGGTTTGAGTTTGGATTTTGATTATCAGTGTTAGTAACAACAGGAGCATTTTGACCTTGATTTTGGTTATTTTGATTGTTCTGGTTACTGTTGCCATCATTAGTATTCGCAACATCATCTGGATTGGTTTCATTATCCGTTGTTGTCACACTTATATTAAACCCACCTAAATCAAACGCATCTGTCTCGTTCTTATCCGTAATCACTTCAACAGAAGTGTCTGTTTGTACGACTTGATTTTCTGGTTGCTGAGCTGGCTCATTTGGTGAGCTATTGGCTTGGTCATTGCCGGTATTTTGGTTATTTTCAGGCTCTGTTGGCTCAGCAGGTGTTTCGTTATTACTAGCTAAAACGTTATCTCCGCCGTCACCATTTGTGTTTTGGTTTTCAGCAGGTTGCTCATTATTAGCCTGACCACCGCCATTATTGGTTTGATTGTCATTACCATCTTGCTGCTGGTTTTGTTGCGAATTGTTTTGCTCATCACCTTGCTGGTTTTGCTGCTCGCCTTCTCCTTCACCTTCACTGCCATCATTCTGTTGCTGATTATTGGCTTGAGCATTGTTAGTCTGCTGTTGATTTTGCTGGCCTTGGTTTTGGCCGTCATCTTGCTGTTCATTTTCTTGGGTATTATCTTGTTCTTCTTCATTATCAGACGGCGCATCATTAGCATTAGCGGTATGACCGTCTTTAAAGTTATCTGGTATTTCAGTAAATGGTTCTATTTCACCTTCAGGCGTGACTTTTACATAGTTAAAGTCGGCATTTTCACCTAAAGACAGCGAAACTTCATTACCACCAACATTTAGCTCCATATCAATCGCGCCGTCCCAAACCGCAACAAAAAGATCATTGCCGACAATTTCAACTTCGTAGTGAGTACCGCGAATACCAATACTGCCCACTGGTGTATCCAGTTTATAATCGCCATTTTCGGCTTTTAACTTACCAGTTACGGTACGAATACCACCTGAAATCAAGTTCATGACTGCCGACCCTTCGTTGACTTCCGCGTCATATTCGTATTTAGCTATTTCTAGTTGCGTATTTTCTTGTAAAGCAACCATACCGCCATCAGTCATACGCAATTGCGCTCGGCTGTTAGCGCCAGTTTTTACTATATCCACGTTAAATATGGGGGAGCGACGGCGCAGTTTGCGTGATTTATCACCACTAATGGCTTGCACATCGCCTCTAGCCAAAATAGTTTTACCAGCCGGTTCTGCCGCAAAGGAGGTTAAAGGTGTACTGGCAATAATTAATGCCAGAAAGCATGTTTTTATGGAAAATAATCTACTCATGAGTCTGTCCACACCTAAAACTTAAACTTAACGCCAGTTGTAATCACTTGCTTGTCAAATACATATAACGGGTGATTACTCGACTTATTAACGACACTGATTTTGCTATTCCAAACCCAATCATCATTGATATTAAAATCGGCTCCAAGCGAAGCGGATACAGTGTCATCATTACGAACAATAGTAAAAGGCAATTCGTTTTCGTCGGCCAACGGTAATGCAACATTCGCTTTCAAATATTTACTATTGGTATAACTCAACATACTGTTTAACCTAACCCTTGAGGTTAATGGCCAAATATTGCGATAACTGAGACTTAATGCATTTTTTTCATTATGTTGCGACTTTTCATCTAACTGCTTGACGCGATCGGCCGCACCGCCCACAGCAAATACATGAGCAGAGCCAAACGCGAAAGTTAAATAGCTAACTCGAATAGAAGTTGTATTTAAATCAAGGTTATCGCTCTCGGTATTGTCCACGTCGCTATACGCTAGATTTAATCCGACACTAGAGCCGCTACTTAAACGCCAAGTGTTATCAAGCATAATGGCCAAAGTGTCTTGATATTTTTCACCGCCTAACCAAAATGGCTGAAATGAACCCGTTAATTTATAGGAGTAAATCGAGTCTTCAAAAACACCATTATATGATAACTTCATATCAGCAAAGGTTTTTTGATAATCATCCAGTTCACTATAGCTAGTGTCACCACCGGCTAGACTAATAGAAATCGTGTCATCTTTAGTAATTGGATAATCGAAAGCTAAATTGAGGTTTACCTGTCTCTGATTATCACTTTGAATTGGAAGTGGCACATCAAAAAGCAATTGATTCCCCAGTACAACTTTAACTGAGCCTTCTTCTAACCCAGAAGACACATTATCGTCATAGCCAATGCCGGCTGAAAAACTGCCATACAAGCGCATACGCTGCATGCGAATTTTTTGATCCATCAAATTTATATAACGATCTACTTGGGCGACAACATGATTGGGTGGGTTCTTTTCTAGTACTTGTAAAAACTCTCGACGCGACGCTTTAAAGTTATCTAACTCAAAATACGCAATAGCTAACGCAACACGGGCGCGAATATCGTTGGGTAAGTTTATAATCACCCGCTCAAAAGCAAAGATAGCACTTTGGTGATTATTCGTTTTACGCGCGGCGATACCATATAAAAAATCAAATTTGGTATCCCCTGCCCATTCATCAAAATACTTCTCACCTAACTGGTAAGCTTCAGCAAATTGCTTACTTTCCATGAAAGTAGTCATTTGAGGTCGAGGATCAAATGATTGACCTAATACTGACCAAGAGCAAAGGCTTGCAACCAGTAAAAAGCCTAGAGGGCGAAGTATCCCAGCGTTACGCATGTCGGGTTTCCAATGTATAGTAAAGATAAATGTTAGATAGCATCCTATATATTTTAAACCAGCCCAGTGTAAATAGTCAGTGTACTAGCCAGCAAAATAGGAATAACTTATTGTTATGTTTTGAATATGTGACAGGGTAAGCAGAAACTTACTAATGACAAAAAATGATAGATAGAGGGGTTATCTCAATTCCATTTTTGTAAAATTTTTTATAAAGCTCAGCTGACACACGTCAATTAAGATCTATATTATTGACTAAACATGGATTGCTCAAGCTTATTTAGTGCGTCAATTGCCGCTTGATTGTCAAAATCTTCAATGTATTTTTGCGCTTTGTCGAATTTAGCGCGATATTTATCCGGAACTTTATCGGAAATCTGCCTGACTAGCTCCATATCAACAAATTCGTTATCGACTAATTTGGCAATTAATGCACCAAGCTCAGTTTGGGTAAGTAATGCCTGTTGGTGCCTTTCAACTTCGGTTTGTTTTAATACAAACTCAATAGTATTTAACACTTCACTCAATGCTGCTTCAAAGCCGTGAATGATACTTTCGTGATCACGCCCTTGCGGATGTAACCAAGCCTCGCATGCGGCTGAAAGCTTTTCAGCACCAATCGTGTCAGCTGCGGCGTGCGCTTCAAATAATTTGTTTTCCAGCAAACCAACGTTGCCCTCGTGATACCATGCAATCACTTGCTGAGCAAAATTAAGATAGGCTCGGTGGAAACGCTTTAGCCCGGACACATAAGCTAACTCACTATCCGATAATTGATGCAAGCCTCGCTGGGCATTTAAGCCAGGTAATATTTTCGGTAAACCTGACATTTGGCTATGGCTGGCTTTGACTTCATCCGTTTGTTTGTTAAGCAGAAATCGTGAAAGCTCGTCGCGCAGTAACTTTAAGTCGACCGGTTTGGTTACATAACCATTCATCCCCACTTGTTTGCTTTTTTGCCGATCTTCATCTGTTGCATTTGCCGTCATAGCAATAACGGGGATTTGCTGGGAAATATGTTCACGAATGTATTGCGTCGCTTCGTAGCCATCGATTTCCGGCATTTGGATATCCATAATAATCAAACTGTAATTGTGATCTTGCAGCGCCTCATAAGCTGGTTTTGCCCCATCAACCACATCAGCTTGAATATTAAGCTGCTTCAACAACTCCACCGCCACAATTTGATTAATTTGATTATCTTCCACCACCAGCACTTTTTCTCCATCAAATACCGGTTTAGGTTGCTGACTTTGTACAAGCTGTTTAGTTTCAACAAATAATTGAGTAGGAGCTAATCTTTTCACAAGCTGCGACGCTAACAAGGGTTTTTCAATCACTTGCTTGTGGTGAACACCAAAATTAGCTTGTAAAAGAGGTAGCTCATCAAAGTAACAACACACAAAAAGATTATCAAAACTAAACAAGTAATCGGTTAACAACAAAGGCGTCGGCAAGATAATAATATCGTCAACCATTAATGAGGAGGTGTCCGGCGCAACAATATGTAAATTGGTGCCTTGATGGGTTAACCATTTTTGCAACCAAACCGATTCATCACTGTTATCTGCCACTAAACAAACTCTTTGCTCAGTTTGCGCGAGGTTCGCCTCTTGCTGTTCTTGTCGTTTGGCTTCACTCACCCTAACATTAAAATGAAATTCGCTGCCTAAGTCTTGCTCACTCGATACACTTATGTGACCTTCCATCATTTCACATAAGCGCTTACAAATAGCTAAACCAAGTCCTGTGCCGCCGTGATGACGTGTGGTTGACGAATCAGCTTGCGTAAAAGCGTCAAACAGCGCAGATTGTTTTTCAGCACTTACACCTTCCCCCGTATCAACAACTTTCGCTTCAAGCAACCACTGCTGTTTCTCCAATGTTGTCATGCTCAGCACTACCTTGACCGAACCACTGGCAGTAAATTTAATCGCATTACCAATTAAATTGATAAATATTTGCTTAATCCGCACCGGATCACCGCGCAAAAATGCCGGTACATCAGGCGAAACATCAAACACAAAATCTAAACCTTTCTCTCTCGCTGAACGCAAAAAGATGTCAGTTAACGCCTGCAACATATCTGTTACTGAAAACTCGATATTTTCAAGAACAACTTTGCCCGCTTCGATTTTAGAAAAATCTAATACATCATTAATGAGTGACAATAACGACTGGGAAGCACTGTATATTTTGTCGATATAATCACCGACTTTACCGGTAGGGCTTTCTGTAATACAAAGTTGAGTTAGGCCAATCACCGCATTTAACGGAGTCCGAATTTCATGGCTAATATTGGCCAAAAACTGACTTTTCGCTTCTGCGACTGCTCTGGCTTGTTTTCTGTCTTCTCGTAGGCGGTTTTCTTTGGCTTTGCGCTCTGATATATCGTGCCAAGTGATCAACCACCACGAGTCCTGCTCTTCACAAACTCGATGCATATTAACTTCAGCTGGAAAAGCTTGGCCGGTCGCGCTTTGAAACATCCAATCAAATTTATGTTGGCCGCACATGTCAGCCAATTTTTCCATAATGGCTAATTTTTTATCTGATGGTTGACCATCGGGTTGCTTTTCAGGACTTAAATTTAATAAGGTTTGGCCAATAAGACTTTTTTCATTGGCAAGCTGCAATAAATTGAGTGCTTGCTGATTAGCGCGAAAAATGCCTTTTTTATCTAACATCAGCAAACCATTGGCTGAGTTATCAAACACAAGCTGCTGGACCACAAATTGACGTTTTCGGTAAGAAACATCGCGGCTAATGACCAAAACCCCCTCTGTTTCCCCTTGAGGGTTAACCTTAGGTGCCAATCGCGATTCCAAAACTCGGCTGCCATCTTGATGTTTAAACTGCCACTCTTGTTCTAAAATAACATCAGATTCACCATTAAGTACTCGCCAGTAATGCTCTAAATTGATCTCTACTAGCTCATCAATTAAAAAGTGTTGTTCTGTTTTACCAAGAATTTCATCGATAGTTACGCCGAGCATATTAGCCAATGCAGAATTAGCCTGTTCGTAAATAAGCTGGTCTTGAACTAAGCGCAAGCTATAAACAATATCAGGCACTTCAATAAGCGCAGTTTCGATTGGTATGTAAGTACTAACTTCAGAGTTTACTTGCTGATTATCACTTGCCTCATAAATATCAGCTAGGGCCGATAACATCCAAGCTTGTTGTTCAAGATTCAGTTGATAATCTGTATAGGAAAGGCAAACGCCGCCTTCGACGTTTATAAGGATATCAAAGCCGTTATCCATCACGCTTACGTCGTAGTCCTGACTGACAGTGACCACATGAATATCAATCAATTTTGCGTTCGTTAGCCAATTAGCAACAAACGCCTGGATCGTTTGTATTACACTCAATTGTGCATTTGTCGCTAATGTTTTCGCGAAGGCTTGCCGAAACTGTTTAAGGACATTCAGGTCCACTGCTACTCCAAAGGCATTGGCAAATTAGATTTAGAACGAATATATAGTCTTACCGTTAAGTTTAAGGCTTCATTAACCGTGTTTCGCTCCTGTCATTCTATTGAATAAATATCAAGGGAGCTTAAAACTGAATGGCTTGACTATACTATAGTTTACAAATGGTTGATTTGGATAAGATTTCGTTAATCCAATGTTATAATAGTGCAATTATATAAAATTGCTAGACTGGAGAATTAAAAGCAAAATTATGCTAGCTAACACTCGGCGTTACCTATGCTATTTGGCTTTATGTTGCCCGTTGGCAATCCAAGCTGAACAAACCTTATTCAACAAAAAAGTGGGTAAAAATGCCGTAACCTTAAGCTATGGCTGGCAAGGCTTAGACAATAAAGACCATAAAATTGAACTGGCTTTTGACGCTCAGCAAATGCATGACACATTTCGTAGTTTCAAACGCTACAAACCGGCTGTTGCTTTACGCAACATAGAAGTCGGACTGCGAAAAAGCTTACCCAAACTATCTAAACGCGGCGCGCAAGTGTATGTTTTAAAACGTTCTGGTGAATTAGAGATCCAAGTTAAAGGAAGAAATAAACAAAAAACCAGTCAGATTTTACAACAAGCTTTACAAACCAAGCAGGAAATAGAAAATCAATTTTTGCTGGATTCTTATTACGAGCGCACGACAGATAGCTATGGCCACCTAGGTATCAAACCGGCTTACACTCGCTTTGCAATCGAGTCAATGAACTTACTAACCCCACTCAATCAATACATTGCAACCGAGTATGGCGGTTACCCCACTCGTTATATCATTAACTATATATTGGCGTTTGTGCAAAGCATTCCTTACCAAGATTTAGAAAATCGCCGCGACTCACATGGTGCTGGCTTTAATCCACCTAACCGACTGTTGCTAGAAAACAAAGGCGATTGCGATAGTAAATCCACGTTAATGGCGAGTATATTACGCGGAGTTTTTCCTCGGGTTGGCATTGCGATTATTCTGCTCCCCGACCATGCATTAATAGGTATACAAATTCCCTATCAAAAATCTGATGATTATGTTGAGGTAGACGGTACACATTATGTACTAGCAGAGCCTACTGGCCCTGCTTTATTACCTGCCGCTCGCATTTCGGAGCATTCAAAACGCTTTATCGCGGGTAACGCTTTTACCGTAGAAATGATGCCTTTTCGCTAACCACAATATGCTTAATCAAGGCACACGCAACCACGGCTGCGAAAACCAATAATACTGCCCAGGTTTAGCTCGGCTCGGCGCAGTACAGTTATAACGATGACGGCCTTCAGTTAAGCTCTGAGAGGCTTGTACTTGAATGTGTTTAGTATTCACTATTGTCACTTTTGGTTTGTCTTGCCCCGCCACAAAGCAGTTTATTTGCTGTAAGCTAAAATCTTGCACTTGCTCAAACTCAATATCTAACACTGGCTTAAATGGTTGCTTAACAACAGGTTCAATATAGCGAGTAGCTTTAACTGGAAACGGTAAACTGGCCAATTTAGTTTTTAATGTATTTAAGTTAGCGTAAATGCCATTGGCGGGAAATCGCGGCAAACTTTGCCAATGACTATAGCGACTCATTGGGCCACTATGTTGACCAAAGGCAATAAAACCTTGCTCTTCCAGCCAATTGGCTAATGACAAATCATATTCACCATAAGGGTAGGCTACCATTTTATGACGCTGACCGGTTTGCTTGGCGATTTCCTGTTCGGCCGTGAGTATTTGTTGCTCAACTTTATCTCGCCAAGCTTGCTGACTCATGCCTTGTTCTGGCCGCACCCAATAATCATGCTGCCAGCCATGATTAGCAATTGTTGCCCCTTGCTTAGCCACATTTTTAATTTGCGGCCAATCCATATAAATCGTTTTACCAACTAAGCCAGGGTTGATAAAAATAGTATACGGCCACCCCCGCTGGATTAACTCAGGTATAGCATGCTCCATTAGGTTGGCATAACCGTCATCAAAAGTAATGGCGACGGCTTTTTCCGGTAATGCTTGGTTGCTTTTAATCCGCTGTACTATGTCAGGTAATGCGAGTACCTGATACCCCTCATCAGCCAAATATTGCATATGCTGACTAAAGCCAGTTGGGCTAATACTGGTGACAGGTGGCGTATTTTCGGCAACATGATGATACTGCAATATCACCGCATGCTGTTGAGCAAAACAGCTAACCGAATAGGTCAATAAAGCGAGCGAAAGAAAACAAAAACGAAGCGATTGACGCATTAAACTTAAAATGAACATAGCAAATGCCGTGATGAAGTGGGTTGGGATTAAGTTTTATAGTCAAAGCAATCAGGTTTTAGGGGCAGGTTTCTAGTTCCAGACGAAACCTAAGTACCTACATCCATGTAGGCAAAGCCGTCAAAGCTACCGCGTCCTGCTCACGCCCCTTACCTGCATCCATGCAGGCAAGCTTCGAATCCCCATGAGCATATGCTCTACTATGTGATTGGGGTTGCCTAAAGGGATTTAGGTAGTAGGACGACGCAGGAGCCAAAGTCGAGAGTAAGCGCTGACAATGAACCATAAGACCTGAGTGAGAAGACTATATTTAATCAAAAAGCTGCTTAGCCTTATCTGCATGCCCAATAACTTGTGCAAAACGATTGGCCAACATACCGATATAGCCATAAATAGCACAGATAAAAGCAGGGATCAGTAAAGTAATACCAAGGTAAAACCAAATATTTTCATTAACCGCGCCATAGGCAATTAAAAAGGCGCAAGGCCAAAAGGCCACGAATCCGCGCCAAAAAAATTGGGCGCTACGTTGTGGATTAGCCCCCAATTGATATATCCATTTTTTAAACTTTGGCTTCACGCTTAACGATGCTTACGCGTATGAGTGATCACCATGCTCATGGTCAGTCGCATCTTTAACACCCGTTAACTCGCCGGGAAATTGCTCAAGCAACTGTTTTTCGATACCTTCTTTTAAAGTTAAATCGACCATAGAACAACCATTACAACCACCACCAAATTGTAGTACGGCAACACCTTCTTCAGTCAATTCAGCCAGCATCACCTTACCGCCATGATTAGCTAATTGCGGGTTAATAGTGCTTTCTAACACATACTCAACACGCTCTTGCAAAGGGGCATCTTCTGCCACTTTACGCATTTTCGCATTTGGCGCTTTAAGTGTTAGTTGCGAACCCATTTGATCGGTTGTGAAATCAATGACGGCTTCTTCTAAATAAGCTTCACTGTCCGGATCGATAATGGCATCAAATGCTGAAAAAGTGATGCGAATATCTTTATCTTCAATTGCATCAGCTGGACAATAAGAAACACCACATTCGGCATTTGGCGTGCCAGGATTAACCACAAACACACGAATTTGCGTACCTTCAGGTTGTGTTTCTAATAACTTGGCAAAGTGGCCTTGGGCGGCTTCGGAAATACTAATAAGCGGGCTGTTTTCAGACATACCAATTACCTGACTAAATTACTCGGAAATTATTAAACATGATACTCTTTTCGGGACTTTGATGCCAACTTTCTGGTAACCTTGGGTTATATTATCCAAGTTGCTTATGCATTCAGCTTATAAAATTTCTTTTTGATATGTTTTTCAAATGCTTAAAAACTGTCGCCATTCTGTTGAGCTTGCTAGCTGCATTCAGTAGTTGGGCACAAATTGTTTCACCTCAAGCTTATTTCACCGAGCAATTAGGCTCGCGCCATTTACGGTTTGATCAAATTCACCAATACTTAAATGAACTGGCCGACAATAATTCCCACGTCAAAATATTATCTTTAGGCTCAAGCCATGAAAAACGAGATTTACGCGTTTATGCCATTTCTAATAGCCAAAACATAAAACGCCTTGATGAATTAAGAGTCAGGCATGAGCAATTATCTAACCCAAATGCGGAAAAACCGGTTGTTACCGAGTTACCGCTGTTTATTTGGATGGGCTATACCGCGCATGGCGACGAAGCCAGCGGCGCTCATGCGGCTGTGCAATTGGCCTACAATCTGCTATCGCGCCCAGATATTGATGACTATTTACAGCATGCTGTGGTATTTATCGAACCGGTAATTAATCCTGATGGTTACGCTAGGTATTCCACATGGGCTAATAGCCACGCTAGCCTACATCCTGTGGCAGACGCGCAACATATTGAACACCAACAAAACTGGTTAAAAGGCCGTGGCAATCATTTTTGGTTTGATTTAAACCGCGATTGGGTCCCTGCGAATCAACCGGAAACTCAAGCACGCTTAAGCTTTTTTCATCATTACCGACCTAATGTTGTCGCTGACTTTCACGAAATGCATCATGCACATAGTTACTTTTTTCAGCCTGGAATCGCCAGCCGCGTTAACCCGCTAACCCCAGAAAAAAATCAGCAACTAACCAAATTACTAACCGATGCCACGGCAAAAAAATTCGATAAACAACAACAACCTTATTTTAGCAAGCAACGATTTGACGATTTTTACTTAGGCAAGGCGTCTAGTTATCCTGACCTGCAAGGGTCAATTGGTATTCTGTACGAACAAGGTTCAACATTAGGACAAGTTATTGACAGCCATAATGGTCCTGTCACCTTTGCCCAAGCCATTCGTAATCAACTTACTGCTGGGCAAAGCCTAGTTGACGCAGCCATCGAAAACCGCGTTACCTTACTCGATTACAAACGAAACTTTTTTGCCGAAAGTAAGAAATTAGCGAAACGAGACGATACCGTAGGTTACCTGTTGCACGGCAAAGATCCAGCCAACATTGAGCATCTTCTGACTTTATTACATCGGCATAAAATCCAAGTGTATCCACTGGTCAGCGATTACAAATATGAAGATAAACAATATGCCAGCCAATCTTCATATTGGCTACCCGTGCAGCAAAGCCAATATCGCTTACTAAAAAGCCTATTGAGTTTACGTCAAACCTTTAAAGACAATACATTTTACGATGTCAGTAACTGGAATTTAGCGCTATCTCATGGTGTTGAGGCGATTGCGATCCAAAGTAGTTTCCACCGCATAAAATCATCACAAAATGCTTGGCGACCAAACAACCGTTATCAACCTCAAACTCAACTAAGCAACACAGATTACGCTTGGCTCATCGACTGGCAAACCAGCAATAACGCCAGCTTTTTGGCCAAGTTATTACAATCAAACATTAAAGTGAAAGTCGCCTATGACAATTTCACCATTAAAGTCGCCGACCAAAATCAAACATACCCTGCTGGCACATTATTGATCTTTCCCAAAAGCCAAACCAATATAGAACAAGCGATAACAAACCTGACGGAATTCAGTAAACAACACCACACCACAATTACTGCGGTTAACCACGGGACAAGCGTCAACGGGGTTGACCTTGGCAGCAGTAGCTTTAAGCCGTTAACAGCCATTAACCCTGCCATGCTAGTCGGCTCTGGCATTAATACGTACGAAGCAGGAGAAGCGTGGCAACATTTCGACAGCCAACTAAAAATACCTTTAGTTAAATTAGATATCCATCGCTTAAAACAATACCAATTAAAGCATTACACTCATTTATATATGCCAGACGGCTACTACTATGACTTGCCAAAAAGCATTACAGAAAAAATACAGGCATGGGTAAAAAATGGCGGAATATTGCTGGCACAAAAACGCGCTGCAAAATGGTGTGCCAATCAAGGATTAATTAATAATGCATTTTTAACTCGCAAAGAGTTAAACAATTACTTTGAAAACGACAAGTTTGCTTTCAATGAACGCGAAAAACTACAAGGGTTAAAACGCATTAGTGGCGCCGTTTTCCAAGGGGTATTAGATACCAGCCACCCTTTAACCTTTGGCTATAGCCAATCAGAAATTGCCCTATTTAAAAATAGGCAGCTTGTCATGGAAGAAGCCGCAACGCCATTTAGTGACATAATTAACTATCCTTCGGCTTCATTATTAGCCGGTTACGCCAGTCAGCCCAATCAGCAACTGATAGATAACTCAACCGCAATGACAGCCCACAAGTTAGAGCACGGGTTAATCATTGCTTGGACTGATAATTTACTGTTCAGAGGATACTGGAAAGGAACTGAGCGGTTATTTAATAACGCCTTGCTGCTTAGCAGTAGCATGCTACAACCTTAAGCTGAGCGTGCTGTTTTTAGTAAGCTTTAAGGCGCGTTAATCTAAACGCGCCCAAGCTAAACAAAAAGCTGAAACTTTGACAGCCCCAGCCTGTTTACAGGTTTGGGCAAGAGAGGATAATGTGGCTCCTGTGGTTACCACGTCATCTAACAACAAAATGTGCTGCCCTGTCAGATCAACATTCACTTGAAAAGCCGAGGCTAAATTTTTACGCCGCTTATGCGCAGTTAATTTAGCTTGCGAATGGGTATGTTTGGTTCGAGTTATCCCGCCACTCACGTCTTTTATATTAGATATATTCAGTGCCATCGTTTGTAAATAATCGAGATGATTAAACCCGCGCTTAAGCCAACGCCAAGCATGATTTGGCACCAGAGTCCAAACGTCTGGTGCTTTGTTAAAGTCAATACTTAACTCTTCACCATTTCCTCCAACACCACCTGCTAGTTGCCATTGCTGTAAGCCTTGTTGCGCAAACGCAGATAATGCACCACGTACAGCTGTTTTATCCTGATATTTGTATGCAGTTATCAAATGGCTTAACGGCCACTGATAAATAAAAGGTACGCATAAACCATCTATCGCCTTTAGCTCCATAGTTGCTAATGCATGTGGATGTTGTGTTAATTCGATAGGAGAGTGACATAGGCTGAACTGTAAACTGTCGTGCCAGCAAGTATCGCATATATGATGATGATTGTTTTGCGGCTCATCGCACAGTAAACAAGGTAAAGACATTGCACCCTTACCTATCGAAAATTGTGCTAGACTGCGCGGCCATCGCATAGTGTCATCCTTGATTGAGAGTATAACTTGAATAATAAACCGCTTATTTATTTTGTCCATGGTTGGGGCATGAACCAAGCTGTTTGGTTACCTGTCGTCGAAAAATTATCGACTAAATTTCGCGTAAAGTGCTTAGATATTGCTGGATTTGGTAATAAAAGTCAGCGTGATTTAGAACCGTACACTTTAGCGGCAATCAGCGACGATATTGCCAATGATATTAATGAACCTGGCATAATTGCTGGTTGGTCTCTGGGAGGTTTGGTAGCTCAGTACTTAGCGCTGCACCACCCAAGTAAACTCACTGCACTTATCACCATTGCCAGCACGCCTTACTTTCAAGCTTGTCAAACAACAGACTGGCCAGGTATTAAACCCGCTGTATTAAGCGGTTTTCAGCAGCAGCTTGCACAAGACTATCAAGTCACACTTGAACGCTTTTTAGCCATTCAAGCCATGGGCAGCCCAACTGCAAAACAAGATATTCGCCAATTGAAACAGCAATTACTCGAATATCCTTCGCCCCATTTGAATGCATTAAAAGGCGGATTAACCATATTAGAACAAGCTGATTTACGGAAAAACATAAGTAATATTACCTTACCTACCCTGCGTTTATATGGACGCTTAGATGCGCTTGTCCCGCAAAAAGCCATAGAAAAAATTAAAGTTTTTCAACCTTCTGCCGAGTCAGTAGTTTTCGCTAAAGCTTCTCACGCGCCTTTTATTTCGCATCTTGATGATTTTATTGAAGAAATAATTCGGTTTAGCCAAAATTTAAAATGAGTAAAAAGATCGTCTTTAGTCAATTAAGATCTACAGCAATTATTGGTAAATACACAACGCCAAGGAATTCAAGGTTTACAAGGGACTAAAAAATAAAGTTTTCGCGCTAAATTTGTCGAGATAGGTCAATCGATCACAACAAGTGTGGAAAAAGATCACAGACAAAATGATTTAAGTGTTGCATGCTAATACCATAATTAATTGGCTTGCATAATTTTGAATTCTTTAACGAAAAGTAAAAAGCACCTTAGTTTCGATGCGTTGCGAAAAGCCATGTCATCGCATATTGAAAGTTTTGATGATCCTCGTCAACAAGGCAAGTGCACGTACACCCTTCACGATACAGTCATGAGTGCGTTTGCTTGTATGTATTTTCAAGACCCTTCGCTGGTTCAATTCCAAAAAAGACTAGAGAGAAAGTATCAACGAAGTAATTTAAATACCCTATTTCGTATCAAAGAGACGCCCAAAGACAACCAGATGAAAGACATTCTGGATACCATAGACAGTGAATGCTTTGCACCGGTTTTTAAAGATTACTTTGAACGACTTAGACGTCATCATCACTTACAAAGCTTTGAAGTGCTACCTGGTAAACTCCTTTGTGCCATTGATGGAACTCAATACCACAGCTCCAAAAGTGTCCACTGTGACGGCTGCCTAACGAAGCAACATCGTAATGGCGAAATCACCTATAACCATGCGGTATTACAAGGTGCCATTATGCATCCAAGTCAGCGACAGGTTATTCCGGTTATGCCTGAAGCCATAAAAAATACAGACGGTGCGAAAAAACAAGACTGTGAAATGAATGCGGCTAAGCGCTTTGTAAAAAGGCTGAAAAAAGCTCACCCTCGTCAATCCTTTATTATTTGCGGTGACGGTTTAATGTCGAAACAACCCTTAATCGAATCGACATTGGCAGAAGGGTTTAGCTTTCTATTTATGGCAAAGAAAGATGACCATAAGTACCTGTATGACTGGTTAGCGGCTTATGAGTCACTATCTAGTCAGTCATACACAGATGAAAAAGACGTGACTCACCAATTTAGTTGGCAAAATGATGTGCCACTTCATGGTGGCGAAAAGAGTATCCATGTCAATTATCTAGAATATCGGCAAATCAAAAAGGGTAAACAGACATATCTTGGTAGCTGGGTCAGTGACATTGAGATAAATAAAGACAATGTGATTGCGTTGGCGAAAGCAGGGCGCTGTCGATGGAAAATAGAAAACGAATGCTTCAACAGCCTTAAAAACCAAGGGTATGAAGTTGAACATAACTACGGTCATGGCCACGAGAATTTAAGTTACAACATGTACCTACTGACCTTGCTTGCCTTTTTCTACCATCAAATCTTTGAATTGACAGATGGAGCGTACCAACAGTGTCGGCAAGAGTACGGTTCAAAGCGTTTTTTATGGGAAAACTTCAGAGTCACAATCCGGTATGTTTTGTTTGATTCATGGGCAGATTTAATGACTCATCTACTCACAGACCATGAAATTACAGAGGAAGCTTATTATCGACCTTA
The DNA here is from genome assembly GCF_003063625.1 of Saccharobesus litoralis. Classification (NCBI taxonomy): domain Bacteria; kingdom Pseudomonadati; phylum Pseudomonadota; class Gammaproteobacteria; order Alteromonadales; family Alteromonadaceae; genus Saccharobesus; species Saccharobesus litoralis. Next base: position 3,164,822 of record NZ_CP026604.1, on the reverse strand, counting down.
AGTAGAGAAATTGTGAATAAAGGATGCTGAAGCATAGGTTCACCCCTGCGCGAAGCATAGAGATTAAATGGGTCCCACCAATCTAAGATGGCTTAACTTGGCAAAATAACAGTAAAAAGGCCATCAGTGCTTGCATATACAGCTTCACCAATAATTGCTGTAAGATCTATCAAAAACTTTAATTTGTCTGATTTTTATACGATAATAGAAAGAGGTGTAGTAGTCGGTATGTGATTTTTTTCACAGCCAAACAATATGTTTTTTTGCAATAGGTGGTTGTATGCAAATTGGATCCGCTTTTAATACAAGTTTAGCAGGGTTACAAAAAGCATCAGAGGGTATAAGCCAAACCTCCCACAAAATTGCATCAGAAAGTTTGCCGCAACAACGCGAAGCATTACAAAGCAAAGCAGAAGAACAAAGCTTAGCTGAAAACGCTAACCGTGAGCCAATAACGTCTACTACAGATAAATTAACCTCTTTGTTAGAGCAACGTAATGCCGCGAGTGCCAATATCAAAGCGTTACAAACAACTGACGAAGTAATTGGTAAAATTATCGACTTAAAAGCTTAACGCTGATTAATTCGATAGTTTTTTAATTTGATAGGCGCGTATACGAGCAAACTGACTGACCATGAACATAGTTACCCAGTTTCCTGTTAACTTAAATCTCAATACGGCAAACCCGCACACAGAGCAGGCCCGTAAAGATGCGCTTGCCCGTCAATTAATTCCGCAAACCACTGAATCCGAAAATTCCGCCGCCGAGCGTGGTTTAGGCTCAGATAGCGAAAAAGCAGCTGGCCGACAGCAGCCTCTTACCTACGATTATATAAAATCACAACAACAAGCTCAGGCTGAAGAGTCACGCCAGCAAGATGTACAAAACCAAGGCGAACAAAAAGACGCGACGGACGATCAAGAAAATCGTGGTAAAGATCGTCAGCAAGCTCAACAAGAAGAGCAAGAACGCCAACAACTAGCCGAATTAAAAGAGCGTGATCGCGAAGTCAAAACGCATGAACAAGCACACGCATCTATCGGTGGCCAATATGCGGGTTCACCTAGCTATGAATATGAAAAAGGCCCTGATGGTAATCGCTACGCTGTCGGTGGTGAAGTCAAAATTGATGTGTCGGAAGTGCCTAACGACCCTGAGGCTACAGCCCGTAAAATGGAGCAAGTGCAAAGAGCCGCACTAGCGCCTGCTGAACCTTCAGCTCAGGATCGTCGTGTTGCAGCAGAAGCGGCATCTAAACGCCAGTCAGCGCAAGCTGAAATGCTACAAGACACAATAGAGTCAAGTCAAAATTCGCCCGACGTTAGCGCTGCAACGCCCAGCCAACCTAGTGCACCTGCCAAGGTTATTAAAGCCGATGCAATAGAAGCTGAGAATATCAACGTTGAGCCTGTTCCGGTATTTGAAGCCAAAGCCTCTTTAGCCTATGAAGAAACGGCCGCACTTAATCAAGATAATAACGTAACCGCTACAGCAAATTCTTCTGAAGCAACACTACGTTTTAGCGATACGATTGCCCAAGCTGACGAACGTATCACTACGCGCGCACTCAAAATACAGCGCCATTACCACACTAATAGCTTACCTCGCGAAACCCATATTTCGGCTTACGCTTAATTCCAGTTTGAGTTAACAAGACCTGAATCAGGACGTATAATAGTACTGCGACACAAAAGTTCTGACATGTTGTTGAGTTCGTTTTATTAGCAACCTAAGTAGAAAAGCGTGCGAGATTAAAGACCCGTTCCATTGTAGGGCCGAATTTATTTCGGCTAACGAAAGGTTTGTCGATGTAAAATCGACCCTACAATTTAGCAAGTGGTTATATACTCACAGGATGAAACATGCCCATTTGGCAAAAGATAAAACAACGCTGGTTACACCTTTCTTATTGGCAAAAACAATTTTGTTTTTTTACCTTAATCGCCAGTATTTATGTTTGCACAAACCAAGAATATGCTAGCGCGATTAGCTTTGTGCTCATTGGCGCATTTATTGGCGGTTTTCTGCCAAGCGAAAAATTAGTATCTGAGCAATGGGTTGAGAATATTCACTCTTGTATTCAGGTGACACCCGACGCCATCATAGTTAATGAACACAAATTATCTGGCAAGCAAATAAGCCAAGTGGTACTGGATAAAATTAATAAGCAAAATCTGACTCACTATGACATCGGCCAACTTGCTTGGCTAACTGATCAAAATCAAGTTGGCTTGGTGCATTTCCCTTATACCAAAGGTGGTCAATTAAAGTTCTTTTTTCCTGTAGAGCAAGTCGATGATCTTCGCCTGTTAATAACCCAGCAATTGTCGTACGTGACATTGATTAAATAAACGCTATTAATATAAAACCAAAGATGACCAAACAAGCTCTCGAACCCAGAAAAGCCCTACGCCAACAAATACGCCAAGCTCGTCAAGCTCTGACTCCACAACAGCAACAAGCGGCTGCGCAATCTATACTCAAGCAAGTAAAAATATGGTTTAACTCGCATTGCCATCAACAGCCAATTAAAAACGTGGCTATATATCTCGCCAATGATGGTGAGCTAAATACGCATTTAATTATTGATTGGTTATGGCAACAAAATATCACGGTTTATTTACCGGTATTGCACCCTTTTACAGCGGGTCATCTGTTATTTTTACAATACCAAAAAGACGAGCCTTTAATCCTGAATAAATTTGGTATTAGTGAGCCCCAGCTATCAAGCCAAGCAATATGTCCCGTTAAAGAATTGGATGTGGTTTTTACTCCATTAGTCGCCTTTGACCAGCAAGGGCAAAGGCTTGGCATGGGAGGTGGCTATTACGATCGCACCTTCGCATTTAGCTTGTTGCAACCACAAACTAAACCCTTACTAGTGGGCTTAGCGCATGACTGCCAATATCTACCTTCTTTACCAAATCAAGCTTGGGATGTGCCATTACCGACAATTATTACCCCAAGTGAAATATTTTCATTTTAAACATGCTTGAATAACAGCTTTTTTTATGGCGAATAATCAGGCTTTCACGTATCATACCCGCCAAAATTTTCTCATCGATTAACAAGCCATCAAAGAGCTTGGTTCAAGTAAGCTAGCGCACGCCAATAAGCCGCAAAAGCTTTTGTTTTAATGTCAGACACACTAATAAACCAGCGACAGGTAAACCAAACGTGGATCAAAATCAAAAAAAGAAAGCCGTGGGCGAAGCCGCAGTAAAATTTGTCAAACCAGGCGACATCATTGGTGTTGGCACTGGCTCTACCGTAAATTATTTTATTGACGCACTTGCGCCAATCGCGCATGAAATAAAAGGTGCCGTGTCAAGCTCAGAAGCGTCCACCGAAAAATTAAAAGCACTCGGTATTGAAGTATATAGCTTAAATGACGTAGATAGTTTAGATGTTTATGTTGATGGCGCAGATGAAATAAACGCGGATAAAGCCATGATCAAAGGCGGTGGTGCAGCGTTAACTCGAGAAAAAATCGTTTCGGCTGTCGCTAAAAAGTTCGTTTGCATAATTGATGACAGCAAAATGGTAGACACATTAGGTGAATTTCCTCTACCTGTTGAAGTTATCCCGATGGCACGCAGTTATGTAGCCAGAGAAATTGTCAGTCTTGGTGGTGATCCTGTCTACCGCCAAGGGGTCGTTACCGATAACGGCAATGTGATCTTAGACGTTCACAACTTACGCATAGATGCCCCTATGCACTTAGAAACCCAACTCAACCAAATAGTCGGCGTTGTCACTAATGGTTTGTTTGCGCATCGCGGCGCAGATATCGTGTTGGTCGCCGATAATAACGGTGTAAAAGAGATATAAAAAACAGTACAATTATATCGATTCGTTTTATGTATTTTTACGGTACGTGAGGCGCAAGCAACCAGAATATCTAGTTATTTGCGTAGTAAACGATACCCAACTGGTCAGAGAAAATGAGCAACTATTCTTTAGCTAAAGATAAAATCAAAGTCCTTCTACTAGAAGGCGTGCATCAAACAGCCGTGGAAACCTTACGTAACAATGGGTATTCAAATATTGAGTATTTGAAAACTTCATTACCTGAAGAAGAGCTGATTGAAAAAATCAAGGACGTTCATTTTATTGGTATTCGCTCTCGTACTCACTTAACCGAAAAAGTTTTAAACGCTGCTGAAAAATTAGTTGGCATAGGCTGTTTTTGTATTGGTACTAACCAAGTTGATTTAAGTGCAGCACAAGCCTTAGGTGTACCTGTATTTAATGCTCCTTTTTCAAACACGCGTAGCGTAGCTGAGCTAGTATTAGGCCAAACCTTATTATTATTACGTCAAATCCCTGCTAAAAATGCCAAAGCCCACCGTGGTGGCTGGGATAAGTCAGCTGTAGGTTCATACGAAGCCCGTGGTAAAACGCTAGGTATTATCGGCTATGGCCACATCGGCACGCAGCTAGGTATCTTGGCTGAAACTATCGGCATGCAGGTTATTTTCTATGATGTAGAAGATAAGCTACCTTTAGGTAACGCTAAGCAAGTCTCTAAGTTAGATCTATTAGCCAAGGCTGACGTGGTATCACTTCATGTACCTGAAACGCCACAAACTAAAAACATGTTTGGTGCGGCCGACTTAGAAGCCATGAAGCAAGGTGCTATCTTAATCAATGCTTCACGCGGTACTGTGGTCGATATTGATGCATTAGCGGAATCAATCAAAAGTGGCAAACTGTCTGGCGCAGCTATTGACGTATTCCCAGTTGAGCCAAAAGGTAATGATGAAGAATTCCAATCGCCACTACGCGGTTTAGACAATGTTATTTTGACGCCGCACATTGGTGGTAGCACTCAAGAAGCGCAAGAGAATATCGGTATCGAAGTAGCTGGTAAACTGGCTAAATATAGCGACAACGGCTCTACGCTTTCTGCGGTTAACTTCCCTGAAGCGTCACTACCTGAGCATGCAGGTCGCAGCCGCTTGTTACACATTCACAAAAACCAACCGGGTGTGTTAACAAAAATCAACTTATTGTTTGCTGAGAAAAACATCAATATCTCAGCTCAGTTCCTTCAAACCAATGCCGAAATTGGGTATGTAGTGATTGAAGTTGATTCAGATGACGCAGAAGCAGCGTTAGAAGAATTAAAGCAAATTGACGGTACTATTCGAGCTCGTGTACTACATTAATTAACACATGCTCCTTAAACGTCATAAAAGGGTGCCAATGAGCACCCTTTTTTATATCTATCTCTCTACTTTTTATTTACCACAAGCTATTTTCAGCTTAATCGACCATTTAACTGAAAATCAGTCACTTTACTTATTTCCAACCGCTCGTATTATCACCTATACTCAGCAAACCAATAATTGATAATAATGATGTATGGTTAGTAATACTGCTAAGTTGGATCCTAAACTTCGCAAATTCGTCGATCTGCTTATCCCCTATTACAATAAATCTACTTTTCCACTGGCCTTTGATAAAACCTGCAGCCGGCTAACCAAACCTCAACAGTTTTCAATTAAGGGCGAATTAGCGCGATTATTTAAACCATTCCAACGCTCTATCGACATGTCGACCTTCAGTGAATACGACGTCAGTGAATTTAATTGGGGTGACAAACGCTTTTACCTAGATCCTGTCGGCAAGCGTATGTTTGTTTTAGAAGTCGAAAAGTTTGGCAATCAATATACCGAAGGTGTATACGAAGCAATCACCGACCCCGCCCAATATCAAGAGTACGAAAAACAATATAAATATGAGCAGGCAATAAAAGAATATGAAGTACCAATGACGGTTTTAGGACGCACCACGCGCCGTCTGGAAGAGCGCATTTACCTGTCTAAACCCGTTATTGTCTCAGCTCCCGATTTAGAGCCTACTGAGCTATTTACCTCGAATATTTCACGCAGCGGCTGCCAGCTCAAAGTTGAGCCATTTGGCTTAATAAAGTTAGGGCAAACCATTCAAGTCAATTTTCACTCTTTAACTCGTGATTATACATTCGATTGTGAGCCTACGTTTGAATACAAAGTGATGTTCACTTCCAATAAGCCTGAACCTGATGGTAGTCAAAAAATCGGTATCGCATTAAAAAGTGACTCCTTTGACTGGGCTAGTTTTTTAGATGGCTACATAACAGAAAACAGAGCGCGCTTTAAAGTTGATATTGCCAACGCAAAAGATTTAGCTGAATCCCGCTTAATTGAAGATCACTTATTAAAGCAAACCCATTGGTTACCCATATTTATTAGTGTAAAAGATAATCAAGCCACAGCTGTACGTCACTGCCTGACTAATGAATTTACCAAGCAAGAGTTAACATTTTTTGAAGATGAGCGAAAAGCCCAACGCCTGCATTCAATCATTTATGCAAATTGGCCGCAATTACCACTCGCGCAAAATGAAACCTTATTAGCCATTAAATTTATTCGCCAAGATAAAGTTGTTTTTTTATCGGCCACACTCAGTGAACTGCAGCAAAAAGATTTATTAATGCCCTTTTTAGCCTTTGCTAAAAAACACGGAACACTCGCTGTATTCAGTGTTAAAGCGTTTGCAATTGCACCTGAGGATATCCACACCATTAAATATAACTGGTATAGCAGTGAAGAGGACGCGAATACGGCCTTAGAGCCAATTAATAATTTAACCCATTGTGTCATGCTGCAACGCTTAACAGAGCATGAAAAATTACTTGTTCCTCCAGCTAAATATCAATTAACCGCAGAGAATACTCAAAAACTGACATCGTTAATGGCACCACGTTTAAAAGTCGCCAATATATCTATACTCAGTGTTGAGCCGCAATGCGCGCGCCAAGAAATCCGCTACTTTTATCAAACTCGTTTAGCATTAACGCATCAAAAGTACTCTGATACGATGGCTTGCACTTCTATGGATATGTCCACCTGCGGCTTAAAAGTGCGAGCCTCGACCATGAGCTTGCCTTTAGTACAAGGTGATGTGGTACAAGTTACCGCGAGTGACTTTATTAAATTTGGCGAGGCTAATGCATTAAATAAAACTTTATATCGCGTTGTGGGGATCAATTTAGAAAGTATGGATCTACACCTTGAGCTGGTTGATCCACAGCAAGAAAAAGTCGTTGGCTTTATGCAAAAGCTATTTGAATCTAATGCTGAGCGATTAAAGGTTAACGACAAGTACGATAAATTTGTCTTACTGCAACGCGCACTACGTACATTATTTATTAACTTCTATCCAAGTATAGGCTATGGCATATTTAAAAATCGCCAAGGTTTTTATTTTGATCGCCTGTTAGTCGCTGACTATAAAACGCAAGAGCTCAAAACACTGACCAAACTGCAGTCGCCGGTCAATAAAAACAGAATTTCAGTTTTTCAAATCATCCATGATGACAAACGTAAACCGCCATTAATTCGCTCAATTGATTTATTTAGTCGTAATGGCAAAGCGATACAAGATGAATTAATCTTCCAAATACAGCCAAATCAAGTCGACATACCCAAGCAATCGCGAGCGGGCGCCAACGTAAGAAATATTCAGCACTTTATTCGTCAAACGTTGAACAAAGCACAATTAAGCAGCTTGTGGCTCAACATTTTGCCCGTTGGAGAAAGCAATCTGGCACAAATAGACCAACAGTTAAACTACATTCGCCAATTCAACCCACATAAAGCAGAAGAAATTGAAAAGTTTTCTGATTCGCTAGCCGGTTTAGTAGAAGTGGTGGATACCAGCCATTTTTGGCATCAAGTTGGAGAGTTGGAGTTTGAATACAATAATTAATCAATAGCGTTAGTTAAGTTAGCTAGATTATCCTAGCTATAGTCTTCTCGCTCAGGCCTTATGGTTCATTGTCAGCGCTTACTCTCGACTTTGGCTCCTGCGTCGTCCTACTACCTAAATCCTTTTAGGCAACCCCAATCACATAGTAGAGCATATGCTCATGGGGTCTCGAAGCTTGCCTGCATGGATGCAGGTAAGGGGCGAGAGCAGGACGCGGTAGCTTTGACAGCTTCCCCTAAAACCTGATCGCTTTGCCTATAACTTGTATGATTTAACCGATTACAAGGCGCTTTCGTTTTCTTCGCCAGTTCGAATGCGGATCACATGCTCAACATTGGTCACGAATATTTTACCATCACCAATTTTACCTGTGCTCGCGGCATTCATGACTGCTTCAATACTTTTTTCAACTTGATCATCAGCCAGTACGATCTCTAACTTCACTTTAGGCAAAAAATCTATGCTGTATTCAGCACCGCGATACGTCTCTTTATGGCCTTTTTGACGACCAAAGCCTTTTACCTCAGTAACGGTAATGCCTGTCACTCCCACTTCAGCTAACGCTTCGCGTACATCATCTAGCTTAAACGGTTTAATAATAGCGGTTACACATTTCATTATTATTTTCCTTCCCCTATTTGGTTTAATTGTTGTTTAAAAGCGATAACTCAACTGATCATGTTTAAATTTGTACACGTATCACTGGCTACTCACTCCCTTAACAAATATTGACTTGAGTAAGATTCACTTTATTTATACTCAATAATAGCTAACTTATTGTCGTTTCGATCAAGTTTTTTAGATATTATTGAATATATCTTGTCAATTACCCCAACTAAATCAAGAATATGGACCAAGCATATATAGTAGAACAAATGAAAGTTCAGCCTCAAATAGACGTAAAATTTGAGATCCGCCGCCGTATCGACTTTATCAAACAACAAATGAAAAGTGCCGGTGTTAAAAGCTTGGTACTGGGAATTAGTGGTGGAGTTGACTCTTCCACGCTAGGCAGATTAGCCCAGCTAGCCGTTAATGAACTCAATGAAAATGGTCAAGGCTATCAATTTGTTGCTGTGCGTTTACCTTACGATATTCAAGCAGACGAAGCCGATGCGCAAATGGCCCTCGATTTCATCCAGCCTTCACAAAGCTTAGCCGTCAATGTCAAACCGGGAGCAGATGGCATTCATAGTGAAACCCTAAGTCAATTAAACTTAGCGGGTTTAAAACCACAATCAAATGAGTTAATCGACTTTGTAAAAGGCAACGTCAAAGCCCGTACACGCATGGTCATTCAATACGAGATTGCCGGTATGTTAGGTGGATTAGTATTAGGTACAGACCATTCAGCTGAGAATATCACTGGCTTCTTTACGAAGTATGGTGACGGTGCATGTGATTTAGTGCCATTATTTGGCTTGAGTAAACGCCAAGTCAGAGCATTAGCCAAAGAGTTAGGTGCACCAGAGCACTTAATCACTAAAGCACCTACTGCTGATTTAGAAGAGTTAGACCCACAAAAAGAAGATGAAAATGCGTTAGGGATCACCTACGACCAAATAGATGACTTTTTAGAAGGGAAAGCGGTAGCCGAAGACGTTGCCAATAAACTTATCGATATCTACCGCAAAACAGAGCATAAACGCCAAGCTATTCCAACCATATACGATTAAAGGTCAATCTTATTGGTTGCAAGCTATTTGTGCTATCACTCAGCACGAATAGCTTGCTATTTTACAACGAAACAAGGTTGCAACAAGCAAGAAAACTATAAATTTCGTTGTCTCACTATTTCAAATAAACAAACCCCCGTCGCGACACTCACATTCAGGCTAGACACTTCACCCGCCATCGGGATAGAAATAAGTTCATCACAGTTTTCACGAGTTAATCGGCGCATGCCTTTACCTTCTGCTCCCATAACCAATGCCATAGGTCCGGTTAACTTAGCTTGATGCAAAGTTGATGTTGCTTCACCTGCGGTACCCACTATCCAAATGCCTTTGTCTTGTATATGTTTTAACGTACGCGATAAATTAGTCACTTGAATAAAAGGTACGGCTTCTGCAGCACCACACGCCACCTTGCGTGCGGTTGATGTCAAACTAGCTGATTTATCTTTTGGAACAATTAACGCGTCTACACCTGCTGCATCTGCCGTGCGTAAACAAGCGCCAATATTATGCGGATCCGTCACGCCGTCGAGCACAAGTAAAAAGATAGATTGGCCTTTTTTATCAAGGATCACATCTAAATCTGATTCATTTAATGTAGGCGCGGCTTTTACACGCGCGACAACACCTTGATGCCTCGCATTATGGGTTTTCTCATCTAATGCCCGTCGGTTAGCCGTTTGCACCGGCAAACCAATCCGCTTAGCTAAGTGTAAAATACTATTTAATCTATTATCTTCTCGACCTTTAAGCACATGCAATTCAATGAATCGCTCAGGTTCATTTTGCAAAGCCGCTTCAACTGCATGTAAACCATAAATGGTTTCAGACTTACTCAAACTCTGTATCTCCTAACGCTTTTTACTTTTGCGCTTAGTTTTAGAGGCGCCGCTTGACGCAGCCCCTGCTTTTTTCTTAGCTGCCGGTTTCTTACCGGCCTTGCCTTTTGATTTTTCTTGCTGCATTAATTGTTGCGTGCGACTACCTTTGGTTTTGGCTTTAGATTTACCTTTGCCCGAACGACGGCTCTTTTTAGCTGAGTTTTTCTTGTCGCTTCGCGATCCAGCTCGTTCTTGGCCGCTACTTTCTTTACGCAATTGTTCTGACTTAGACGGCTGCTTAGTACTGGCTGACGCGCGCCTATCATCAATCTCATCCAACTTAGCGTCGGGCGGCGCTATGATAAAGTCTATTTTCTTTTCTTCAAGGTTTACTGATGTTACTTGAATGACGACTTCATCTCCCAATTTATAAACCTGACGCGTACGCTCGCCAACCAAACGTTGCTTGGCATTATCAAAAATATAGTAATCGTTACCCAAGGAGCCAATATGCACTAAACCTTCAATGTACAAATCATGCACACGAACGAAAAAGCCAAAACTCGTGACCGCAGAAATAACACCGCCATAAGTACATCCAATATGGTCACGCATAAATTCGCATTTAAGCCAGTTAGCCACATCACGCGTGGCTTCATCAGCTCGGCGCTCAGTCATTGAAGTATGCTCAGCTAACTGGTCAATATCTTCCGCTTGGTATTGAAACTCACCACCTTGACGCTTGGCGGCTTTTTGCTGTACCAACACAGATTTAATCGCTCGGTGCAAAACTAAATCAGGATAACGACGAATAGGCGAGGTAAAATGCGAATAACCTTTCAACGCTAAGCCAAAGTGTCCTTGATTATCACCACTATATATAGCTTGCTGCATAGAGCGTAACATCATGGTTTGTATCAGCTCTTGATCAGGCCGACCTTGAATGCGCTCGACTAAAGCTTTGTATGTATGTGGGCTAATATCTTGATTATCTAAAGTGACTGTAATGCCAAGTTCACCTAAGAAACCGATAAATTTAGTTAAACGCTCACCTTCTGGCGGCTCATGTACGCGAAATAGCGCTTGTGCTTTATGCTTTTCAATAAACTTCGCCGCCGCAACATTCGCTAAAATCATACTTTCTTCGATTAGCTTGTGAGCGTCATTTCGTACAACCAACTCTATCGAATCTATTTTGCGATCAGCATTAAAAATAAATTTGGGTTCTGGCGTTTCAAATTCTATAGCACCTCGTTCCATGCGTCGTTCTTTTAAACGCAGATACATTTGGTGCAGATTTTCTAGGTGTGGTACTTGAGCTTGATATTGCTCACGTAACTTTTCATCACCATCTAAAATTTTACCCACTTTAGTGTAAGTTAAACGTGCATGTGAATTCATCACCGCAGGGTAAAATTGATAACCCGACAAATTACCAGCTTCACTAATGGTCATTTCACAGACCATACACAAGCGATCAACATTAGGGTTAAGTGAACATAAGCCGTTAGATAACTTTTCAGGCAACATAGGCACGACTTGCTCAGGAAAGTATACGGATGTGCCTCTTTCTTGTGCTTGGTTATCCAATTCGGTACCTGGCCGCACGTAATAACTCACATCAGCAATCGCTACCCATAAACGCCAACCACCAGAACGCTTACGCTCACAATAAACCGCGTCATCAAAGTCGCGGGCATCTTCACCATCTATGGTCACCAAGGGTAACTGACGTAGATCTTGTCGCTCTAATTTAGCTTGTTCAGGAACTTCGTCCGCTATTTTATCTAATTCTTTAAGCACCTTGCGCGACCAACTATGCGGAATATCGTAATTGCGCAAAGCAACGTCAATTTCCATACCCGGTGCCATGTGATCACCCAATACTTCCGATACTTTACCAATCGCACTGGTGCGTTTTGACGGGCGTTTAATTAAATCAACCACCACCATTTGGCCGTGACGGGCATTTTTATTGTTGCCCGGCTCTATAATCACTTCATGTTGAATTCGACTATCATCCGGTACGACAAACCCTAAACCATGCTCGACAAAATAGCGGCCGACAATGGCTTCTTGACGGCTTTGTAAAACACGAATTAAACGTGCTTCACGTCGACCTTTCTTGTCAGAACCGCCTAGTTTAGCCAATACAAAATCACCGTGAATATAAGCAGTCATCATGTGGCCTGCTATAAACAAGTCTTTGCCTGCACCCGAGTTTAAAAAGCCAAACCCTTCGCGATGGCCAATAACCTTACCTGTGACCAAGCCCAATTTTTCAGGGGTAGAATATTGGTCTTTTTTGGCCAAAATCACCCGCCCTTCTGCATCTAACGCTTCCAGACAAGCGTGCATTTCACGTTGGGCATGGTTATCTAACGTATTGTGCTGATGGCAGAGTTGTTCAAACGATACGGGAGCCAGTGATTGTTCAACAAAGGCTGCGACTTTCTCAGCCAGTAATGGGTGATATTGAGGAGTATTGGCAGGTTTGGCCATAAATTTATTCTTTTGTGTCAATTATCTATAAGTATACGCGAACTCAATTAACATGCGAGCAGACAAGCAAGAAAACTCGATTTTTAATTAAGCTATGTTATTAGCAGTTCTGGCTGAGAATACTTCGCTATAAGGCTAAAAATAGTCCATCTAAACTAGCAATATTAACTAGTATTATAACAATTGTGGTTATATTTTAAGGTGCGGCTGATGTTGAAGTTTATCTGCCAAGTTTTACTTATTCCCTTGGCTTTATTGAGTTGCAACAGCACTCAACAAAATAACCAAGTCACAAATCCCATTCTGGTAACAGAAAAAGCACCCCCTAAACCTTTACCAGTGATCCCAAGCAACTATGACAAAGATCTAAAGTTTCCAGACCAAACTGCTAGCTTAGTCATGCTAGAGCGACATACCTACGAAGAGCCCTTACTCGGTGCCAGCATTCGCTATGAAAATCGCTACTACGATGAAGACGAAATTGCCATATACACCTATCCGATCCGCCACTTCTCTTGGCAGCATAATCGTTATTTACTTAGCAGTGAAATGCGCAATATTTTTTCAGAAATAGATAACGCCGTAGCCCAAGGTTTGTATCAAAAACGTGAAGGAAAAGAAGTGTCGGTTTACCAATTTTATTGGCACGGCAAGCAATATTCAGGGCTCAAAGCCAAAACAAAAATTTATTTATTATCCGGCTTAGAATACACATCCTACTCTTATTTATTTGTTCAAAAAGACAAATTTATCAAATTCAGAATTAGTCAGCCGAATGCTAACAATTTAGCTGCGCCCGATAATTTAGTGCGCGAGATATTACCTTACATTGATGTACCCAGTGAATCAAATTACATGTCTAAGCTTCGCGAGCTTCATCGTAAAGAGTACGAAAAATCACTCGGTATAATGTCGATGTAAGACGGTTAGTTTAATATATAAGGTCTTAAGCGGCTTGCCATTGCGCTAACATTTTCATTAACATTGGCAGGGCAATTTGACTGGTTTGCGCTAATTCTCGCTGCTCTTGCAAAACATCTTGTAAAATCTGTTGCGTTGTTAGTGGATTAGCCAACACGACTCGAAAAACCGTAATCGATTGCCCTTGATAAATACTCGGATTAATACGAGTTCGAGAAACAAATGATTTTCCGGCTTCACGTTGGCGCTTTTGCACATACTTAGTTAAGTCATCAAGATACTCATTAACCTGACTAATAAGTACTTGGTTACCACTGCGTAAAATCGCCTTAAGTGGCGCAGGAACATAACGATAAGTCAGTAAACATAACTCAGGGTGAGAGACCAACTCAAAATCGTCTTGTTGGTTTATCAATTCCGCAAAGTAACGTGCCTGCTCAATACTTCGGTCGATTAACAATTGATAACCTTTTCGGCCCAAAATATTCATACTGGCGAAGACCAACATGGCCATACCAGGACGCGAACCTTCTAACGTATGGCTACCTAAATCTTTTGAACCTTTTCTTAGTACATATTCTGCGTGGTGCTCGATATGTCCTGCCAAGGAAGGATCTTTAAACAAAACAATGCCCGCACCCATAGGCACGTACATTTGTTTATGGGCATCAATAGTCACAGAATCAGCCAACTCAATGCCAGCCAGTAAGGAAGCGTATTTATGCGAAAACAGGGTGGAACCACCCCAAGCCGCGTCGACATGAAAATGACACCCAACTTCACTCGCGACTGCAGCCATCTCAGCCAGTGGATCAATATTACCGGTTTCTGTGGTACCGGCAACCCCAACCATAGCTAAAATGGCAATACCATTATCACGCAACTGTTTTGCTGTGCTGCGTAACTTATCAATATCGACACGGTTATTAGCATCGGTTGGAATTGCAATGACATCTTCACGGCCAATGCCGAGTAAATCGGCTGACTTAGCCAATGAATAATGACCGCGCTCCGACACTAAAACTGCAGCGCCCTTATAGCCATAATGCAATAAGGCTTTGTATAAACCACTTTGGGCAACACCTTTAAAATTGCCACTTGGCTTAAACAAGTTATTACGAGCAACCCATAACGCAGTTACATTCGCTATTGTTCCACCCGAGCAGAATGCGCCCAGTGAAAACTGTTCAGAGTGCATATATTCTTGATAAAAACTCGATGCACCGCCATAAACTAAATTGTGCATCATACCCAGTACTTGACGCTCTAACGGCGTAAACGCCTTTGAGGTTTCAATTTTGACTAGGTTTTGATTGAGAGCAATCATAATTTTTGACATTGGTAACATAAAATAGGGCAACGCCGATGTCATATGTCCAATAAAGCTAGGAGAAGAGGTGTGAACGGATTGAGCTACCAATTTATCTAACAAAAAACTGGTGTGATCAGAAACAAACTGCGGTTCTTCAGGTAATTGTGCATCAGAGAAATCTTTTTCAATTTCACTCAGTTTGTGCTCTTTAGCCACTAAATGCTCTGAAAGAAAGCCATTTAAATTTTGCGAAATTTCCTGCTCTATACGCCCCAATGTAGAATCAGGCGCCTCTGGCACGGTAAAAATACGCAGCAAGGACTCTTCATTCGCTGTTGCTTGCTTGTTGGTTTCTGCTCTCACCTGACTCAAATTACTCACACTGCTTTGATGCGCCAACTTTAATCCGTTTTTAATCACTTGTCTGCTTATAATCAGTATTTTTATGTCATTAAAAATAAATAAATGGACTGCAAATATACTTATTTGATTAAAGTCTAAACCACAACTTACGTTTTGCGCATTTAATCGGCTAAATTAGACTAAAACAAATTCTTAAATTAGATTTGCAATATAAATCTGCATGATATACTGTACATAAAAACAGTTACATATTGGGTGAGTTATGGGTGTAAGAGCTTTATGGCAATGCGACAGAGACGGCAAAATGTTTACCAGTAAAAAAGAAGCAGACGCTTACGATAAAATGCTAGAACTGGCCGAGGTTATTTCTGAAGTCATTGAACAGCAAGTTGAAGGCTTGTCTGAATCACAAGTTGAAAATATTGGTCGCTTAATTGCGGAAAATAAAGAATCGTTCAGTAACGCGTTTAAAGGTAAAGTTGACGAGTTACAGCAAGTTGGCAAAAGTGTTAATGCTGACGAGACTGAAGATTCAAACGTCACCCCGATTAACGCAACAAATTAGCTTTCTTTCCAATAACAAACAGCGAGACGGTCTATATTAACCTCTCGCCTTTTGTTGTTATGGCATATGACACTAGAGCTTAAATTGGCTAGTGGCTTCCATTAAGTCGTCTGAAGCTTGATGCAATTGATGCGACACTTCTTCCAGTGAACTAAATGTGCCTTGAATTTGCTGTTCGGTTTCCGACATTGTATTAATAATATCAACCACATGGTTGGCAACTACACTTTGCTCTTCTGTCGCAGTGGCAATTTGGTTATTCATCATTGAAATATTTTCCACACTGCCTTTAATTTGTTCAAGTGCCGAACCGGTTTTAATCGCAAACTCTTCGTTGCTTGACGACAAGGTTTCCGCTTGCCCCATCATTGTCACACTTTCACTTGCTGCATTGCGCAGCTTATCTAACAAATCACGGATCTCTGTGGTGGCATCACCTGTGCGCGATGCTAATGTTCTTACTTCATCAGCAACCACAGCGAAACCTCGGCCTTGCTCACCGGCGCGAGCCGCCTCAATTGCCGCATTAAGTGCCAATAAATTGGTTTGTTCCGCAATAGCGTTAATCACATCAAGGATCGAACTTACACTATCTGTATCCTGTGCTAATCTGTGGATCGACTTGGATGTAGTGTCTATTTGCTCATTGAGTTTTTTCGAGTTTTCTATTGTGGCTTCCACCACAGTTAAGCCATTATTCGCTTCCACCTCAGCTTCATTAGCCGCTGAGTTAGCCAGCCCTGCTGACTCACTAATCCCTTCAATCGATTGATTAAGCTCAGTCATAGATTGTTGAGTTTGCGCAGCGTTTGCAGCTTGTTGCGAAGTCAAAGTGCGAGCTTGTTCCGTATTAGAAATTAAGCGGGTAGACGTATCAAGCAAGGGGTGAGAAACGCCCATCACATCAGAAATAGATTGGCTTAATGTATCAATAAATCGATTAAAGTTAGTGGCTAACTGCCCTAACTCATCTTTATTCCTAACTTGTAATCGATGGCTTAGCTCACCTTTACCACTGGCTAATTCAGCAAGAGAATCACGCAATTCTGATACAGTTGTACTAATAGAACGGGCTACATAAATGGCAATTAAAGCCACTATAACAATCATTACTACGCCAAAGAAAATTGTCGATTGCAGCGCATTTTCACCACTACTTCTGGCTTGCTCAATCGTCTCTTTAAGTAATTGGTCTATCGATTGTTTATATTGTTTTAAACCTTCTTGGGTTTTTTCTAACGTTTCAGATTTAGTACGGGTTTTAGCTGGCAATGCGGAAAAGTCTATAGTTTCAGCTAGCATACCATCAACAATCTCTAACGATTGTGTTTGGTAATCTGTTACTAGGCTAAGATGTTTACGAATTACGGCAGCATTCTTACTGTCGAGGCTTTGCACACGCTGTAAATTACTTTTTAGTTTAGCAAGTGCCGCTACCGCTTGGGCTTTTAACTCTTCGTCTCCAAAAGACACTGATTGAGTAAATAAATCATCAGCCTTTTCAAGTAATACTTCATTGACCGTTGCCAATTGCACAATCGGGTATACCTTGCTTTCTAAAAACGCAAGATCTTGTTGTGTGAGCTTTTGCGAAGACGCGTTAATCACGATAATGGCAGCAAACGCTGCTATCGTTAAAATAATAATCAAAGATATTTTATGAAATATCTTAAGATTACCGAACCAAGCCATAGAGATGCCTTTAATATTTATTTGTCAAAAAACGTCAAGACTACTTGGGAAACTCCCTTCCACTCTTTGAGGTAAAACAACCCAGTCTATTGGGTTTTCAATTTAGTATAGATAACAATCTGAAAATTATGCTAATTTATTACTAATATACTGTTGATAATTTAACCACCAGAGAATTTAACTTTATAACCATTCGCTTCCAATTCTGCTTTAATGACATCTCGCTTGTCACCTTGAATTTCGATCACGCCGTCTTTAATTGAGCCTCCGGTTCCACACTTCTTTTTTAGTTTTTGTGCTAACGTTTTTAATTCGGTACCCGTAAGCGGTACGCCGGTTATTGTGATCACACCCTTACCTTTTCTACCTTTTGTTTCTCGACGGACACGAACAAAACCATCATCAAAAATTTGCGCTTGTGGTGCGGATTTTTCTTGTTTAATTCGACCTAACCCAGTCGAATACACTAAATTAGAATCACTCATTTACCTAAATCACTACTTTAATCTGAAAACGGTCGTCACTATAACAAAACTGTGCGGCTAACGCTTGTATTAGCCCTAAGTATTCGTCAACATATAAACGCTGCGTTTGCTAGGTAAGACCATACCCAATTTATGGACAAATTAAACTTATTTAAAGACAGGCTGCCAAGCAATAGCAAAACATGAAAGGCAATTTTCACTCAATCAATAGGTAAATCCATATGCTTGCCAAACGGTATATTGGTATAATGTCAGGCACCAGTGCAGATGGTATTGACGTTGCTCTGTGTCAGATTGAACAAGATAATACGCATTTAACAGCAACCCTTGCTCAGGCTTTCTTAGCAGATATTCGCGATAAAATATTAACCCTGTGTCAATCACAACACACTTCACTGTTAGCTCTAGGTAAACTAACGCAGCGCTTAACCCTAGCTTATGCCGATGCGGTTAATAATTTACTTAAACAAGAAAACCTGACAGCCAATGATATTATTGCTATCGGTTGTCATGGCCAAACAGTTTACCATCAACCTAATCCCCCACATGCGTTTAGTATGCAGTTGTTGAACCCCGCTCTTTTAGCCGCT